>JBHGBF010000148.1:0-19268 GCA_041946865.1 Acidobacteriota bacterium | reverse complement strand
TCGGAATAAGCCCGAGTTTTCGAAAGTGGCACCATTTTGTACAAAAATTAGGTAGCTAGTGCCCGGATTTCGCACAATCTGGGTCCCTCCGGGACTGAACTTTGTGAGCTAGTGTCGAACCGCGGTTAACCCTTTGACTTGAGAGAGTCTTCGGAGATACTCTCTGGACGTTGCAGTTCCTGACAGGAGGCGAGTGTTGCCGCATCACGGCCGACCACCGCTGACGACGGTTGGAGGAGCTGACGTGCCTTCTCGAGTGCCGGATCCTCGAGTGCCGGATGAGTTCAAGCGGATCGGGGCGTTCATAAAGCAAGAGTTGGAAGTGATTGACGGCGAAGTGGAGCAGCTCTCGGCAAAGCTCTCCGTGCTCGAAGCCAGGCGCCGGCAGCTTGGGCATGATCTGGACCACCTTTCAGCCGCGATCAGAATCTTGGAGAGGTTCCACGGCCGTATCGCCGAGACTCTTCCTGCCCCCTTTGCCAGCGGCGAGACCGACTGTGGCGATTCGAACCGTAGTTCGTAGTGTCCTAGTCGGAATGCCTACCAGGCCCTCGGTGCGGCGTTTCGCACGCCGCCACCCGAAAAGTTGTGGAAATCAAATGAGCAAATACGCCTACGTTATGACGACCCTTTCGCCCCGGTGGACAGGGTGGACCGCCGGTCTTCTGTTTCTCGTGTTCTCACATCCAGTCGTCGCGGCTGCATTGCTCGATGATTGGAAGATCACGGTTATTTCCGGCAGGCCGGACATGGTGAGCGGCAATGATGCGCTGGTACGAGTCTCGCCCCCTAATGGTATTGCACCTGCCGAGTTTCGAGTCCTGCTCAATGGTCTGGACGTAACAAAGCTATTTCGTCCGGCCCAGGAAACCGGCTCTCTGGTTGCCCGCCTGGAAGGGCTGAACACGGGGGCGAACACCGTGGAGGTCACCGCGGGGAAAAAGCGAAAGGCACGTGCCGAATTGATCAACTACCCTATTACCGGTCCCATTTTCTCGGGACCCCACCAGGCGCCCTTCGTCTGCCAAACCGCGGAGGCCGGCCTGGGCGAGCCGCTTGACGCGGCTTGCAGCGCCCGAACGCTGGTGCGTTACTTCTATAAATCGACCGCTGCTCCGGCGGCCGGGCCGGTCCCGGAGGCCTCTCGTCGTTTGGGCATCCCGCCGGGGTTCAAGCCACTCGATCTGTCCGGACCCAAGCCTACGGACGTCGCGCAGGTGACCAGTCTTGACGGGCACACGGTCGACTACATCGTGCGCCAGGAGAGCGGGACGATCAACCGCGCCATCTATGCGATCGCCTTCCTGCACCGTCCGGAGGACCCATTGCCGGATCCGTGGACCCGCACACCGGGTTGGAACGGCCGGCTAGTCTATCTGTTCGGTGGCGGCTGCGGGGCGGGCTACCACCAAAGCCTCCCTCCGTCCGTCATGAATGACCTCTTCTTTTCCCAAGGCTATGCGGTGGCAACTGCGTCCCTGAACGTATTCGGGAACAACTGCAATGACGTCATCTCGGCCGAGACTATGATGATGGTCAAGGAGCATTTCATCGAGCAGTTTGGCGTACCGGTTCACACCGTGGGATGGGGCGGCTCGGGCGGCTCAATGCAGCAGCATCTGATAGCTCAAAACTACCCCGGCCTGCTCGATGGCCTTCTTCCGATGGTCAGCTTTCCGGATATCATCAGCCTTATCACCCCGGCGGTTGACTGCGCCCTTCTGGACCGGGCTTTCAAGACCTCGAGCCTTTCCTGGACAGACGAGCAGAAGACCGCCGTATCGGGTTTTGCGACCTGGAAGACTGTCGTCCGCTGGAACGGTAACTTCTCTCCAGGTTTAGTCCTGCCGACACGATGCAACCCGAGTGTTCCGAAGTCTCTGGTCTACGATGCCGCTACAAATCCAACGGGTGCGCGGTGTGGCATCTATGACAACCAGGTGAACATGTTCGGTCGAGACCCGAAGACCGGCTTCGCCCGGCAACCGCTCGACAATGTCGGGGTCCAATACGGTCTCGATGCTTTCAATAGCGGTCGCATCACCGCGGAACAGTTCCTGGACCTGAACGAGCGGATCGGAGGGTATGACACCGATGGAAAGATGGTTCCGCGTCGGACAGTCGCAGACCCGGAGGCGCTCCGGCTCGCCTACCAAACCGGCCGCATAAACACCGGCACTGGAGGACTGACGACGATTCCTATTATCGATGTGCGCACCTACTGGGACCCCGCGGGCGACATCCATGACCGTTTCCGTTCACTATCGATGCGGGATCGGCTGAAGGCTGCCAATGGCAACGCCGACAACCACGTAATCTTTACACTGCCTGGCTCAGCCGGACAGGGAGAGCCGACTCCCACGAATACGCTCAACCTCCGTATGGGCGAAGCGTTGCGGCTGATGGAGGTGTGGCTGACCAATATCGAGAAGGACGCCTCGGCCGAGGCAGGGGTGGCGAAAGTCGCGCGTAATAAGCCTCCGGAGTTGGTCGACGCCTGCTGGACAGCCGCGGGGGAGAAGATCGCAGAGCCTCAGACGTACAAGGGGACCGGACGCTGCAATCTGCTCTTTCCGAGTCACGCCGACCCTCGAGTGGCGGCCGGAGCTCCCCTGGCAGGAAATGTTCTCAAGTGCGCGCTCAAAGCGGTAGACCCAAACGACTACACCAATCCTCTGGCCGCCGAGCAGCTGCAAAGACTCAAGACGATATTCTCGCAGGGAGTCTGCGATTACACCCGGCCCGGCGTCGGGCAACAGCAGGCGGAGGGCACTTGGCGTCGTTACTGATCCCGGGGGATCAACGCGGATGGTTCGCGAACCTTTGCGGATAGCTGCTGCCGGTGGGCGCTATATAGCGGTCCGTCCGCGACCTTGCCCATCTAGCCTAGCAGGGTAGACCGGGGCGCATACCAAAGCGGTATCGCCGGTCGGCCTGATAAAGCATCGGCCTCCCTCTGCCACCGCACTCCAAAAAGGCGGTGGGGCTTGACTGCAGACAGTGGTCGAGCAACGGGACTGCAAACTGCAAAGAATGAGCATTTTTAGAGAGCATTGGGAGAATCTCACGACGATAGTGAGAAACAAACAACCTAAGGAGGGTTGCATATGTCTCTCAAACAACTTCAGATTCTCCTGATTACTGTCGTGATTTTCTTCTCCACCTGTCCTCCACTTAGTGCCTGCACCATCTTCAATTCCACTGAGGGAACACGGACTCTGGTCGGAAACAATGAGGATTACGCCTGGAATAACCCCTCTATCAGTTTTCTGCCGGCGAGCGGGGGCCTTTACGGGACGATGACGATGAGCAACGGCGGTTCTCAGGGCGGGGTGAACGACCAGGGATTGTTCTATGACTGGAATTCATTACCCACAAGGAGCTTACCGCTTGATCCATTCAAGGAAGACTATGCGGGCTACCTGGCCTTCAAGATACTGAGGGAGTGCGCTAACGTCCAGGAAGTGCTGGTGATGTACGAACGGTACAACGAGCCGATATTTAACCGGGCCCAGATCCAGTGGGTCGATAGGACCGGGGCATCCGTGATCTGCGGATTTGGGGACACCGGATATGAGTATGTGCTGAAGAGTGGACCTTTCCAGGTTTCCACTAATTTCAACCTGTTGACCGATCTTCAATACCCGGATTCGCGCTACAACACGGCGGTCTCCCAGCTGACCCTGTGGCGGCATTTTTCAATCAGCAAGTTCTCCAACATTTTGTCTCAGGTTGCTCAGGCCAACACGATCTACTCGAATATCTATGATCTCGAGAGCGGAGATATCTACTTCCATTGTCACGACTCCGGGCTGGATTTCACCACCATCGCCAAGCTGAACCTTGCCGACGAACTGGCCCAAGGGGCGCATTCTCACAATCTGGTGGATCTCACTTATGCGTCGAAAGCCAGCGTCTTAGATCCGTTTTCCGGTAGCCTCACGCCTGTGAATAATTCCCTCACGATGACGCCTTCGGCTAACCTGCAGTTGGCTTTTACAGAGAATGTGTACAACCAGGGTCTGGGCGGCTACCTATACATAAAGGAATATTTCACCGATACGACATTTGCATCCATTCCCATCTCGTCTGTGTCAGGACTGGGAACGATGATCCTGACGGTCAATCCTGCGAACGATCTGACGAGCGGCGAGACCTACTACGTCTTGATAGATGACACCTGTCTGGAGGATGCTCAGGGTCTCCCGTATCACGGGATGGCGAGCAAATACTGCTGGCGTTTTCAGGTGCAGTGATCCATTCGGACCGGGGGTGACACCGACGCCCCCGTAACCTGGCAAGCACAGGGCCGCACCCCTGAAGCTGAAGGGGTGCGGCCCTGTGCTTGCCAGGGTTATGGGGGCGTCGGTGTCACCCCCGGTCCGAATGGGATTGCATAAAGCCTCCTGTAGGTCGCGTGGTTTTCTGGGTCCGGTGAGACGGAGTCTCCCATCTGGACCCACTGCTTCACCACGTCGTAGTTCTTGAAGATGCCCGCGACCTGTATCCCTTGCTGAAAGGGGATTCTCCTTGGCACCTTCATCCTGCCCATGAAATACATCGGGACATGGAGGTGGGAGAATCAATGTATTGTTTATTCCCTGGTAGCGCTGCTCATCGTGCCGTGGACGATAGGATTCGCCTCGGTGCCCGGCTTCCTGCAGGTCATCCGAAATCTGCCGCTCAGTGTATTGGCTGCACCGTTCCTGTTCGGAATCGCGTGGGGAATCGGAGGCACGTGTTTCGGAATCAGCATGCCGATGGTGGGGATGGCCATCGCTTACTCGGTCGACCTCGGCTTGATGACCGCCATAGGCAGCATGACGCCTCTGGTTGTCAGCAATCGCGCAATCCTCGGCACCTCGCAGGGGATAATGATCCAGTCCGCGGTGGTGCTAGTTCTCATCGGAGTGATTTTCACAGCCGTGGCGGGAAAAGCGCGGGAGGGGTCTGGCAAGAAGGCGTCGGCGCAGGTCTCGAAAAAGACCTTTTGGGCCGGCTTGGTGTTTGCCATTCTCGCCGGGGTCTTTTCCCCTTCATCAATTTTGCCTTCGCCTTTGGCGACCCGATCCTCAAAGAGGCAGTGGCATCCTGCGCTTCCCCGGCGTTAGCCGTCAATGCGGTGTGGGCCGTGGCGCTTTTTGGTGGCTTCGTGGTCAATACTGGCTACGCCGTATGGCTGCTTTTCCGCAATCGTTCCTGGTCTTTCTTCGCCTCGGAATGGGGCCGTAACGGCTTGCTTTCGGCGGCTATGGGGTTGATGTGGATGGGCAGCACTTTTCTTTACGGCCTGGGGGCTTCCTTGCTCGGATCACTCGGTGCGTCAGCGGGCTGGGCGATGTACCTGATCGTCGTGATCCTGGCGGCCAACCTTACCGGTGTCTTTACAGGCGAGTGGAAAGGCGCGTCGGGTAAGCCCGTCTACCTGATGAGCGGGGCCGTCATCCTCCTGATCATCGCCTCAATCGTTATCGCCAGCGCCAATGCCTGACGTTTGACATCCGGGAGAAGCCGTCCCGCGTTACTTCAGCTCGAACAGAGACGGGTCAACCGCGGCCGGCTTCTCTATCGTCGAAAACCGATTAGTCCAGCGCAACACGCTTCCGGCTCTCCCCGTTTGTGTCGTGAACTCGATAATCCACGTGGTGGGCACCGCCCCACCGCCGGCTTCCTGGTAATCGGTAAAGCTTTCCTTCAGGATGTACCAGGTCTCATCCTGATTGGCTGAGGCGTTCGGGTCGTGGACCATCGGGACGCTGATACGGACCTTGTGGATCGAGTAGCGGTGCCTGAAGGTCTCGGGATCGAAATAGAGGGTTGTCTGAGCGCTTCCACCTTTGCGCCCGTTCTATGCTGTGACCGCACTGTCCCCTATCCGGGAGCCCCTTCAACACGCTTGCTACGGGCCGCAATCACTTCCTGGCGAAATAGAACGGGACCACCGTCACCTCACCCAGCTTGGATTCGAAGGTATGGCGCTCCACGTGCTCTATCTCGAGCGTGTTCCTGCCGGAACGTAACCGGCCGCTCAAGTCGAACCGGAAGGGGTATGAGAATTTCATCCCCAGATCCTCGCCGTTCAGGCGGACGCGAACGACCTGAGTCATGCCGTCGACACGGAGCTCCGCAGATTTGCCCGGCGCCGGGACCCAGTCGAAACTCGTCGAGTACCTGGCCGCATTGCCGTCCAGAGGTATCCTCGACCAGCCTTCCTGCAACCGCAATGCCGAGAGCTTGGCAGCGGCGGTTGCTACCCGCGTTGCCTCCGTCCGATCGCCCTCTGAAACGGAGTACTCGATGAAGCCCGGGGCGTACCTTCGCATCTCGATAACCCCGCCCTCCAGCCGTCGTACTTCGTCGGCGCTTACCCGCTCCAGGTGCGCCTGGAGCTGGCCTCCGGGGTTGATCACGATAAAGACGGACTCGAATCTCTCCAGTTCCAGACGAACGGACAGCCATTCGCCATCCTGTTTGTAGCAGGGTGCCTGACGGATCTGTCCCGTGACGGGGTCCCAGAGCTCGGGTACGCCCCTCGCTCCTCGCAGTTTCACTTCCGTGTTTACCCGGTACCCCTCGTTGTTGATGAAGTACAGGTCCCGGCCGGAAAGCCGTCGATGGTAGTACTGCAGCATGGTCAGGTTGGGGTCGATCCAGACGTCGTGCGCGTCCAGTGAGTAGAGGAGGTTTGCCAGTTCGCGATAGGTGACCCTGAATGCGCGGCTCTTGCGGCCCAGCCAGAGGGCTTGCGCCAACTCCCGCACCTCACCGTCGTGACGACGGTCCGATGAGATGCCAGGGAAACGCGGGCCGACCCTGTTTGGATTCAGATCAAGTCGGATCACGCCTCCCAGCCAGATCACCGTCCCGCCTTTGTCGCAAAACTCCTGCAGGCGCTCAAGGACCGCCAACGGGACCGCTTCCGCTCCCGGGAAGATCACGAACTCGCAGTCCTCCTGCCCCAGCAGGAGGCGCTTGCCGTCGATCCTGCACCGTGACGGGTTGGTGAAGACGCCGTAAGACACGATGTCGTAATCGAAATGAGCCTGGCTCAGACTTTTGCAGGCTTTCCAGAGATCTTCCACCGGTCCCACCCACGCCGATGACGCCGGATCGAGCAGGAGAGCCCGGGCGACGTGGCGTCCGCCGCGAATCAGCATGGTCGCACGGTTTGCGGCGAGCTGGTAACTATGAAAATAGGGCGCAAGTGGGTTCTTTCCCTTGAGCCAGATCTCTGGGACATTCTCCCATACGGGCGGTTCCTGGGTGTCCAGACCGCCGGGCACGATTCGGTTCACACCCCTGCAAGTCGTCCAGTCCGTCATCGCCTTCATTTCCGTCAGACCCGTCCGCCATCCGGTCGCCGCGAAGTGCTCCACTAGAGCCTCGTCCAGCGGGGTCTGCATGTAATGGCTGACAGAGCTGGCGAGCTTCGGCTGACGCCAGTACACATCTTCGTCGGGCACAAACCACTGATCAAAGATGCTGTCGAAGCCGCCCATGCTGAAAGATTCGAGGGTCCGGAGCGTGCTGCCGGTGCTCCGCCCGACTCCGTACTCGGTGGCCATGGGGGGACCTTCGATCAGGTGACCGATCAGCTGCGTGCCGTGCTCTTCGGCAAAGCGCCTCAACTTGCCAACGAAGAGTCGCCCGTATTCGCTCGTGATGAGCTCCATGTAGTCATGTCGCGCCTGGCTCGTGATTTTCCCGCGATTGATCCAGAGCGAGGGCAGCAGCGGCCTGAGAGAGTAGCCGAAGCGTTGCTGGAAGCGCGCGAGCAAATCAGGCGTGAAAGGGTAGCCTGCGCCGGATACTCCTAACCTGGCGCCGCTCGAAAGAAACCCGGGTTCGTCGATGAAGAACCCCTTCCATGTCTTGCCGAACTCCGGCCCCAAATGCTTGAAGGCGGCGCCCATAATCGTCTCGACATAGAGATCGGTAGCCTGTTCGCTGAGCGGGTCAATGTAGCCTCGTACTTCCCCGTATTTCAGGTCGGGAGGGGTCCTGGGGTCATCGATGCCGGGCTGCCAGGTTCCTATGACGAAGATTTCCCAATTGCCTTCCGGCACGCTCCATTTGAGCCGGTTGTCTGACACCAGATCGGTGAGGTCCTTCACTTGTTCGTCCGGGCCGAATGCCGCGACTGAGACCAGTTGCTGCTTGGAAGGCAAACCGGCGCCGACGTCGATCGAGACATCGGCCGGCCCCTGATAGCGCAAGGTTTGCGGAAGGGTGACTTCCCATCGTGCCAGCCGGCGGTCCTCGCGTACGATGGCTCCGCCGGCCCAACCCGACGGATAGTCCTTGTCGTCCAGCTGCCAGACCGCCAGCCCCAGTTTGCGCGCGTGCTCGACGATCACCTGCCAGCGGTGCCACTGCCCCTCTCCGAGATAGCCTTCGAACAGGTAGGGGTGGATGGTCACGCCCTCACAGCCGAAACGGTAGACCAGGTCGAGAAACGTCCGCAGCTCTTCATCACTCTCCTTCCCATGGAGCATCCAGAAGGGACAGGAGCTTCGGGTCGGGTTCTGGCCCCGGAAAGCGTCTTTGAGTGCTGCCCATGACATCTCGGCTGTGGGGGAAGCCGTAACGGCGGCGGAAAAGGGCGATTTTCCTTGGGGTCCGACCGCCGCAACTTCGAACCGGTATGTCGTTCCATTTTTCAGCCCATGCACGGTGTAGTCGGTTATCTGCACGTCGGGGATCGTGTTCACCCCGGCCTCGGAACTGTACCTCAGCTCGTAGGATTTGGCGCCGGCAACCGGGGCAAACGAGAGAACCACACGCTGGTGTTCCCCTCGGGCTTCACGAATCTCCGGCGCCCGGACCGGAGCCGCATTTGTCGCGGCGAACAGCGAGACCATTACCGCCAACAGAATAGGAATGCAACGAGTCATATGAACCCTCTTGTGTTGCTAGTTAGCACGGACTCGAATCTCAATTTAATCGATACAACCGCGCCGCATATTGACACAGCATGGAGGAAGCAGTCATCTAGTAGCGCGATCATGGTTAAACGGCTTCAAATTCTTCTCGCGGTTACTGCGATCTTCTTCTCGAACAGCCTTCCACTTCCGGCCTGTACCATTTTCAATTCGACTGAGGGCAAATGGACGCTGGTAGGAAACAACGAAGATTACGGCTGGTACAACGCTCTTATTCGTTTTGTCCCCGGCGATCAGGGTTATTACGGGACCATGACGATGGGCAACAATGGTTCCCAAGGGGGGATGAATGACCAGGGTCTGTTCTATGACTGGAACGCATTGCCCCTGAGGCAGATAAAGCCTGACCCCAATAAGCTGGACTATCCAGGCTACCTGGCTTTCAAGATATTGAGAGAATGCGCCACGGTTGAGCAGGTCCTGGCGATGTACAAGCAGTACAACGAGCCTATCTTCTCGCGCGGGCAGATCCAATGGGTGGACGCGACCGGCGCCTCCGTCATCTGCGGCTATGGAGCGACGGAATATCAATACCAGTCGAAAAAGGGCTCTTACCAGGTCTCCACGAACTTCAACGTGTTCACTTCCACCACCACCGATTGGCGGTTTGACACGGCGACCAGGAACCTCGACGCCTGGCGGAATATTTCCATAGCCTGCTTCTCGTCGATCCTGGCGCAGGTCCAGCAGGGCAACACGGTCTACTCGAACATTTACGATCTGGCAGCCGGCAAAATGTACGTTCACTGTCATTACCCCATCAAGGATTTTAATCACGTCGCCGTCATTGACTTGCGCGAAGAGCTGAAGAAGGGTCTGCGTAACGTCTACCTCAAGGACCTCGCGTACCTTCCCAACAGCGAGGTGATGTTCCCGGCGGTAACCGCCCTCTCTCCGGCGAACTTCGATCTTCGTGCAGCACCTGATACCAACCTGTCCATCACCTTCCAAAGGCCCGTCTTCAAAGGGCCGGGAGGCAAGATAACGATTAACCGATCTGCAGACGATACGACGGTCGAGGTTATTGACATCAGGAACGTGGGAGGATTGGGAACGAGCACTCTGAAGGTCGATCCTCCGCAGAATCTCTCGACGTCGACCGGCTACTATGTCCTGATAGACGACACCTGTCTGGTTGATGGATCGGGACACCCCTACCATGGAATGACCAGCCCACAGAGCTGGTCATTCGTGACTGCTCCGCGGAGAAGTGATGAGTCCCGCTCCCTTCGTGGGAGGTCACGGCCGCGTGCCGGTCCCCGAACCGTTCTTAACCCAGCCGATCTGCCGGTACAAGAAAGGAACACTCATGCGGAGTAGGCCGATAAGAGTCTTTTGGGTTCCGTTGTCGATGGCCATTGCGGTCTGGTCGACTCTCGGCGCGACCGAAAGCCCAGTGGGTGGTGACAGTCATGGCTTGATAACTCATGACGGACTGGAACGGATTTATCTGATTCATGTCCCACCCTCCTGGGAGAAGAGCAAGTCCTTTCCGCTCGTCATTGCTCTGCACGGCGGGAACGGCAACGGGCAAGCCATGGTCGATCTGACGCGTGGCCGCTTCAACGCCTTGGCCGACAAAGAGGGGTTCATCGTGGTCTACCCTGAAGGCCGTCGGCACCCGAGACCGATTCAGACGAGATGGAACGACGGGAGGGACCCGCGGTTCTCGAACGCTGATGACGTCGGTTTTATCTCGGCATTGATTGATCACCTGGGGCAGACTGTGAATATTGACCGTCATCGTGTCTACGCCACCGGGATATCCAATGGCGCCCACATGGTCATGCGCCTGGCTCGCGACGTCGCTGACAAGATTGCAGCCGTTGCACCCGTCGCCTACACCATGCAGGAGAAGTTCGCTTCGGCGCCGGTGCCAAGACCGATTCCGCTACTTGTCATTACCGGAACAAAAGATCCGATTGTGCCCCGGGAGGGAGGAGAAACGCCTGACGCCACCGGCGAGCGCCGGTTGGGAAGAGTGCTATCCGTACCTGAAACGTCCAAGGTCCTGGCTGGTCACGATCAATGCTCTCCGACGCCCACGGTGAAGGTGTTGCCGCATAACGACCCTCAGGACGACACGCGGGTACGACAGGAAAGCTGGATCAACTGCAAGGACGGATCCGAGGTCGTCCTCTATGCGATTGAGGGTGGAGGGCACACCTGGCCCGGCGGTCTGCAATACGCGGTCGAGAGAGCTGTGGGCAAAACGAATAGAGACATCGATGCCAGCGAGGTCATCTGGAGTTTCTTCAAGAGGCATGCCCGTGCTGATCGTCAGCCCTGATCGTGTCTGATTCCCTTTTTCTCGTTCCTTGAGGGCTAATGGTGAAGCCGCTGACGCAGATCGACTAAGGAGGACCGACGAAGTGTCAATTCTACGAACAGCAGACCGACGAAGTTTTCTGGCCGGAATGGCCGCAGGCGCCGTTGCGGGTACGGTGACAGTTAACTCGGCGGCAGCCGCCCCGACCGGAGACGCAGCGACGGCCCCTACTATCCAGGAAGTCATCGATCGCATCATCAAGGACACGACCGGGACGCCCGTCAAGGACACCATCGACACGGTCAAGGCTGGAGATCCGTCGCGTAAGGTCACCGGAATCGTGACCACGTTTCTGGCTACGATACCTGTTATAAACAAAACCCGGGAGATCGGGGCGAACCTGCTCATAACCCACGAGCCGACCTTCTACGAGCACGCTGATAATGTTCAGACGTTGTTGGGTGATCCGGTCTATGAAACAAAACACAGACTGATTCAGGAAACCGGCATCACCATCTGGCGCTTTCACGACTACTGGCACCTTCATAAGCCGGACGGAATCATCAACGGCCTGGCCCGCCGGCTTGACCTGAAACAGATCAACCCGGACAACAAAAGGCTTTACAACACTACGGAGAGCACTTTCGAGGAACTGTGCCTGAAGTGCAAAGAACGGCTGGGCATCGAGCGCCTCATGGCAGTCGGCGATCCCCGGATGCGCTGTCGACGGGTGGGCCTGTTCGCGGGTTGGGGCGGCGCCATGGGCGGGGAGCAGATCGAGCTCCTGAGCCGCCAAGGAATGGACGTGGTCATCTGCGGGGAGACGGCGGAGTGGACAAGTTGCGAGTACGCACGCGACGCGACCGCGGCACGGCTCAACAAAGGCCTGATTGTGTTGGGCCACGCCCATAGTGAAGAGCCTGGTATGGAGGATGCCGCAGAGTGGCTTCGCAAGCGCTTTCCCAACGTGAAAATTGCTCACGTCCGGGCTTCAACGCCGTTTCGCTTTATATAGGCGATGTCTGAAAACGTCCGCGCCACCAGGCTCGAGCCCCATTGAAGCGTCAATCCAGCAATCCGGGCTCGTGCCTGTTGATAGTCGAAGGAGACCCTATGTTCGGTAGAAGGCTTTGGTCACTTCTCACGATTCTTCTCACATCTTGCTTGCTTGTTGTCAGCGCTCGAGCCGAAGAGAGGGCCGGGCAAATCCAGGTCCGCGTCACGACGGATCATGCGGATTGGAGTTACGCACTAGGCCAGCCGGTGATCTTCCACGTTTCGGCGACCATGGACGGACACCCCGTCGTCGGAGTCGAGGTCGCGTACGAAGTGGGGCCGGAGAAGATGCCGCCGTCACTCAAGGCGACAGCCAAACTGCCCGCTGAAGGAATCGATATCCCGGGAGGCACCATGAAACAACCGGGTTTCCTTCGGTGCATCGCTGTCGTCAAGCGGGACAAACGCTCCTATCGGGGCGTGGCGACAGCCGGATTTGAGCCGCTGTCCATTCAGCCGACCGCCGAAGAACCGGCCGATTTCGATGCGTTTTGGGGAGAGGCCAAAGCGGCGCTCGCCAAAGTGTCTGTGGATCCGCGGTTGACGCCTCTGCCGAGCTACGGCACCGGGACAGTCGACTGCTACCAGGTTGACCTTCAGACCCTGGCGAACAGGGGCACCAGTCGCTTCTACGGGATCTTGTGCGAGCCGAAACGACCCGGAAAATACCCGGCACTGCTGAGCGTCCCCGGCGCCGGCGTCCGCCCTTACCGCGGCCTGCCTGCCATGGCTGAGAAAGGAATCATCACGCTGCAGGTGGGCATCAATGGAATTCCGGTAACCATGGACCCGTCGGTGTACGACTCCTTGCGGCTGGGGGCCTTGACGGATTATCCAACCTACGGGTTGGATAACCGCGATCGTTACTACTACAAGAGAGTGTACCTGGGTTGTCTCCGGGCGAATGACTTCCTGGTGAGCCACCCGAAATGGGACGGGCACAACCTCGGAGTGACCGGCGGCAGTCAGGGAGGCGCACTGTCTATCGTGGTTGCCGGGCTGGATCCCCGGGTGACGGCACTGGCTGCGTTTTACCCGGCGCTGTGTGACCTGACCGGCTACCTTAAGGGCCGCGCGGGAGGCTGGCCGCACATGTTCCAGGTGGAAGGCGATGGCTCACACCGAACGCCCGACCAGATTCGCACTTCGGCTTACTATGACGTCGTCAACTTTGCCCGGCGCGTCAAGGCCCCGGGAATGTACTTGTGGGGATGGAACGACGAAGTGTGCCCACCGACCTCCACATACTCGGCTTACAATACAGCCACACAGCAGCGGCTCCTGTTGATTCATCTGTATATTTCCGCCAAAGTCCAGTGTCGTGTCGTGTTGCATCTGAGGTCCGTAGGACCTTCAGATGCAACACGACACGACTACTACTTGTCCCCATCCGGCGGCCTTTGCCAACCAGGGAAATCGCGTTTGAAACTCTCGAGCAGCCGGTGCGGATCATTCTCGATAAGATAGATTTTCCCGCCGGATACGCACCGCCCGATCTTGGGATCGTACTTCCGCGAAATCAACGGATTGGGATGGACACATGACAGAAAAAGCTGCCCGAGCCGTTCACACTCCGGCCAGGCAACGGCGCCTATAAACCGCTCGTCACGAGATATCACGCCGATGATCGGATAAACCGGCCGATCCGTGCTCAAGGGCCGTTTCCCGTAGAAGGTGTCCACAAAGTCGGCCCGCTTTCCCCAGGACGGAATATACTCCTGAACCCACGGTTTCGGCGCTCTTCCCCGAGCCGAGAACCCGTTGGCTCTCGGGTCTACGCTCGGAACACGAGCCGTGTCGGTCAAGCGCGTCAGTCCCCTGCCAAGAAACACAAAGGCTCTGCCCACAAAATCGGTCAGGTAGCTTTCGTCAAATTTGTCTTTCTCGTTTCCGAAAGCAGTTGACCGCTGAAACGTCACGCACATGTTCAGAAATTTGATTTCCTTGATCGAAGCTTCGTCAGGCCCGCTTAAGACGGCGGTAATCGTGACACCGTCCGGTTCGGGTTCAAGAGTAGTCACGAGGGTCTTGCCCTGGTACTCGTGCGAGAGAACGATCTTGCCGTCCGTCTTGTCTATGCTCTTCGGTTGCCCGAAGTTGTCCTCATAGCACCACAGGTCCACCCCGACTCCTTCGATCTCGGGGCTGCGAATGGTGACGAAGACGCGTTTCCAGTTCTTCCCCTGCTCCTCGAAAATATCGAGGACCGGCTTCCGTGGTCCGATGCGGGGATCGGCCATCACGCAGCCGCACAACAGTAAGGATATGCAGACAAGTCGAGTCATGTGATTCACCGACCCCTTTCGAAGATGTGCCATCGGGTTTAGAGTCTAACGCCTCCACCCGTCGGCGTCCTAACGGTTCGTTCCTTTTGAAACCTAGATAGCCGTAGCTAGCGGCCCTTGGATACCCATCGGGATATAATCGGGCGCGATGAAAAAGACCAAGCAGAGCCTCGGTTCCGGACGAAGGACTTTCCTGAAGCAGGTGGCGGCGGGGACAACGGCCGGCACACTTACTTGGAGTGGGCAGACCCTGGAAGGCGCCTCAAGCCCAGGTGCTTCCGCTGATAAAACTGGAGGTCCCATCACTTTCCCACGTGTGTTCAAGGGGGAGACCCTGGCCACTGTGGCTTTGCCAATCGGTGGCATCGGGACGGGCTGCGTCTCCCTGGGCGGCCGCGGTGAGCTTCGCGACTGGGAGATCTTCAACGAACCCGGAAAAGGGCAGGCGCCTTGGTACACGTTCCCGGCCATTTGGGCAAGAGCCGGGGAAGGGAAATCAGTCACGCGGATCTTGGAAGCTCCTGTGCTGCCGCCTCATGAGTATATGTCCGGAGACTGGTTCCGAGTTCCGGGAATGCCGCGGTTGGAGTCGACGACATTCATCGGCGAATATCCGTTTGCCCGAGTTGACTTCGAAGATCGGAAGTTACCGGTCAAGGTCTCGCTCGAAGCTTTCAACCCCTTGATTCCACTTGACCCCGAAAACTCCAGCCTGCCTTTGGCGGTGCTGCGCTATCGGGTGCAAAATCCCGGTTTGACTGAAGCGACCGTCTCTATCGTCTGGAATCTGAACAACCCGATTGGGGCCGTGCTGGGCCAGGCGGGACGGGTCAACGAGTATCGAGAAACCCCGGAGCTCAAGGGCCTGTTCATGCACAATCCTGCCCTGGAAGCGACGCATCCGCGCAAGGGCTCCTTGGCCCTCGCCGTCACCGCCGATTCAGGGGAGGTCACGTACATCGCTTCCTGGCGCGACCATGTCTGGGAGATGCCCGTGCGGGCTTTCTGGGACGATTTCGCAGAAGACGGCCGTTTGAATTTGCCCTCAGAGCACGCTTCCTTCGCCCCGGACTACGTGAGTGTCGATCAGATCGAGGTCGGTTCCGTCTGCGCTTCGCAGTCACTCCCTCCCGGCGCGGAAGGAACATTCACCTTTCTTCTGACCTGGCACATTCCCAATCGGACACCAGAGGGCTGCGGGTGGGATGCTCCCGAGGGCGAGGAAAAAACGGTCATCGGCAACCTGTACACCCGGCGCTTCCGCGACGCTTGGGATGCCATTGCTTACGCCGGGACTCATCTGGCGGACTTGGACAAATCGACTCGCGAGTTCGTCGACAGCCTGAAGGCGACGACGCTGCCGGAGGTCGTCCTGGAGGCCGCCCTCAGTAATCTTTCCACGCTTAAGACCAACACCGTATTTCAGACCCCGGACGGGCGTTTTCACGCATTCGAAGGATGCAAAACCAAAGGCTGCTGTTCTGGAAGCTGCACCCACGTGTGGAATTACGAGTCGATGCTGCCGCACCTCTTCCCGTCGCTTTCCCGCTCATTCCTCGACACGTGGCTGGAAATCTGCACGGACGAGCGCGGTCTTATGGATTTCCGTTACTACCTGCCGCATGGAAAGAAACATTTCGGATACGCGGCAGCTGACGGTCAGACGGGTGTCTTGCTGAGGCTCTATCTTGACTGGCGCCTTTCCGGCGACACCACCTGGCTCAAGAAGGTCTGGCCCACGGTAAAGAAGGCCCTGGAGTTCGCCTGGATAGAGGGCGGGTGGGACGAGGACCAGGACGGTGTGATGGAGGGCTGCCAACACAACACCTACGACATTCAGTTTTTCGGACCTAACCCGTTGTCGGGCGTCCTTTATTTGGGTGCGTTGCGCGCCTGCGAGGAGTTAGCCCGGGTCGTGGGTGATACGGCTGCGGCCGAACGTTACAGTCGCCTGTTCAAGTCCGGCAGCGAATGGATCGATTCTAACCTCTTTAACGGTGAGTACTACATCCAGAAGATTCAAGGTCGACCTCTGTCCAAGATCGCCCCCGGCCTCATGATTTTCGAGACTGAACGGAAGCTGCCCGGAGAGACTGCAGTCGTTAATACTGAAAACCCCCTGAACCAGATGGGCGAAGGGTGTCTGGCCGACCAGATCTTTGGCCAGGAGCTTGCCCATGTCGCCGGACTGGGCTATCTGCTGAAACCTGATCACGTCCGCGCGACCCTTGATTCGGTGCATCGTTACAACTTCAAGCGGAACTTGAGCGAGCACATCGGGCAGGGACATGCGTGGGCGCTCAACGACGAGGCGGCGGTGGTCTTGTGCGACTACACCAAACACGCTGCGCCCAAGCAACCCTTCCTCGTCCATACGGTAGTGCTGAGCGGGGTGGAGTACATGATCGCCGCGCATCTGTTTTTTGAAGGGAAATACCCGCAGGGTCTGGAGTTGGTCGAGGCCGTGCGCAGACGTTACGACGGCAGAAAACGCAACCCATGGAACGAGATCGAATGCGGCTATCACTATGCGCGGGCCTTGGCTTCCTGGTCCTGCATCTTAGCCCTGTGCGGCTTCAACTACCGTCAGTCGGACGCGCTGGTAACGCTCTCGCCCCGCATGGTCTGCAACCCGACGGTCGGCTTCTGGTGCTTACCCTCAGGGTGGGGCAGCTTTTCACACACCCTTTCGGGGGAGAGCGCGACGGTAGAGATCTGGACGCGGCGAGGGAAGCTCGGCTGTCAAACTCTTGAGCTCGGATCGTTGGGTTCCCAGCCATTCACCGCCGCCCAGGTCAACGTCGGAAGTCAGCTGGTCCCGGCGACCGTCCGGAGCAGCGAAGGGCTGACAACGGTCAAGCTGGGGAAACACGTGGACATCGTGCCCGGAGAAAGCCTGCTGTTGCGGCTGTCCTGATTGCTTTCTTGAAGTGCGGCGTCGCCGCGGGGCGGATAACATCGCCTCTGCCCTGCAGTTTATACGCATCTTGGGACGGCTTTAACGCCTTCGGTGGCGTTAAAGCCGCCGCACTCCCCCAAAACGTTCGCCCCGGTTCTTTTCACCACCCTTGCTCCCCCCGCAAAGTTCGTAAAAGGAAGGGCTGCAAACTGCTAAAAATGAACAGTTTTGCAGAGCATTACTAGTAGTGTTTCACGATGATAGTGGAAACCACAACCTAAGGAGGGTTGCTGTATGTCTGTTAAAACCTGTCAAGTTCTTCTGGTCAGTGTCGCAATTTTGCTCGCGACACCTCTTCCACTCGATGCCTGCACCATTTTTAATTCTACCGAGGGAACACGGACTCTGGTCGGAAGCAATGAGGATAATACCCGGAATAGCCCCAAAATCCATTTTGAGCCCGCAGGAGGGGGCAACTTCGCGTACATGGAGATCTTCAACTGCGGTTCTTGCGATCCCGACGACGCCTATACCGCCAGTATGGGTGGGGTGAACGACCAAGGACTGTTCTTTGACTGGAACAGCCTCGTGACAGAGGATCGCCCAGGCAACCACCCTGATCCTCTCAAGGACACTTATAACGGCTATCTCGCTCGGGAAATATTGAGGACGTGCGCTGATATCCCGTGCGTGCTCTCGATGTACGAACGGTACAACGAGCCCAACTTTGCAACTAACCAGATCCACTGGGTCGACAAGTCCGGTGCGTCTGTGGTCTGCGGGTATGGAAGAATCAAGGAAGAACTTCCCGAAGAAGTAATTGTCGCGTTCGGATATGTGCCGAAGAGCGGACCTTTCCAGGTCTCCACGAACTTCAGCCTGTTGCATAAGAATCGTCAAGATCCGGAAATAGAAACGGAAGTGCCACCGGCTACTTCGCGGTACAACACGACGGTCACTGAGCTGACCAACTGGCGGAATCTCTCCATAACCAAGGCGTCCTATATTTTGCTTCTGGTTGATCAGACCAGTACCATCTACTCGTATGTCTACGATCCCACTGCCGGTACCACGGCAACGAAAAAGGGGATTGTGTACTTCTTCAATGCGAGGGATTTTAACAACGTAGCTACGGTGGACATATACACCGGAACACAATCACACGACACTCTTGATATTGCTACTGGTCTCTCTTATGTAGCCAGAAGCACCGCCCTGGATCCGCAGCCCAGCGCCCTGACTCCTGCAAATCTCGCCGTCGACGTCTCAAGCACTGCAAACCTCGTGCTGACTTTTCCAGAGAGTGTATCGAAAACTTCTTCTGGCTATATAAAGATATGGGAATGTTTTGCCGATGAGGAAGTAGACCTTCCATTTGAGAGCATTCCCATAACCAGCGGGAAGGTGACAATCCCCAACGGATTCGGAACGACCGTGACGATCAACCCTCAAGGCACATTTACGTCCGGCGCCAAGTATTACGTCAAGATAGACCCTACCTGTCTGGTCGATGGGCAGGGCATGTACTACCACGGTATGCCGAGCACACAAAGCTGGCGTTTTGAGATTGCGCCGTAAGTGGAGGTCTCCGGTCCGGTAAACGCATCCCTTCCCTGAAGGGAAGAGCATTGCGGTGACCCTTTGCTGTTCCCCTTCAGGGAACGGAGGCCGCGCACACCGCATAACTCAGGGTACCTTGAAAACGGTACCCTGGGCTATCTTGCTCAGTCCCTTCGGGACACTGGACTTTGGCGAAAATAAACAGATGTGTAACGTTTTTTACGCCGAAGGCGTTAGGCAAGACAGCCCAGGGTAGG
>JBHGBF010000147.1:0-13853 GCA_041946865.1 Acidobacteriota bacterium | reverse complement strand
CATGATGAACTCCAAAAGCGCCTGCCGCTTCGCTCGCAGAAAACTGAGCGGTTACCGCCACAACAGGTTCGCTTGCGGCTCTTCGCTCGCCAGTGAAGACATCAGTTGTCCACGATCTCGACGTCGGTGCGGAATGCGGTGACTCGCCAGCTGGCCAGCTCCAGGACCGCCAGCCGAAGGTCGTACCGGCCGGGCGGGGCCATCAACTTGTTGGTGTACATGATCGCCCGGCCAACCTCGATTTCCTTCGGGCTCAGCGAGGCGCGGAAGAATTCGCGCAGGCGCACCACCTCGCGACCCTGCCGGTCCAGAAGCAAACCGATAATCCCAAACTGGGTCCGGATGCCCTCTTTGCGCGTTCCGCGCAGCGAGTACGGGCTGATCTTGATTCGAAACGGAAGGCCGATCTGGCCGCCTTCCCGTTCGGACGGAAGAATATCAAGCTCGGCGCCGATCTCCTCGAACTGCAGCCCGCCTGCTTCCGATAACCGCGACAGCGAGCCGGCGTCGAACAGGGCCGAGATGTATCGTTTCTTCTGGCTCAAGCGCTCGGGCAGGTTTTGAAACAGCGAAGAGACTCTTGTGCCGGGACGGGAGCATTCGACGATAATCTGCCTCTGGCTCTTTTCGAGATAAGGATTGTCGGTGTAAAAGCCCAGGGAGTACAGATTGCCGTAGATATCGTCGTCGATCTGGGCCAGCGTCTGATCAAAGTCGAGGATAGTTTCAAAACCGGCAAAATGCTTCCCGCCAGTGCCTAAGGCCAGGCGCGCAAACGCCTCTTCCTGACTGGCTTTCGTCGCCTGGGCGGGCAAGGCCTCGTTGGTCTCGGCGTTTCCAATATAAAGCTGGGCCGCCGACGGGACGAGTACCGTGTAAATGGTGATGTTGCCGGCGCGTGCTTTTTCGACGAGCGAGCTGGACTTGGAATAAGCCTTGTCGATGGCGTCGGAAACGACAATGACGACCTTTCGGTCCGATCGCCTGGCCTTGGAGTTGATCCGGTCAATCAACTGCGACAGCGAATCGTATATGGCCGTCTGGCCGAGATGCTGCCTCGCCTCGGCAAAGGCCTTCAGAGCCGCAGACCGCTCGGACGTGAATTCCTGAAACGGGATCAGTTTGTCCGTAAAGCCGAAAATCCCCAGTTGGGTGATTTGCTGGATGTTGTCGAAGAAGGTCTGCGCCGCGATGATCTCCTCCGACCGGGTGGCAAACGTGCTGCCGCTCACATCGAGCAGGAATGCCAGAAAAAGGGGCCCGCTGCGGCCACCTTTGTTCGAGGGCGCATCGAAAAAAGCGATCTCTTTCCGCTCCTGATTCTCGAAGATCTTGAATTGCGATTCGGTCAGCGTGTTGACGAACTGTCCCTGCTGGTCACGAACTGTGAAACGCAAGGTCACGAGATTGACGTCCACCTGGATCCGCTGCTCTCGCTGCGCGCTGTTCTGCCAGCCGAAGACAACGCCGGACAAGAGAAGAAGGATTGCGGTTGCGATGGTCCCGTTTGTCTTCATCCTTCTGCCTTTATCCTTCATCCTTCTTCTAATCCCCTCTTCTGATGAGGCTGAGGAATTCCATTCGTGACCGTTGATCCTTCCGGAAACGCCCGAGCATCGACGAGGTAATCATGCGCGTATCCTGCTTTTGGACGCCGCGCATCATCATGCATAGATGCTGGGCCTCCATGACAACAGCTACCCCTGCCGGATGGATCTTCTGGTCGACCGTCTCCGCGATTTGCTGCGTGAGCCGTTCCTGGACCTGCAAGCGGCGGGCAAAAACATCGACAATGCGCGGAATCTTGCTGAGGCCTATGACCTTGCCCGCAGGAAGATAGCCCACGTGGCAGACGCCAAAGAAGGGAAGCAGATGGTGCTCGCAGAGACTGTAGAACTCGATGTTCCGGACAATGACCATCTCATCGTAGTCGACCGTAAACAGAGCGCCGTTGAGCAGCGCGTCCAGATCGTCGGTGTATCCGCGAGTCAGGAATCGCATCGCCTTCTCGACGCGACGAGGCGTATAGAGCAAGCCTTCTCTTTCCGGATCCTCGCCTACCTTCACCAACAGTTCGCGGATCAGTTCTTGCATATGACACCACAGGATATCATCTCTCGACCCACAGAGGGCCTCGCTCAGCCCTTTTGGGGCACTGTTCGCACCGACGCGCTCCGCGGGAAAGCGCCGCGCTTGTTCACCTCTTATCCGGGCGGCCAGCGAAACCCCCTGCCTCCCAGCAAATGAAGATGGATGTGATAGACGCTCTGACCGGCGCCCCGGCCGTTGTTGAGAACGAGCCGATACCCGGAAACCAGGTTCTCATCCCGCGCGATCGACTGGGCCATCAGGACAAGCCGGCCGAGCAGCGCCTGATGCTCCGGACGAGCTTCGTCGACCGAGGGGATGTGAGTCTTGGGGATGACCAGGACATGGGTCGGCGCCTGGGGATTGGTGTCGCGAAAGGCGAGCACTTCTTCATCTTCCTTCACCAGCCGCGCAGGGCTTTCCCGCCTGACTATCTTGCAGAACACACAGTCGTCCATCTCTTGATTGTCGCGTCAAGACACAGACCGCCGCAAGCATGCCGATCACTTTGCAGGCCGAGCCGGCAGACTGACCGAAACTACTCCGGCCTGAAAACCACGCACCTCGGAATTCCGGTGAGGTCATGGCGCAAATCAACCTGCTTCCAGCCTTCCGCCTGCGCCAGCTCGGCCAGGCGATCGGCTATTCCATAACCCATTTCGAGCACCAGCCACCCGGAAGGCCTGAGCAGTGTCCGGCTGCTCCGAAGAATCCTGGTATAGATCTCCAGCCCTGTCGGGCCTGCGAAAACCGCCTCGCGCGGCTCAAAAGCTTTCACCGAGTACTCGACCTCCGCGGATTG
This sequence comes from Acidobacteriota bacterium, assembly GCA_041946865.1. Taxonomy (GTDB): domain Bacteria; phylum Acidobacteriota; class UBA6911; order RPQK01; family RPQK01; genus RPQK01. Next base: position 10,963 of record JBHGBF010000147.1, on the reverse strand, counting down.
GTCCTCGACGTAAGGCGGATTGGACACGATCAGATCGAACCGCCGGCCGGACGATTCAAGCGGAGCAAGCACGTCTCCTTGTAAAAAATCGACCCGGTCGCTGCAACCGAGACGCTGCGCGTTTTCCCGCGCCACGGTAAGAGCCGCCTCCGAGATGTCGACCGCTGTCACCTCAAGGCGCGGGTCTTCACACGCCAGCGTGATCGCGATACAGCCGGAGCCTGTCCCGATGTCCACGACCGGGATGCGCTCCTTGTCGATTTGGGCCAGCAGTTGCAGGCAGTTTTCGACGACAACCTCCGTCTCGGGCCGCGGAATCAGCACCGAGGCGTCGACGCGGAACGGCCGGCCGAAGAACTCCTGGGAGCCGAACAGGTACTGCAGCGGGTAGTGGCGCTTGCGCTGCTCGAGCCACTGCTCGAGCCTCTCCTGTTGCTCGGCAGCCAGTTTCCACTCGGGATGGGTCAAGAGAAAGGCCAGGTTTTTGCCGGTCGCCTGGAGGACCAGGAGCTGCGCGTCCTCCCGGGGCGTTTTCAATCCATGCGCAGCCAGGCACTCAGTGCTTTGCCGGACCGCTTCCTGAAGTGTGGCCTGGTCTTTCATTTCTGGATCATGAGGCGGCGTGGGCGAGATATCCGCTTACTGGATTGTCTGGTTCTTAAGGGCTTCGGCCTGGTTGTGGGTGATCAGGGCATCGATGATCTCATCGAGGTCGCCTTCAATCACGGTTTCCAGCCGGTGCAGGGTGAGGCCAATCCGATGATCCGTGACCCGGTTCTGCGGAAAATTGTACGTACGGATCTTTTCGCTCCGGTCTCCACTCTTGACCATTGACCGCCGGCTCTCCGCTATTTCGTTCTGCTGCTCTTCAAGTGCCTTCTCATACAGCCTGGAGCGAAGGACCTTGAGCGCCTTGGCTTTGTTCTTGATTTGCGACTTCTCGTCCTGGCAGGTGACAACTTCGCCGGTCGGGATGTGGGTAACACGGACTGCCGAGTAGGTGGTATTGACCGACTGGCCACCTGGACCTGACGAGCAGTAGGTGTCAATCCGGAGGTCCTTGGGGTCGATTGCCACCTCCACCTCGTCCGCTTCCGGCAGGACCGCAACGGTGATCGCGGAGGTGTGGACGCGGCCCTGGGCTTCAGTTTCAGGCACGCGCTGTACCCGGTGCACACCGCTCTCGAATTTCAGCCGGCTGTAAACGTCTTCGCCCTCGACCAGAGCAATGACTTCCTTAAGCCCGCCTACACCGGAGTAGTGAGCCGAGAGGACTTCCACTTTCCAGCGCCGCCGCTCCGCATAGCGGGAGTACATGCGGAAGACCTCCTGTGCAAACAAGCTGGCTTCATCGCCACCTGTCCCGGCTCTGATCTCGAGGACGACGCTCTTCTTGTCGTTGGGATCCTTGGGAATGAGCAGCAGTTTCAGCTGTTCCTGCGTCTGGGCGATCCGCTCCTCCAGATCCCGCAGCTCTTCGCGGGCCAGCTCAACCATTTCCGGGTCGGTCTCTTCCTCGAGAATCCGCCTGGTCGCGGTCAGCTGACTTGAGAGCGATTTGTAGAGCCGGAACTTGTCGACCACGTCCTGCAGTTCTGCATGCGCCTTGGCAGTCTTCTGGTATTTCTCGGGGTTGGAAATCACGCTCGCATCCCCGAGCAAACCCGAAAGCTCGTCGTATTTTTCTTCAAGTGCCTGCAGTTTCTCGAACATGAGTGCAGCTTAGCTTTTCGCCTTGGAACCAGACTGGGCGTACTTGCGCTGGAAGCGTTCCACGCGTCCGGCGGTGTCGATCAGCTTCTGCTTGCCGGTAAAAAACGGGTGACAATTGGAGCAGATCTCCAGCCGGATCTCGCCGCCTTTGGTCGAGCGAGTCTCCCACTCATTGCCGCAAGCGCAGTGGACTTTGACCACTTCGTACTTTGGATGAATGCCTTCTTTCATTTCCCCTTTTCCTCTTTTCTACACACGGTACGGGCCGGGTCGCACCGTAAAACGCTCCGCTCACGGCTCCGTAAAATCGTTTCCAAAAAAAGACAGGGACACCCACCTAGGTGTCCGAGACGTGTTAGTTTACCAGAATGTGCCGTCGCAGTGGAATCTGCGGTTTGTCCGTACCTTGACAAACCCTTTAACAACGTCGTATAACAATTGCTTCAGATTTCAGCGAAAAGGGAAGTTCTTCAATTGTCTTATTTTCAACCGCGTGTGCAGAATGCTGGCGGGAGTACTGTTCTTCATTTTCCACTCGTAAATCACGCATTTTTACTGGGATCTTTTCAGCCGGCACTCCGTCGTAGCCACTGTTCCACCCAAAAGAGGGATAAGGCGCCGCATAGTGCAGGCTGGTTCTTATTTTAGAGGAAAGAAAAGATTAGAAAGGGTCAGGAGGTTTCAACCAGAATGTCGTTAGCTGCCGATCAAAGCAAAATGCAAGGGAGCAAGAGCCAACAGGAGGTCTCCCCCGAGTCCGAAGCGTCGGATCCTTCTCCGGCGGGGCCGGAATCCACAGAGATGGACTACGACGCTCTCTTGCAGGCCTACAACTACAGCTTCAAGAACCTGGAAGAAGGCGAAGTCATCACCGGGACAGTTATCAAAGTGACCGAGTCGACTGTTATCATCGATGTCGGATTCAAGTCCGAGGGAGTGATACCTCTTGACGAGTTCCGAGACGAGAAGGGCACCATCAACGTGAAACCCGGCGACAAGGTGGATGTGTTGCTGGAAAGCACGGAAGACCGCGACGGTTACGTCGTCCTTTCGCGTGAGAAAGCCGAGCGGATGAAGATCTGGGATTTCATCGAACGGGCTTATCAGGACCAGTCGGTCATTACCGGCCGCGTTATCGAGCGCATCAAGGGCGGCCTGGCCGTGGATATCGGGGTCCGTGCATTCCTGCCGGGATCCCAAGTCGATCTTCACCCCGTCCGCAACCTGGACAGTCTTCGCGGCGCCGAGCTGCGGATGAGAGTCATCAAGGTCAACAAGCGCCGCGGAAATATCGTTCTGTCGCGTAAGGCGGTCCTTGAAGAAGAGTATTACAAGGCCAAGGAGGAGACGCTCCGCAATCTCGAGGAAGGCAAAGAGGTCACCGGCGTCGTGAAGAACATTACCGATTACGGCGCTTTCGTCGACCTGGGCGGGATTGATGGTCTTCTCCATATCACCGATATGTCGTGGGGGCGGGTGAATCACCCCTCGGACCTGTTCAAGGTCGGCGACGAGATCAAGGTGAAGGTGCTGAAATTCGACCGCCTGGAGGAAAAGGTTTCACTCGGTTACAAGCAGCTGACCGAGGATCCCTGGTTCTCAGCGGCAACCCGGTATCCCCGGGGCTCCCGTGTAAAGGCCAAAGTCGTCAGTTTGACTGATTATGGAGCATTCGTAGAGCTGGAAGAGGGCATCGAAGGTCTGATCCACATCTCCGAGATGACTTGGAACAAGCGGATCAAGCACCCCTCGAAGATCCTGAGCATCGGATCGGAAGTTGAAGCAGCAGTCTTGGAACTCGATCCGGAAAACAGGAGAATATCCTTAGGTCTGAAACAAACCGAGCCAAATCCATGGGATACGATCGAAGAGAAATACGCCATCAATTCCATCGTGACTGGAAAGGTTCGCAACCTCACGGACTTCGGCGCCTTCATCGAGGTTGAGGAAGGCGTGGATGGCCTGGTTCATGTTTCAGACCTGAGCTGGACCAAAAAGGTCAAGCACCCCTCGGAAGTCCTGAAGAAAGGGCAGGAAGTCACTGCGGTTGTCTTGAACGTGGATGCCGAGAATCAGAGGCTTTCGCTGGGAATCAAACAGCTTGAACCGGACAAGTGGGAAGAGTTCTTCTCTCAACATCAGATTGGGGATATCGTTCACGGCAAGATTGTTCGACTCACGAGCTTCGGCGCGTTTGTGGAACTGACCGAGGGAATCGAAGGCCTGTGCCATGTGTCAGAGCTGGATGAGAAACGAGTCGAGGATCCCGAGACACAGTTTCAGGTTGGTCAGGAACTGGATCTGAAGATCATCAAGATGAATCTTCTGGAGCGCAAAATCGGACTCTCGGTCAGGGCTTTGAAAGAAGATCCGGATTCGGACCGCACCTGGACGTACACACCGGAAGTGGGTACCGCCTCCATCGGCGACCTCGTAGGCGGGCAGTTGGACCAGTTTAAGCGAAAATCACAAAGAGCCAGAGGGAACGAAGATGACCAAAGCTGATTTAGTCGACGAAGTCTCCAAAAGTTCGGATCTCAGCAAGAAAGATGCCGAAGTCATTGTGCAAATTGTTCTCGACAGCATAGTCGATTCCCTGAAGTCCGGGGATAAAGTCGAACTGCGCGGCTTCGGCAGCTTCCGGTTGCGCGAGCGCGCTTCTCGCCACGGACGCAACCCGAAGACCGGCGAAAAAGTGCAGGTGCCCGCCAAGCGGGTCCCTTACTTCAAGCCGGGCAAGGAGCTCAAAGAACTGATCAACTCTTAATGGATCACCTGTGGACCCCTTGGCGTTACCACTACATCTCTTCGGCCGGCAAGCCTGAGCGATGTGTCTTTTGTGCCTTCCAGGATGAGGACAAGGACAGAGAGAACCTCATCCTGGTCCGCCGGTCCCACACCTTCGTGATCCTGAACCGCTTTCCCTACACGTCGGGTCACCTTATGGTGGTGGCCCGGCGCCACATCCCTTCCCCAACCGACGCAACTTCTGAGGAGCTCGAAGAACTCATTCTCACGGCGCGCGACTTTCAGCTCGCCCTGGAACATACCTACCATCCCGACGGCTTCAATATCGGTTTCAATATCGGGAAGAGCGCCGGCGCCGGTGTGGCGGGGCATCTGCACCTGCATGTCGTTCCCCGCTGGCAGGGCGATTCCAATTTCGTCGCTGTCCTCGGCCAGACCCGAACCATCCCTGAGGATCTGGACACGACTTACCAGAAGCTCTCCGCTTACCTCAAGCGGCAGCGATAGCCCGTCACGTCGGACACAGCTGCGCGGCTGTGATGTCAGACCTGCCGCCTGGCGCCCGCGTTTCGGCTAAAAGCCGCCTCGCGCCTGCAATCCGGCTCCACTAACGCTTGACGGCAGATCCAGTTTCTCCGCAGACCCTAAAACGTCAAAAACAGTCATAAGCGCTTTTTGAGAACGCAGAGCAATTCCTGTCTCCCGGCCGAAATGTGACGCTTCTCGCAGAAGTAGCCTTGGCTAAAAGGAATATCCCGGCAGCATCACAACTTTTGAAAAAGGGGCTGAAGGCAGGCAAGGTAAGCTCGCTTCAGTTCGATCTTTTCGGACGTGAGCGACCCGGATAGGAGGCAGACGCGTTGAAAACCCATGGCGGGTTTTCGAGCCGCGTGTTAGGTTTGTCATCGTACTCATCCTTCTGAGCCGGGACTTTTTAAAACCGCTGATTTCCACAACTGTGGAAATCGTTGTGGAAAATATATGGTTGTAGTGGGTATTTGGGGGTTTTTATTTTCGGCATTCAGGACTGGACGAACCTTGTATGAATCTGTGGGACCAAGTGCTGGCACTCCTTCAAAACCGGATGTCTTCGCAGGTTTTCGATATTTGGTTCCGGCCGACTTCGCTTGAGAAGTGCGATTCCGAACGACGCGAAATTCAGATCCGAGTTCCCAATCAGAGGTATCAGTACTGGCTGACCGAGAATTACAGTGAACTCGTCAGGGAGTGCCTGGAAGAGTCCGACCTGCGCGGGTACGAATTTTCCTTTGTCACTCCCGCCAATGGTAACGGCACCAGCCTGAACCCCAAGTATACGTTCGACCGCTTCGTCGTGGGCTTCTGCAACCAGTTTGCCCATGCCGCCTGCCAGGCTGTTGCCGAACAGCCCTCCAAGGCCTATAACCCTCTGTTTATCTATGGCGGCGTCGGCCTGGGCAAAACCCATTTGATGCACGCCATCGGGCATTCCATCAAGAGGCAGCAACCCAGCCTCCGCCTGCTATATATCTCTTCCGAACGGTTCGTCAATGACCTCATCAACGCGATACGATACGATACGACCCTCCAGTTCCGTGACACGTACCGCAATATCGACGTGCTGCTGATGGACGACATCCAGTTTCTGGCCGGCAAGGAACGCACCCAGGAGGAGTTTTTCCACACTTTTAACGCTCTGTACGACGCGCAGAAACAGATCGTCATTTCGAGCGACTCCGCTCCCAAGGAAATCCCTACGCTCGAAGAACGGCTTCACAGCCGATTCGAGTGGGGCTTGATCGCCGACATTCAGCCCCCCGATCTCGAGACTAAGCTGGCGATCCTCAGCAAGAAGGCTGAGCAGGAGAAGATTCACCTGCCGGATGAGGTGGCGCTGTTTATCGCGACGAACATCAAAGCCAATGTCCGCGAGCTCGAAGGTGCGTTGATCCGCCTGATCGCCTTCCACAGCCTGACGGGCGACGAAGTAACTCTGCCTTTTGCCGAACGGGTTCTCAAAGGGATTGTCGACAAGAACAACCGGATCCTGACCACGGAGCTGATCGTGAAAACGGTCGCGGACTTCTTCGGGCTGAAGCCGGCCGAGCTTAAAAGCAGGAACAACGCCAAGCGGATCGCAGAACCAAGGCAGATTACCATGTTCCTCTGCCGGGAGTTGATGAACTCATCGCTGACCGATATTGGCCGGGAGCTCGGTGGGAAGCACCACACAACAGTGCTTCATTCCATCCGGAAGATTGAGCAACTGCGGGCCACCAATCCCAAAATAAACGCAGCCTTGAACAGGCTAACCGATATACTCCATTAAGCTTCGGCTGATTTTCACACCTATCCTGTGGAAAGTATCTTGAAACAAACACCGGGCCCCTCTCGCACGACTTTTTCCTCAGAGGCCCGCTTCCACTTACTACAGGAATTTCACGAGCAAAATATTGACGACCAGTGCCCCTAGGCTGCTTTTCAACAGAATTCACACCCTCTACTATGACGAGTGAGATTAATATAGATTCAAAATACTCAGGAGCAGAACACTATGGATTTCGTGGTTAAGAAGGCAGACTTTCTAAAAGAGCTGCAGTATGTCCAGGGTGTAGTGGAACGTAAGACTACGGTTCCGATCCTCTCGAACTTCCTTCTCGAGACGGCTGGGAACTCGCTGGTCATCACCGGTACAGATCTGGATGTGACAATTCGCTGCAACTGTTCCGCTGCGGTCAAGGTCAGCGGCGCGGTGACGGTATCGGCGAAGAAGCTCTTCGATATTGCCCGGCTGCTCCCCGAGTCGGACATTCACTTCAAGGCGGTGAGCTCAGACTGGATGAGCATCGCCTGTGAGCGGTCGCGGTTCAAGCTGGCGACACTCTCTAAAGAGAATTTTCCAGACGTGCCGGGGGTCGAGGGGAAGACCATCACGCTTCCCACCTCGGCTCTTCGGTACATGGTCACGCGATGCACCTTCGCTATCACGCAAGAGGAATCAAGGTACACCCTGAATGGCGCGTTGATGATTCTGCGCCCGGACGGCATCACCTTCGTTACTACGGACGGTCATCGACTGGCCTATATCAGCCGGCGCATTGAGATCGTTGGTATTGAGGGTGGCGAGATCAGGACAGTCGTGCCGAAGAAGACTCTGACCGAGTTGAGCAAGTTGAGCTCGGAAGATATTCTGACCGTCGACTTTGGGATGACCGAGAACCATCTGTTCTTCCGCGTGGGTGACCGACTGCTGGTTTCCCGAATGCTTACAGGCCAGTTCCCCAACTATGAACTGGTAATCCCGAGAGACAATCATCGCCGCGCCATAATGAATACGCTCGATTTTGCCGATGCACTGAAACGCACCTCGATTATGGCCGATGAACAATCGCATGGCTTGCGCTTTTCGTTCCATCCAGGTCAGCTTGAGGTGGCCTCAGCGAGCACTGATTTTGGGGAGGCGCGTGAGTCGTTGCCGATCGAATTTGCGGGCGAGCCGCTGGAGATTGGTTTTAACGGGCTCTACCTGCTTGATTTCCTTGCCGGACTGGAAAGCGAGCAAGTGGTTTTCGAGCTTCGCGATCAGGACACTCAAGGACTGCTCAAGCCAAAGATGGACGAGGAGTACCTCTATCAGTACGTGGTCATGCCGATGAGGATCTGAGCGAAACCACAGGGAGTTGAAGCCCGAAAGGCATTTGTCCTGGGCAGGCGAGATGCCCGTAGTCCCAGGAGGGTTACGTCTGGGGCTCCGATCTCCCGTGGTTAGCCAAATTCGAATCCGCAACAGATTGTGGCCTGCCACTTCCAAAACCCCATCATATTTGGTTTGAAGTGTCTAAAAACAGACCATTTATGGTATAATTAGACGCTTGTTTTGGGGAGGAAACTGAGGGTTTTTTTATGGCGGAAGAGACAAATGAATTTTCAGAAGCTGTTGGAGCTTATACAGCGGAGAATATCAAGATCCTGGAGGGTTTGGAAGCGGTCCGCAAAAGGCCGGCCATGTACATTGGCTCAACCGGCATCCCGGGGCTTCATCACCTGGTTTACGAAGTCGTGGACAATTCAGTCGATGAGGCTCTGGCGGGGTATTGTACACAGATCGACGTGATCATCCATCTAGACAACTCGGTTACCGTCATTGACAACGGACGGGGCATCCCCGTGGACATTCATCCTCTGAAAGGCATCTCCGCTGCTGAAGTTGTAATGACCACGCTGCATGCCGGCGGCAAGTTTGACAACGAGACCTACAAGGTTTCGGGAGGGCTTCACGGTGTCGGCGTCTCGGTGGTAAACGCGCTCAGCGAGCGGCTCGATCTCGAGATTTGGAGGGATGGCCACGTTTATCAGCAGAGCTACGTGCGGGGGGTTCCGACCGCTCCGTTCAAGCAGACGGGCAAAACGAACCGTCGGGGAACGAAGATCACCTTTGTTCCCGATTCGGAGATCTTTGAGGTCCTCGAGTTCAACTTCGATACGTTGTCTCAGCGCATGCGTGAGCTGGCGTATCTTAACCAGGGTCTGGCCATTTCCATAGAGGACGTCCGGTCAGAGAAGAAGCAAACCTATCATTACAAGGGTGGCATCATAAATTTTGTCGACCACCTGAATAAGAACAAGAACGTCCTCCACCCGAAGCCGATCTACATCCGGGACGAACGCGAGAATGTCGAAGTTGAGGTGGCGATTCAGTATAACGACGGTTACACCGAAACTCTCTTTTCCTTCGCCAACACCATTAACACTGTTGAAGGTGGAACGCATCTGATCGGTTTCAAGTCGGCTCTGACTCGCACGCTAAACGCCTACGCGTCGGCCAACAACATGACGAAGGACATCAAGCAGAACTTGACCGGCGATGACGTGCGGGAGGGGTTGACGGTCGTCGTCAGCGTGAAACTGCCGAATCCGCAGTTCGAAGGGCAGACCAAGGCAAAGCTGGGCAATAGCGAAGTGAAAGGCCTGGTCGAGGCCATTTGTAATGACAAGCTCAGCATTTATCTCGACCAGAACCCTTCAGTTGCCCGTCGTATCGTAGAAAAGGCAATTGAGGCGTTGCGAGCCCGGGACGCGGCGAGAAAAGCTCGCGACCTGACACGACGCAAGAGCGCCCTTGAAAACACCTCTTTGCCGGGAAAACTGGCCGACTGCCAGGAGCGTGACCCGCAATTCTCGGAGATTTTCATCGTCGAGGGTGATTCGGCCGGCGGCTCGGCCAAGCAGGGGCGTGACCGGAAATTCCAGGCGATCCTCCCGATTAAAGGCAAGATTCTCAATGTCGAAAAAGCCAGATTCGACAAGATGTTGACCAATGAAGAGATCGCGACAATGATCTCGGCGGTCGGCACCGGTGTCGGCCTTCTCGATTTTGATCTTTCCAAGCTCCGCTATCACAAAATTATCATCATGACTGACGCGGACGTCGACGGGAGCCACATTCGGACACTGCTTCTGACCTTTTTTTACAGGCAGATGACCGAACTGATCAAGGCCGGCCACGTTTTCATCGCGCAGCCGCCTCTGTTCAGAATCAAGAAAGGCAAGGAAGAGAAGTATCTGCATCACGAGAAGGAGCTGACCGAGGAACTGATGGCCTCGGCCACCGATGACCTGGTAGTGATCCTGCCGACCTCCAACCGCGAGCTGAAGGGTTCCGCCCTGGTCGACTGCGTGCACGATCTGATGGATTTCCGCAAGGTGCGCGGGAAACTGAACCGCAAAATCGGTAACCCGAAACTCCTGGATCAGCTGATCAAGAGCCTGGGGCAAATGGTCGGCTCCGAGCCTGACTGGCAGGAGCTGCTCAGAAGTCAGGAGAATCTGCAGAAAATCGCCTCTTCCTTGAACGAGGCGGGCTTCGAGACCGAGATCACCTACGACGAAGAGCATACGCTGTTCGGCCTCCTTGTGAGAAACGGCGTCGGCAGTTCGATCGCGATCAGTTATGAAAGCCTCTCGGCTGCTGAGTGGAAGCAGTTCCTCAACCTCTATCGGCGTGTGGCGGAATTCCGGAATGGCGGTATTATCGTCAAGGACGGCGACAAGGAAAGCCGACTGGAAAACGAAGGCCAGCTGATTGACTACGTGGTTAACAGCGGCAAAAAGAACCTGACCATCCAACGTTACAAGGGTTTGGGTGAGATGAATCCCACGCAACTGTGGGAAACAACCATGAACCCCGACACTCGAACGTTGCTGCAGGTGAATATCGACGACGCCATTGAAACCGACGAAATCTTCACGATTTTGATGGGTGACCAGGTGGAACCGCGTCGCCGCTTCATCGAAGACAACGCCCTCAACGTCAAGAACCTGGATGTCTAGGGTTCAAGGGTTCAAAGGTTCAAAGGTTCAAAGGTTCAAAGGTTGGAAGTTGAGAGCCAGAGTCAAGCCTCCGAACCATTGGACCTCTGAACCTCTGAACCATTGAACCATTGAACCATTGAACCATTGAACCATTGAACCTTTGAACCTTTGAACCTTTGAACCTTTGAACCTTTGAACCTTTGAACCTTTG
>JBHGBF010000146.1:0-16382 GCA_041946865.1 Acidobacteriota bacterium | reverse complement strand
GCACCGGCCTCTCTCCTCGTTGCTGCCACACTCCGAACAAAAAACTGAGGGGTTACTTTCCGGCCGGGGCCGTGCTTGCCTGTTGTCCCTATTTCTGTTAGATTATCTTTTTTCAAAAACTAAGACGAACGGAATAGATATGGCTTTGACGAAGGAAGGCAAGAGCGGAATCATCACGAACTACCGGCTCCACGAATCGGATACGGGTTCACCAGAGGTGCAGGTGGCCATACTGAGTGAGCGGATCAGCTATCTGACCGAGCATTTCAAGACCCACAAGAAGGATCACCACTCTCGCCGTGGTCTTTTGAAACTCGTAGGCCAGCGTCGTCGACTCCTGGATTACCTTAAGAAGACGGATTTCAACCGCTATAAAGACCTGATCGACCGCTTGGGAATCCGCAAGTAAGAGGCGGACTCTGACTAAATCAGTTCGTACACCAGCCCTGGAATTGCCACATGGTTCGCAGCCCGGCGATCGGGCCGCTCGATGGTGCTGCAGGCTTTTTGCTAACATGCAGTATCTCCTTATTGAAAAACAACTTAGTCAACTTTTATCACTAAGCTGCTCACACTGGAGGAAACGACGACGATGACCGAGACAGTCAGCTTACCCCTCGGGGAGCGCGAATTAATTATTGAGACAGGTAAAGTCGCAAAACAGGCCGAAGGTGCTGTCTGGGTCCGCTATGGAGACTCAGTCGTACTGGTAACAGCCTGCTCTTCGTCTCCGCGAGAAGGGACAGATTTCCTGCCCCTCACTTGCGACTACCGGGAGTACACGTATGCCGCGGGCCGGATTCCTGGTGGTTTCTTCAAAAGGGAGGGCCGCCCGACTGAGAAAGAAATTCTGAGCAGCCGCCTGATGGATCGGCCCATCCGGCCGCTCTTTCCCGAAGGCTACCGTGATGATACCCAAGTGATGGCCATGGTGTTGTCGGCCGAACCTGACATGAACCAGGACGTGCTCGGTATCTGTGGCGCGGGGGCGGCGCTCTATCTCTCTCCGATTCCTTTTCAACACCCCCTCGCCGCAGTACGAGTGGGTTTGATCGATGGGAACTACGTTATCAACCCCCGCCTTTCTCAGCTCGAGAAAAGCTCGTTGAACCTGGTCGTCGCCGGGACGGATGAGGCGATCGTCATGGTGGAGGCCGGCGCGCGCGAGGTATCCGAAGAGAAGATGGTCGAGGCGCTCGAGTTCGGGCACAATGCCATCAAGCAGATAGCCGCCGCTATTAAGGAACTGGGCGCCAGGACCAACGCCACCAAACGGACGGTGGAGCCGCCGGCCTTCGATGCCGATATTGACCGGCGGGTCGTCGAAACTGCCCGCGACAGGATCAAAGAGGCCTTGAACACACCCGGCAAGCTGGCAAGCGAGCGTCGCATGGACGAGGTCAGGGAGGGAATCCTGTCCCTTTTTCCGGAAGAAGAACTGGAGCAGCGGGAATTCGCGGGCCGGTCTTTTGACCGGTTGAAAGAGACGCTCTTCCGAGAACAAGTCCTGAAGGAAAAACGACGGCCCGATGGGCGGGCTTTCGACCAGATCCGCGCCATTACCACAGAAGTCGGACTGCTCCCAAGGACCCACGGTTCCGCCCTGTTTACCCGGGGCGAGACGCAGGCCCTGGTCACTGTGACGCTCGGGACGTCGGAAGATATGCAGCGGATGGAAGACCTCGCCGGGGAGTCCTCAAAGCGCTTCATGCTTCATTACAACTTCCCTCCATTCAGCGTCGGCGAGACCGGGCCGTTGCGCGGTCCGGGCCGCCGCGAGATCGGACACGGAGCTCTGGCCGAGCGCGCCATTGCGGCCGTCCTGCCGTCCGAAGATCTCTTCCCTTACACCATTCGCGTGGTCTCCGACATACTTGAATCGAATGGCTCCTCGTCGATGGCCACTGTTTGCGGCGGCATCCTGGCGCTGGAAGACGCCGGCGTGCCGATAACAGCGCCGGTGGCAGGCATAGCCATGGGCCTCATCAAGGAAGGTGACGAGTTTTGCGTGCTGTCGGATATTGCCGGATTCGAGGATCACTACGGGGACATGGATTTCAAGGTCGCCGGGAGTGCCGAGGGAATAACCGCGCTGCAGATGGATATCAAGATAACCGGAGTGGATCCGGGAATTTTGCGACAAGCCTTGCAACAGGCCCGGGAAGGCCGGCTCTTCATTCTCGGCAAAATGAATGAGACCCTGACCGAACCACGTGCGGCTATTTCAGTCTATGCGCCGCGGATTCTGACTCTGCGGATCCCGACCGAGAAGATCGGCGCAGTCATCGGCCCGGGCGGCAAGATCATCCGCGGGATCATCGAGCAGACGGGAGTGAAAATCGACATCGAGGACGATGGCACCGTCAAGATCTTCTCTGCCGACAGCGAAGCTGCCGAGCGCGCAACCCGAATGGTCAGCGAGCTGGCGGCAGTCGCGGAGGTGGGCAAAACGTACCTGGGGAAGGTCACCCGGGTGATGGACTTCGGCGCCTTCGTTGAGATCCTGCCGGGGACCGAAGGCTTGCTGCATATTTCTGAAATCGCCGAGCGGCGGATCAATGACATCCGCGAAGAGGTTCATAACGGTGACAAGATCCTGGTCAAGGTCCTGAATATCGACGACCAGAACAAGATTCGGCTGAGCCGGCGGGCCGTGCTTCGAGAACAGAGGGACCGGGAATCCAAGGAGAAACGTCAGCCTCAATGATGCCTGAGCACCTGAAGAAGGCCCTTCGGGAATTCAAAGAGGGCCGGATCGGCGAAGAGCAGATCCTTGACCTGCTCAGGGACCTGCCCTACCAGAACCTTGATTTTGCCAAGGTCGATCACCACCGCGCGCTGCGGCACGGCTTCCCGGAGGTCATTTTCGGGAAAGGGAAAACGCCCGACCAGATCGAGGCCATCGCCACCGCCCTGCTTCTGAAGAACCCGAATCTGCTGATCACCCGGGCCACCGAGGAGGCGCACGAGCGGCTGAAGAAACTTTTCCCGGACTGCCGCTACTATCCCAACTGTGGCGCTTTGACGGTCCTGCGCGAGCCCCGCAACCACGGTCGCGGGAAAATCGGCATCTTTTCGGCCGGCACGGCTGACATCCCGGTCGCCGAGGAAGCCCAGGTGACCGCTCAGGCGATGGGAAACGAGACTCACTGCTGCTATGACGTCGGAGTTGCAGGGCTGCACCGTGTTTTGAGCCAACTAGATGCGCTGCGGTCCTGTACCGTGGTCATCGTGGCGGCAGGAATGGAAGGGGCGCTGCCCAGCGTGGTCGGCGGGCTGGTCGATCTGCCGGTCATAGCCGTCCCGACCTCGATCGGCTACGGCGCCTCATTTAACGGAATTGCCGCTCTGCTTGGCATGCTGAACAGCTGCTCGGCTAACGTCTCGGTGGTCAACATCGACAACGGCTTTGGCGCCGGCTACATCGCGAGTTTGATCAATCGAAAAGCAGAGTGACAACCTCCCGAGCTTTGCGCGAGCGCGGATCAGACTCGGACTTCCATGGACTACGAAACCCTCAATCTCCTCGAATTCCCCCAGCTTCTCGGCATTATTGAGACGTTTGCTCACAGCCCGCTAGGCAAAGCGGAGATACGGGATGTTCGACCGGGGCTCACCGAGCAAGAGCTGCAGGCGAGGCTCGACCGCGTGGCAGAGGCCATTCGTTTTACCGCGTCCGGGACACGTCCCGACTTCATGCATATCGAAGACCCGGCTGAGCCGTTGACCCGGCTGGCAGTGAGCGGTGAGGTGCTCGAGCCGAAAGAGCTCCTTCAATTGCTCGGCCTCCTGAGAACCTTCGATCAGCTTCAGAAATCACTGTCCCCTGAGGAATGGCCGGGACTGGCGGCGCTGGTCGCCAACATTCCTCCGGTCGACTCAGACATCACCGAGATTGAGAGAGTCATTGACGCGTCTGGTGAGATCCGAGAGAGCGCCGATCCCGAGCTGGCTCACGCCCGGCGTGAACAGAGCCGTTACCGGGAGCAGGTCCAGGAGCAGCTGCGCCGCTATTTCACGGGGCAGACGGCCAAATTCCTGATCCAGGACCCGTACGTCACGCTGCGAAACGGCCGTTACGTGATCCCGGTCAAGCTGGAGCATCAGCGGGATGTCGCGGGGGTGGTCCACGGGTCAAGCTCTTCCGGCGCAACCCTTTTTGTAGAACCTTTTCCGGTCGTCCAGCTCAACAATCAGTATCTGTATTATCAAGAGCGTGAGCAGGAGATCATCCTTCGTATCTTGCGCCGGCTTGCCGACCGGCTGAAGACCGGGGTTCCGGCCTTCCACGAGGCAGCCGCAGCGCTTGGAGCGATGGATGCGACCTTCGCTTGTGCTCAGTTCGCGAACCGCTATCGCGCCGTTGTCCCGCGCATCGCGCACGGCCGCACCTTGCGGCTTGAAGCCGCCCGCCATCCCTTGCTTATGCAGAGGATCGGTCCCGACAAGGTTATCCCGATCTCGGTCACTCTGACGGAAGACAAAAATGTCCTTATCATCAGCGGGCCGAATGCCGGTGGCAAGACCGTGGCGCTAAAGACGATCGGCCTTCTTTCGCTCATGGCGTCAGCCGGCGTGCCGATTCCCGCGGCGGACGCGGAAATGCCCCGTTTCCAGGCGATCCTCGCCGACATCGGGGACCACCAGTCTCTCGAACAGCAGCTGAGCACTTTCTCTGCTCACATCTTGCGGCTCAAGCGAATGCTGGAATTGCTCAGCACGCCCGCGCTGATCTTGCTGGACGAAGTCGGCGCGGGGACTGACCCGGCTCACGGCGCCGTGCTCGGCATCTCGGTCGTCGACGTCTTTCGACGCCGGCGCGCCCTGGTCGTCGCCACGACCCACCATTCGGCGATCAAGCAATTTGCGGCAGCGACACCGGGTGTCCTGAATGCGAGCGTCGAACTCGATGAAAAGACACTGACTCCGACTTACCAGTTAAGGACCGGCGTTGCGGGAGGCAGCAGCGGCCTGGAAATCGCTTCCCTGCTGGGATTGCCCAGGGAGATCGTCGAGCAGGCCAGAAGCCTCTTGAGCGAGCAGGATGTCCAGGCGGAGCGTTACCTGGTCGAGCTCCGGCACGAGCTCGGCCGGCTGGAAGAGGAGCGCGAAGGCATCCGTCGGGAACAGGAAGGCTTGAAAGCCGAGACGGTCCGGCTGCGTGAAGAGCACGAGCGCAGGGAACGCGAGCGCCAGGAAGCGATTGAAAAGTCCCTGGGACGCTGGGCGGAGGAGTTCCACCGTGAGGGAGAACGCTTCGTCAAAGGGATCAAGGACCGGTTTGAAGCAGCCCGCGTTCGGAAGGAGATCAAGCAGCGCCAGACGGCCCTCAAGGAGGCTTTCCGCCGGAAGATCGCCGCAGAAGGCCGGGCCCAGGGCACAAGCAATGACCAAAGCGCCGACGGCAGCGTGACGCCCGGCCAGCTGAAGGTCGGCGATCGGGTTTACCACGCCTTCTTTCGAAAGCAAGGCAAACTGCTCGCGCTTTCCGGAGGAGAAGCAGTCGTCGAAATCGACGGGAAGCGGGTGTCAACGCCGGTCGACCAATTGGAAATGCGCGCGGACCAGCCGGAGGCCCCGACCAGACGCCAGCTGCCGCCTAACGTTACGTTGGACGCCGTGGATGAGGCCGAGTACGAGCTGAACCTGGTCGGGCAGACCGTGGACGACGCTTTGGCCTTGGCAGACAAGTTCCTCGATCGAGCTTTTCTAGCCTCGCTGCGCGAAGTCCGCATCATCCACGGCTTCGGAACGGGGCGGCTCAAGTCGGCCCTGTCGTCGTTTCTGCAACAGCACCCCCACGTCGCCAGTCACGAGATCCAAGGTGGCGCGACTGTGGTGTCGATCCGGCAATAGCCCCGCGGATCGACACGGTTGCTTTTTCCGCGCCGATCCGCGGCTGCGTCGATCCGCGGCAAAAAAAGGACACCCGCTTTGCGTATACTCCGGGTATACTTTCGTCTGAGCTCCACAGCTGCCTATGCGTTTTGACGAGCAGTTCCTAGAACGAGTCAGGGACAGCACCAGTATTGTCGAGCTGATCGGGAGTTACGTCCATCTCAAGAAACGCGGCAAGGATCACGCCGCTCTCTGCCCCTTCCACAGCGAGAAGACTCCGTCTTTTTGGGTCAGCGAAAGCAAGCAGATCTTCAAGTGTTTCGGCTGCGGCGCCGGTGGTGACGCCTACAAGTTCCTCATGCTGATGGAGAACTTGAGCTTCGTCGACGCCGTCGCCCGTCTGGCTGAGCGCCAGGGCATCCCTCTGCCCAAGAAGGAGGCTGCCGTGACGGCGCAGGACGACGACAGGCGGCGGCTTTTCGAGATCATGGAGCTGGCCGGGGCATTCTTTCGCGAGTCGCTGGCAAAGCATCCGAGCTCGGGCGAAGCGCACAGCTACTTGGAGAACCGCCGGATTTCGCAGGAGACGATTGAGGCCTTCGGCATTGGCTACGCGCCCCCGGGAAGCGAGCTCCTCTCTTACCTGCGAGCCCGCAGCGTGGATCCCGGCCGCATTCTAGCCTGCGGCCTCATCACGGAACCCTCTCCCGGGCAGTATCGGGACAAGTTCCGGCACCGGGTCATGTTTCCTATCCGGGACCTGACCGGCAAGACCATGGCTTTTGGCGGCCGGATCCTGGGAGACGGGGTGCCCAAGTATCTCAATTCCCCGGAAACGGTTCTTTACCATAAGGGAAACCATCTGTTCGGGCTGGACAAGGCCAGGGACGCTATCCGCAAAGCGGACTTCGCGATTCTGGTGGAAGGGTACTTCGACTGTGTGGTTCCCTTTCAGTTCGGGTTCAGAAATACCGTTGCTTCGCTCGGTACCAGCCTGACCGAGAATCAGGTTCGCCTGCTGGGCCGTTATACGCGCAACGTAGTGATCAGCTTCGATCCTGATTCTGCCGGTCTCTCAGCCGCGCTCAGGTCCATCGATCTCTTCTTGCAGCAGGGTCTTAGAGTCAACGTGCTCTCGCTGCCCGAAGGGTATGACCCCGACACTTTCTTGCGGGAGCATGGTTTCCAGGCCTACCAGGAGAAGCTGAAAACCTCGACTCCTTTCATCGAGTTTGCGCTCAGCCGATTCCTGAAGCAGAAGAAGGATCCGTTCAGTCCCAAGGGTAAACAGGAAACCGTTTCACAGATTTTGCCGTATCTATTGAAGATACCGGACCGCATCGAACGGGCGGAGTACGTCTCACTGGTTGCAGGACGCCTCAAGATCGACGAACAGCTGATCCGGGCAGAGATGAGGAAAGCAGCGGGAAAACAGGATACGCGAGCAAAGCCTCTGTTCTCTCCCGGGTTGGTGGACCTCAGCCTGGCCGAGCGCACCCTGATTGCGGCCCTTTTTGACGAGCAATGGAGCGAGCTTGCGCTCCCGCTCCTGGAGACCGGGTTGTTTGACGGCCTTTCAACAGCGCCGATTTTTGAAAAAGTTATCGAACTACGACAACTTAATCGAAAAATTAACGTCATAACATTGCGGAAGCTGTTAGGGGAGGGTGACTGCCGAGAGCTGCTGGAACTTATAGCCTTAAACGCCTCCGAGTTGCCGCTGACCGAAGACGCCATTCTCGGCTCGGTTCGAGCCTTACAGGAACGCCGGATCGAGCGCGAGAACCTTCGCCGGCAGGAGGCCTTGAAAAGAGAGCAGACGAACGACTTGAATTCACCCGCCGTTATTCAGCTGGTAAGGGAGAAGGAAGCTTCCGTCAGGCGAAAGCAGCAACATCATGCTTGATTTGTTGCGCGCCACGCAACTAAACTGTGGGTTTTAACCCGAGCAGGGAAGGAGAGGAAGGTTTTGTCAATAGAAGACAAATACGATGGTGTTAAGGAGCTCATCAACCTCGGAAAGGAGAAAGGCTATCTTCTCTACGACGAGGTCAATGATGTGCTGCCCGATGACATCCATTCCTCGGAAGATCTGGATAACATTTTCTACCTTTTTGGAGACGCGGGTATAGAGCTTATCGACTCTGAACAGGAGTTCGAGTCGGTTCAGAAGAAGATCGGTACGAAGGCGGAAGCGGAAGACGAGGACCAGGACGTCGATCTGACGGGCGAGAGCCTCGAGAAGACCAACGACCCGGTTCGCATGTATTTGCGCGAGATGGGCACGGTTCCGCTTTTGACGCGTGAAGGCGAAGTCGAAATCGCCAAGCGTATTGAAAAGGGACAGAAGACAGTCCTGAAGGCCTTGTCGCGGTCGCCGGTCGTGGTCGCTGAAATCCTGAATTACGGGGAACAGCTCACGCAGGGCAAAATCGGGATCAAGAACTTCGTCAATTTCAGTGAAGACGAGCTGACTGACGAGATCCTGGAAGCCAGGTTGACCGATGTCCTCGCCCGTCTGAACGAAATCGCCAATCTCGAAAGCGAGGCCTGCAAGATCCGCAAGCGCCTCCGTAAAGCCACCAAAGAAACGCCGGAATACAAGCGGATGCTGTCCCAGCTGGCGCGGTATCGAATTCCGATCGCCCGGCATATTCGCGATCTGGATTTGACCGCAGCGACCCACGATCAGCTGGTCAACGCCATCAAACGGACGGTGGACCGGGTCGTCACACTGGAGCGCGAGATCAAGCACCTGAAAAAGCTCCAGGAGTCACCCCTGAAACTGGAGGAATCCAAGAAGGTCAAGCTGCGCCTGCGGGAAGCCGAGAAGGAACTGCGCGAAATCGAAGAAGAGACTCTGACCAGCTCCCTCGAGCTGAAGCGGACGCTGGCGACCATCAAGCAGGGCGAGCTCGAAGCCGACATCGCCAAGAAAGAGCTGGTCGAGGCGAACTTGAGGCTGGTCGTGTCGATTGCCAAGAAGTACACGAACCGCGGCCTGCAGTTCCTGGACCTGATTCAGGAGGGCAACATCGGCCTGATGAAGGCCGTCGACAAGTTCGAGTATCGCAGGGGCTACAAGTTCTCGACATACGCGACCTGGTGGATTCGCCAGGCGATCACACGGGCCATTGCCGACCAGGCACGTACCATTCGAATTCCGGTGCACATGATCGAGACGATCAACAAGCTGATCCGGACTTCGCGCGCTCTCGTTCAGGAGTACGGCCGCGAACCGACCTCCGAGGAGATCGCCAAGAAGATGGATATCCCGGTCAGCAAGGTCCGGAAGATCCTAAAGATTGCCCAGGAACCGATTTCCCTGGAAACGCCGATCGGCGAGGAAGAGGACAGTCATCTGGGCGATTTCATCGAGGACCGGGGCGTGGTCTCCCCTGCCGAGGCAGTGATCAACCTGAACCTCAAGGAGCAGACCGCCGCAGTGCTGCAGACTCTGACTCCCAGGGAGGAGCAGGTGATACGTATGCGATTCGGCATCGGTGACGGCAGCGAGCACACCCTGGAGGAAGTCGGACAGCGGTTCTCGGTCACCCGGGAACGAATCCGGCAGATCGAGGCCAAGGCGCTGCGCAAGCTGCGCCACCCCTCGCGGAGTCGGAAGTTGAAAGCCTTCCTTGAGAATACGGGTAAGGAAGGACTCTAGTGAAAAGGGCGTGCGCAGGGCACGCCTTTTTTTTATGCCGCGGATGAGCGCGGAACAAACGCGGATAAACGCGGAAAGCGCTTTCATCAATTACGGGCCCATAGCTCAGTTGGTCAGAGCAGCGGTCTCATAAACCGCGGGTCGTAGGTTCAAGTCCTACTGGGCCCACTACCTTTTTTGTCAGAGGGCCGTAGATGGAGGCAAAAATAGCGAACGCTGATCTGCAAAGCCTGGTCCAGCTTCAAGACCTGGATCTCGCTTTGAAACAGCTGCGGGAGAAGGTCCGTCGGGTTCCTGTGGAATTGAGCGCGCTCGAGCAGGATCTGGCCGAATGCCGCAAGCTGTACGAGAGTGTGTTGAAAAACCAGGAGGAGGGCGACAGACAGCGGCGTCAGATGGAGAGCGAGGTCGAGACCTTCCGGCAAAGGCTCTCCAAGTACAGGGACCAGCTCATGTCGGTCAAAACCAACAAGGAGTACCAGGCGATGCTGGCCGAGATTGCCAACTGCGAAAGAGAAATCTCAGCCAAAGAAGACCAGATCCTTGAGCGGATGATGCTGACCGATGAGTGGAACGAAAAGCAACGCGCGGCGAAGAAAGAGCTGGACGCCCGGGAGAAGGAGATTCGGGCCAAGCGCCAGGAGCTCGAGGCGTTCCGCACTCAGTCCGAGAGCGAGTTGAGCCAGCTGGAAGGCCGGAGAACGGTGCTGCGTCAGAGCCTGGCGCCGGAACTGGTCGAGCTGTATGAGAGAATCGCCACGGTGCGGCACGGCGTAGCGGTTGCGCCGGCGCTTGATCAGTCCTGCCAAGGCTGTCACGTCCGGCTTCGGCCCCAGCTTTTTAATGAAGTAAAGACCAACCTGCAGATCATCAGGTGTGAAAGCTGCAGCCGTATTCTCTACTATCCGCCCGCGCCGTAAGTGGACGTGATCCTGCACGCTGGTCTCTATAGCCATGCCGTCGATCTTCAGCCAACTCCGCAGTTTCTATCACGAAGCCTACGCCGCCATTACCGACTTCCAGTTCTATGCCCGAATCGCCCGGCAGCACTGGGGCCGTACTTTGCTCTTCCTTCTTTATCTATCGGCTCACGTGGCCGTCATCCTGTCGCTCACTGTAGCCCTTCATTACAGGAGCGAGTTTCGGAAATTCTCCGCCTGGTCGCAGGCTCACTTCCCTGCCCTGGAAGTCAAGGACGGGGAACTGACGGTGAAAGCCGAGCAGCCGCTCATCCGCCGTTACGAGGGCAGGCTTCCGCTGACTTTCGTGTTCGATACCACGGGGCGGTATCAAAGCCCGGATGGTTTCGGCCAGCCGGCTTTTCTCCTGACACGCAAAAACCTGCTCCTGCGCTACCGCGGCCAGACTGAAGCGCATTCCTGGAAGGAGTTCGGCGCCTTTTCCCTGGAGAGCGCCGACCTGAAGACGATGGAAATAGTCATCCGATGGCTGTATTTCCCAGTCAGTTATGCGCTTTTCCTGATGTATACGCTGTTTGCCAAATCGGTGACAGCCGTTTTTCTGACCGGATTTGCGGTCGCGGCTGCGGCCAGGTACCGGGTCCGCATGAGTTTTCAGTCCTCCTTTGCCATTGCTCTCTATGCTTTGACCCCTGCCATCGTGATCGGATTGGCGGTTAACCTGACCGGTCTGGCTATTTCGTACTTCCACCTCATCTACTTTGCAATAGCAGCCGTGTACACTTATATGGCGGCCCAGAAGTGCGTGGGTACCGCCGGTCCTTAGGAATGAATAAACGATACCTGATCCTGGCTCTTGCCATTGCCGCCATTTTCGCTCCGATGGTCCGTTCCCAACAGAAAGACCAGCGGCCTGTCATACGCGCCCGTGTCGACGTCGTGAACGTCCTGTGCACCGTGCGCGACAACGGAGGCAAGGGCAAGTATGCCGAAGGCCTGAGGAAGGACGACTTCGAGGTCTACGAGGACGGGGTCCGGCAAGACATCCAGTACTTCAGCCACGGGATGGGTGAGGAGGCCGACCCGCTTAGCATCGCTCTTTTGATCGATACCAGCGGAAGCGTAAAGTCCAAGCTGGCTTTCGAGCAGAAGGCCGCTGTCGAGTTTTTGAGATCGACCCTCCGGAAGGACAAAGACCTTGCGGCGGTACTGCAGTTTCATGAGGAGGTCGAGCTGGTCCAGGATTTCACGTACGACCCCGAGCTGCTCCGCGCGGCAATCCTCGAAACGCGAGCCGGCGGGGGAACCAAACTCTACGATGCTGTCTTTGTCGCTTCCCAGGACTTGTTGAAAAACGAGGTGGGAAGGCGCGTCCTGGTCGTGCTTTCAGACGGCGATGACACCCTGAGCGAGCTGCAGAGAAAGGACGCAATCAAAGCCGCCCAGGAAAACGATATCGTCATCTTCGGGCTGGGAATCCGGAGCGCGGACACTAATTACGGCGCCTTAAAGGACTTTGCCCAGGATACCGGCGGGCTTTTCGTCGACTCCGAGATCGATCTCGATAGGCTACGCGAGGCGTTCGCCAAGATCAACGGCGAAATCAAGAACCAGTACAGCATCGGCTACGTGAGTCATAACAAGGTTCGAGACGGGGCCTTCCGCGAGATCAAGATCAAGCTGAGGAAACGCGGGTTGAAAGTGAAGCACCGCAAAGGCTATTATGCTCCCAGCGTGGAATCATGAAGCGCAAAGAGCCTGACTTCGAAGACTTGCTGCCTATCGAATTGAAGCTTCGCCTGCTCGAAGCCGAACTGGACCGCCTCAATTCCGACCTCAGCTGGCTCGAACAGCGCCGCGACGAAGTCACCAAGGAAATGCAGTACTACGAGAAACTCCTGCACCGCGGACGCCGCCGCTCGGTTCTCCGGAGAGTGAAATAAAGACCTTAAGGATCAGCCCGGGAACCTCAAGGGCTTCAGGAAGTCTTCCCTGCCAGTTTCGCCAGCACGTGCAGCTCCACCCACTTCGCGTCCCACCACTCGACCGGATTGACCTGAATGCCCTGCAGGGTCAGGCTGAAGTGCAGGTGATCACCGCCTGCGAGACCGGTCTGGCCGGTTCTCCCCAGCGTCTGGCCGGCAGTGACCTGCTGCCCTTTCTGGACGTCGATCGAGCTCAGGTGGCCGTAAAGAGACTGCAAGCCCAACCCGTGGTCCACGATCACGCAGTTTCCGTAAATTCCGAGATAGTCGGCATAAACGACAATTCCGTCATTTGACGCTTCCACCGGGTTCTGCGCGGAAGTCGCGAGATCGAATCCTAAATGGGTCTGCTGATCGACCTGCTTGCCGTTGTAGAAATACGTCCGCTGATCGGCGAAAACCGCTTCCACTTGGGAGTTCGTCAGCTGGATGAAAGGCTTGGACCAGAGCTTCCGCGGGGCGCTCTGCCTGCCCAGCTGAGAAATCTGGTCATTGTTCAGTTTGCGAAGCTTCCGGTTTATCTCGAGATAGGACTCAATCAGACTCGGCTTTTCGGAGATTTCATCCGTGTGTGCAAGAATCTCGGGAACAACGGCCTGCATGAAAGAGTCGGCGATCGGCATCTCCCGTTTCCGGAAAGCGGTCGGAAACACCTTCTTCCAGAAATTGATCTGCGCCCGGTTTCCTGCCTGATCCTCCGCCCAGAGGAACATCGGAGTGTCGACCGGCTGATCATAGGAGAGAGCAAAGATGCAGATACGATTATCCGCCGGGGCGCCTGGTGCCGGATAACCGGTGAAAGAGTTCCCGCCAACCAGGACACCTGACGCCTTGGCGTCCGGAGAAATCCGGTACAAGATCGCCTCAGAGCCCCCTTGGCGGATGTAATGCTGCTGCGACAGGACCGCCAGCTGCGGCGGATGGCTGTCGTACCGCAGGTTTCTCTGAGACGAGGTTGAATGGTCGAAGATGAAGATGTTCGCTTGATCGACTGCGGTGATCTGGATCTCAAGCTCTCCCTGTTTAAGGCCCGGGGACTTCAAGAGATCCTCAACAGCGATGGTGAACCGCTCCAATCCCTGTCCTTTTTGCCACGGCCAGGAAAGCTCCGGATAATCACGGCTGAGCACCGTTCTCGCACTTGCTCCCTGCCTTATCGAAACCTGGATTGACCGGAGGCCGCGTCCCGCGTCCGTCACACTCCAAAAGCGCCTGCCGCTTCGCTCGCAGAAAACTGAGCGGTTACGGGCGAAGGGGCGGAGGGAAGGATGAAGGATGAAGGATGAAGTGAAAGCGCCACGGAGCCGCAAGCGCAGCGCTTTCCAGCGCAGCGCGTCCGGTGCGTGCCGCTAGTGAAAGGGCGAAGGGGCGAAGGGAAGGACGAAGGACGAAGGATGAAGGATGTAGGATGTAGGATGAAGAAGGGAAGAATTAAGGGATGTGCGGCTTTTTCTTCATCCTTCATCCTTCATCCTTCCCTTCGCCCCTCAGCCGGGCACGCACCCGACGCGCTCCGCAAAAACCCTGCGCTTGCGGCTCCGTGCGGCTTTTTCTTCATCCTTCATCCTTCATCCTTTCCCTTCTTCATCCTTTATCTTTCATCCTTCATCCTTCCCTCCCCTTCTCTTCTTTTTTGCGCTAAAGTCAACTGTGGCTATGGATTGGCTCGTAGACCTTTTCAAGGCAGATTCGGTTGCACGAACGCTGCTCGTTCTCAGTCTCGTCGCGGTTTCCGGACTGGCTTTGGGAAATCTGCGCATTCGTGGCGTCGGACTGGGTATTGCCGGCGTTCTGTTTGCCGGTCTCGTCTTCGGCCATTTCGGGGTGGCGATTGATCCGGAGATCATCGAGTTCGCCCGGGAGTTCGGTCTGATCCTGTTTGTCTACACCATCGGGATGCAAGTCGGTCCGGGTTTTTTGGCTTCGCTTCGCCGGCAGGGTCTTACGCTGAACCTGCTGGCGCTTGCGGTGGTCCTGCTGGGCGTGATCCTGACGGCCGGTCTGATCTATTCGGGCATTGAGGCCCCGGTAGCTGTGGGCCTCCTCTCCGGGGCGACAACCAATACTCCAAGCCTGGCGGCCGCCCAGCAGGCGCTGAAAAGCGTGGCGGGTGCTACCGAGGCGACGACCAGGCTCCCCGGTGTTGGTTACGCGATCGCTTATCCCTTCGGCGTGGTCGGCCTGATCCTGGTTATCGTCGTGACCCGGGCGATCTTCCGGGTCGATCCCAGCCAGGAGGCGATCCGCATCCAGGAGGAGCGGGAGGCTGAATCGCCACCGCTCTCGACGATCAACCTGGAGGTCAAGAATCCGAACCTGGATGGATTACCAATTCAACAGATCCCGACGCTTTCCAGTTCCGGCCTGGTCATTTCCCGCATCTCCCGGAAATGCGGGGTAGAAGTTCCACGCCCGGACGCTGTCGTTCATCTGGGAGATATCCTCCACGCTGTCGGACCCGCCGAGAAGCTCGAAGAGCTGCGACTGGTCGTTGGCACCGTCAGCAAAGTCGACCTGAAGGCGCTTCCGAGCAAGCTGATAACGAAACGGATAGTCGTCACCAAGAACAAAGCGGTTCGGAAATCAATCCACGAACTGAACCTGACCGAGCTTTACGGAGTCACGGTGACCCGTGTGACGCGTGCCGGCCTGGAATTCACTGCGGCCGGCCACTTCAGGCTGCAATTCGGGGATATCCTGATGGCAGTCGGCGAGGCGGACGCTATCCGCCGGGTGGCCGAGGAACTGGGTGATTCTCCGGAACACCTGGATCATCCGCATATTCTGCCCATTTTTCTCGGGATTGCGCTAGGCGTGGTCCTCGGCAGTTTTCCTTTCTACCTTCCCGGCATTCCCGCTTCCGTCAAACTCGGATTGGCGGGCGGCCCGCTCCTTACCGCGATCATCCTGAGCAGAGTCGGCCGGATGGGCCCGTTGATCTGGTACATCCCGGTCAACGCCAATCTCCTTCTTCGCGAAATAGGCATCACCATGTTTCTCGGCTGTGTAGGACTGCGAGCGGGAGAGGGCTTTCTTCAAACGCTGACCAACGGGGATGGGATGTATTGGATGGCCATGGCGGCGGTCGTTACCATCACACCTGTGCTGGTGGTTGCTCTGGTGGCGCGTGCTTTCTACCGGATGAATTTCCTCTCCCTGTGCGGTCTGCTGGCCGGCAGCATGACCGACCCGCCGGCTTTGGCGTTTGCGCGGTCACTTGCCGACTCCGAAGCGGCTTCGATGTCTTATGCGGCCGTTTATCCGCTGGTCATGCTGTTACGGGTTTTCGCAGCCCAGGTGATCGTGCTGCTGTTCCTGTGAAAGCGATGACAGACGGGAGAACTTGGCTCTCGGTCTCCCGTCTGTCCGGGGGAGGTTCTTTGTGTCTTCTGTTTATACTTACGATAGCCCTGTCCCGAATGTTCCAAGAAAATTGACGGATTTTTGGCGAGCAGGCGTAGCCCGCTGTCCCTTTGACAAAGGGGCATCTTTCCGGCGAGAATCCGTGCAACGAGGAGGTTGCTCGAATGCTGCGGAACGTGGTTTTTGCGCTTTGCTTGCTGGCTGCTGCGGGTCTGGTCTTGGGTGCAGATGATGTCACCGGGAGCTGGGAGGGCAGTTTCCAGACTCAGGACGGAGCGTTCGGCTCTTTGACTGCCGAAGTCACCGCCCTCCCTGACGGCACTTACAAGGCCGTTATTGCGGCGGGTGATCAGGGAGTTCAGTTTGAGTTGCCCGGTAAGAAACAGGACGAAAAAGTCGTGTTCAGCGCGACGATCACGGTGTCTCCTGAAATAGGTCCCATGGAAATTCAGGGTGAAATCGCGAGCGGGAAGTTCTCGGGGACGTTCAAAGGAATGTATTCAGGCACTTTCGAGCTGAAACGCCCGGAGAAGAGACCTGCAGACTAAGAATAGCCAAGGATACTTGAAATCTTGAAGACGTGAGCTTTCAGCGATCAGCGATCAGCGA
>JBHGBF010000145.1:0-13868 GCA_041946865.1 Acidobacteriota bacterium | reverse complement strand
ACTGCGCGCCTACCCTGGGCTGTCTTGCCTAACGCCTTCGGCGTAAAAAACGTTCACACGTCTGTATGTTTTCGCCAAAGTCCAGGGCAATTATATTGCCGAATTTCATGCAAAAACGGCAACATACCTGCTGAGACAATTCGTGACACGACCTGATTCGGACGCAGGTGGGTGGAAAATAAGGGCGGTCCTTCAGGTCTGACCCCAGTTTCTCTTCTGAGGGTTCCTGCCACAGGTCACCCTAGAAGAGAAATTACGGCCAGACCTGAAGAAAAACTCAGCCTGCATGCCTATTTGCGGTGCGTAGCGCCATTATTCCCCCGGCCTTTCTCCCGAGTTCCCTGGCGAGCAGAAAGGCGAAAGGAAGAAGTCCCAGGAAAAACACGGCATTGGAGCTCATCTTCGTAACCATCTCGGGGACGCTCATCTGATAGGGCTGTTGCCCGGAATACATGAAGTGCGATACCCCCGTTGCGGTGGCAAACGCGTTGTACGTGGCATGAATCAGCATCGGCGCCAGGAGTGATCCTCCCTTCACGTATGCCCAGGCCGCCAAGAAATGAATGGCGGGCACGAAAAGCAGGTAACAGGCCAGGTTGAACCAGAACGAACCGTAAAAGAAGAAAGTCGGCAGGTGCCAAAGCGCCCAGATGATCCCGAGAATCGGGCCTGCCAACAGGAACCCCTTCTCCTTCCACGCATTAAACAGATAGTACCGCCAGCCGACTTCCTCCAGGAATACCAGAGGAATCCAGACCGGAAGACAGACCGCCCATACAACCAGGAATGAACCAAAGGGTCCCCAATCGACCGGCTTGCCGTACCAGTGGGCCAGGCAGGCGACCGCTCCAACGCCCGAGAGCAACAGGGCAACAGCGGCGGCCCCTGATCCGAGCACGGAATACCGCGCTGTCGAGACCAGCCGGCTCGCCCTCGAGCCTCGCGCGCCGGCTGTACGGCTCGGCCTCGTCCGCGCGAAGAGTTTCACAGTGACGACCCCCAGGGCCGGCCCCGCCATCGGAATGACGGTGCTCAGGAGAAAGCCTGTCAGAGAGAGCAGGTGGAAGACCTTGTAGAGCAGATAGGCGCCGATCCAGACGCTGTAAGCGAAACCAAAGGCTATGGTAAGAAACAAGGCCACATGTCTGTTCATTTCTCCTCCTGCCGATCGATCGCGACCAGTTGGAAATCGCCTCCTCTCGAAGTGCGTCCCTTCACGATGTAGGGGTAACGGCTGTCTTCTGCAACGAGGAAATCCAATCGGAAAAAGAGTGCGCCCAGGCGGGAATCAAGCGTCAGTTTCACCTTGGAGCATTCGAACGTTCCCGCCGGCGTCGTGATTATCTGTCTCCCTTCGTGGGTCATCACAAAGCCCTGAGTGGCGAAGGACTCGGCCTGAGAGATGTACGACACTTCCTGGAAGTCACGCCCGCCGGCTACGAACGCGCAGACCGCGTCGAGCAGCTGCGGATGGGCTGCAGTGGTCAGTCGATGTGTCGAAAAACCGCCACCCGGCCGTGTCACTTGGACATGCTTCTCGGAAAATTCATAGCGGCGCGAGCCTCCCTGGGAAAAAATCTCGCAGGATTGCAGCCGGCCGGTCTTCAGGTCGCGTATGCAGCGGACCTCAGACACCTGATGGTTCTGGTTGCCGTACTGGTACGCGATGCTGAGACGGTTTTGGTCTCGAGTTTGGGTCACACAGTATGCGGGCCCGTTGTCTTGCCGGTAGACCAATAGGCGCCTGCTCCAATCGGCCGGCTTCTCGGGGAACAGCTCACCCGGGACCAGAAGCGACAAAACCGTCACGACGTACGTCAATCCCTTCAATCTCATAGATCACCTCCGTGAACGGTAAAACGCTCTCATCGCCTGGAACTGAAACACAGAGAGGCTTGGCGGGAAAATGTGAAACCGGTCATGGTTGCGGTAATACCTGACTGTGACCGGGTCTTAACGGCAGGGCGCCGGGGATTGATTGCCGGGCTCGAGAAGCTTGATCAACTCAAACCGGCTGGTGATGCCGAGCTTGCCGTAAAGCGAGTAGGCATGGTTTTTCACGGTGCCGTAGCCGATGTCGAGTTGCGCGGCTATTTCCTTGTTAACGTATCCCTTGACAATAAGCCGGGCTATCTCGGTCTCCCGGGGCGTCAGCCCCCGCTCTCTCAAAAGCGCGTCCAGAAAGGGAGGAGCAGATGCTTGCACCTGCGCGAAAGCGCGCCGGAGCGAGGAAGTGGAGCGCGCGATGACCGCCAGCCCGACGAAAAGCCCCGAAACCGACAGGAAAGGGAAAGGCGATATCCGGAGTGCCTTGAGGCCGAGGATCGGCGGCGCGAGGAAGGGATCTGTGCACAGGCGTTCGGCGAAATCCGCCAGAAGAAAAACGACCAGTGAGGCGAGAAAGCCGATTCCTAAGAAGTACGGCTTTCTGAGAGCCCCACCCGGCCGCGTGAGCCGGCGGGCTGTGATGACGATCAGCGACACCGACAAGCCGTAGAAGAGCGGCAGTGTGAGGGAATCCTCGAGGGCAAAGACGCTTCGGACCCACCCGCCAGACTCATTGGCCCAGAACTCGGCCGCTTGAGCATTAATGACCAGGATGCGCATCAGGCCGATGAGGATGAGAAGCGCCAGGAAAAGCCGCTTTGTCGCCTCGGAGTACACCAGGCCCAGAGAAACGAACAGAAACCGCGGAAGGTACCACACGAGCACCGCCGAAAAGCCGCGTCGGAGATCTTCGAGCACGAACAGGAAAGACTGGGAGAGGCGGGACCCTTTCCAGGTCTCAGGCGCCAGGCTCGGATCTGCCCAGACAGCGGACAGGATGAAAGCTGCCATCTGAAAGAACAGAAACAGCCACAGAAAGAGTGAAAACTCCTTGGGCGCAGGTTCAGAAGTCCGCGCCGACACGATCCGGTCAAGAACGATTGCAGCGAGGAGAATCGAAGAGGTTGCTGCTCCTGCGATCAGAACGATTGCCGTCACCGTCCGGCTCCTTGCTGTCGATTCTTTCACCAGTCGAAGCCGTTCGGCAAGTGTTGAAATCAAGGCCGCGTCGCGGGCGGCGCCGAACGGTCCTCGCCGGCGCCGGCGTCCGTTCCGGTGCTCGGGTGGAGCAGGTCGTTGCCAACCCAGTCGGAGAAAACGATCGAGTTCATGAAGGCGGCGGCGACGCCCTGGATCGCTTCCAAAGTCCTGGCGGCGGGAGCGATCCCTCCCCGGGACGGCTTCAAGTACGCCTTTCAGAACGGAGCGGATTTCATCGCCGTCGGCATGCTCGACCTCTTCGTGCAGGAAGACATAGAGGCGGTGATGCAAGTGTGTCTGACGCCGAGATCCAGAACCGTCCCCGCCCCTGGGCGTAAGCCGCGGATGGCGGGATCTCGACGCCCCGAAACCCAAGCGGAAGGCCGGCCCTGTTTCGTTCAACACGGACGCGGGTTTCGAATAGGGGGAGAGTAGAGGGCCGGTGCAGCATTGCCCCCCCTCTTTCGGGCCAGCCGGCCAGGCTCGCTTTGGGGCGAATTGCGCAGTTGCGATCCCGTTCAGATGTAAAAGCGAATGAGGGGCCAGATCTCGGCCAGGGACATTTTTGGTTCCCGGACGACGAAGATTGGCTGATCGCTGTGCATCGGCTGAATGTACCGATTTCTGAACACGCCCTTTTGCTCGATTTTTCCGAACGCTTTGGCGAGATCGTCCCGCCGGCCGCCGATGATGATCATCACGTGGTTTGACTGGCTGCCGAATCCCCACAACCAGTAGCTGTTGTGGCCGGCCAGGGCGCGTGGAAGCCCCAGCCTTCTGCCGTAGTAGTCGATCGCTCCCGCCTGCATGTAGTTCCGGCCCAGAATGGCGCAACGTCGCTGGTCCTCGGGGGGTAACGACTCATAGACAGAGTGAACTACGCGGGCCAGTTCGTCCCAGCCGAACATGTTCGCGAAGTATGACGGTAGATCCCCCTCTTTGAAGCGTTCGCCGCTGGATGGTTTCGCGCCGAGGGCGCGCGAGTACCGGATGAAACTGTCGACCGGAAGTATCGGGAGCGCCATCGGGGCGCCCGCTGCCCCGCCGGCAAGCACAAGCGCCAGGAGCAAGACCCTGGGCCAAAAACGAGACACCGCCAAAGAGACAGCCAAGGCTCCAGCTGCGAACAACAACGAATAGACCGGCCCGAGGTAGTAAGGCTTCCCTCCCGACGAAGCGAAAAACGCGAGAAGCACAACGTAACACCAACCCAGACAGCGATAAGGGCGCAGACGTGCGCGAAAAAGGAGGAAGAAGAGTCCCGCCGCCCAGATCGGAAAAGTAAAGGGATTCAGCAGAGAAACCTGCTCCTTGACGAAATCCAGAAAGGGCAGCGCAAGGTTCTTCTGCGTTTGGGCATTACGCATGAATTCCAGTGTCGGCCAGCCGTTTGCGATCTGCCAGGCGATTTGAGGCACGAATAGAATTCCGGCAACCAGGCCGCAAAGCCAGGGTCCGCGGCTGAGCAGCAGACGCCGCTGCCGGGTAACCAGCAGCCCCGCCATCAGTCCCAGGCCGAGAAACAGCACGCTTATCTTGTTCTGCATTCCCAAACCGCAGACCACTCCCAGCCAGAGCCAGTTCCTGGTTGGTCCGCCGTTCAGGATGGAGATCATCACGTGGAAGGCGGCTGCCCAGAAGAGCAGGTCGAGCGCATTTACCGAGAAGGAGTGGCCGATCGCCAGATACAGTCCCGCCACGATCACACAAACCGACGCCAGCAACTGCCCAAACCTTCCTGCGCCCATGCGGCGGGCAAGCAGCCCCGTCAGCATAACCGTGGCGGCGCCGGCAATCGCCGACAGTAGACGAATGGAAAAGTACGAGTCTCCCAGTGCGAGCCGGAAGAGCTTGAGCAGAGCCACAGATAGAGGCGGATGATCGACGTAGCCCCAGTCCAGATGGTCGCTGCAGGCCAGGTAGTAAAGCTCGTCCCCGTGCAGCCCGTACCCCCTGATAGTCACGAGATGTAACAAGAGCTTGAACACCCCGGGCCCCAGCAAGAGGGCGATGTCCAGCCAGTGGCCGCGTAATCGTGGCGACTTCAGGCTTGCCTGCCCGGCTACGCGAGAGTTGATCGACGATTCATCTGCTTTCATCAGTTCCATCAGGCCACTCCTGGAAGTGTACAAGAACTGGGGGCGAAATAGGGGGGCCAGTCACGGTATTCAGCGCCCACAGCTCACTAAGGCGCCGTTCAGGGCCGTGATCTCGGCGGCCGACGCCGGCGCCGGGCCGATCACTGTAGTTGCCTCGACAGCCCCGCCGCGGGCCCGGTCCTGACGCGCGGTCACCTGACCTCGCGCGGGCTGAGAAGCCGGCTCGAAACCCGCCGGCCATGCTGGCCAAGGCCAGCGGGCACAGGGGCCTTGCGGCAACGCGCGCGAGTGTCGTCCAAGGCGCCCTGAGGCAAGCTTTGAGGCGTGGCTCGACGAGGGATCTCGCCGGTATCGACGGCATCAGCCGACGGGCCGCAACACTACGTCCCGCAAGGCTTCAACTATGGGCCGAGTCTCTGCCGCCATTGGTATGGCGGCCAAAGCAAGCTCGACCCGT
Organism: Acidobacteriota bacterium; assembly: GCA_041946865.1. GTDB lineage: Bacteria > Acidobacteriota > UBA6911 > RPQK01 > RPQK01 > RPQK01. The sequence continues at coordinate 8,285 of JBHGBF010000145.1, read as the reverse complement.
CGCCTTGGTGAGGCATGAACGATTGCCCGGCTGACGACCCGGTCTCGGGATTTCAGATCGGCGAAGGTATCGGGGCGACAGGGATAGACCAGACAGGAAACCACGCGTGGAGTGTCGTAAAGCGCCGAGTAGGCGAGAACTTGCAAGAGATCGTCGCGATGTCGTTCCCGGACTTCGTCTCCAAGGCTTCGCCAGCCCGAGCGCTGAATCTCCTCGCCGTGCTCTTTGTATTTTGCGTCAAAGACAACGGTAGTATCGGCAGTGGAAAGAACGACATCAGGCAGCAAGGACCGCTGCGAGCCGACAAAGGAGGGGCGCCAATCAAGGGCCACCCGTGTTTGCTCCCTTCGGCCTGCTTGCACCGAGGCCCCCACGTCGCGGCCTGCCGCCGCCACCACCGTTTCGACCCATCCTTCGAAAAACGTCTCCATATCGAGACGCCAGGAGAGGCCGGCCAGCTCGCTCAAGCCCGCCAGACCGCGCTCCTCGACGGTCCATTCGATCGCCTGAAGACCCTCGGAAAAGACACGAGACACGATCGACTGTCGATACCAGCCTCTGAAATCAGCTTCGTGTGGCCGCCGCGGCACGGAGCCCGCGACGCGGGCAAGAAGAGCTTCGCACAGAGCCAGCAGCTCCAATACAACCACCCCCGCAAATCGCTGCCCCATGAGGGATGAACGGTGCTCGGAAAGCACAAAATGGATGGCTCCTCTCAGCTTCTCATCGTCCCGGAGGTCGGGATACGTGCACGGAACAGACAAAGCCTTGGCCCTCGGCAGTCGTTCGCCGGCATATTCCGGCCAATTGACGGAACCCTTCGGGAACGGCAGGTCCGAAGTGGCCATAACGAACCGGCGGCCCAGCTGATCAAGGAGATGCTTCATCCGGGCGAGAACGATCGTGGACAGAACCCAGGGAGGAATGCGACGGTCTGAATACGGCAGGTCCGGCAAGGGAAGCAGCTGCGGCACGACGCGGAAACCGGTCGCGTTGAGTACTTCGCCGATAGACGTCCAAGGAAACCTGGGCTCGATGATGAGACCGAAATCGGGCCGGCCGGTCACTGGCGAGAGCAGCGGAAGTGCTCCGACCCTAGACTGCGTTCGAAAAATCACGACCGGCTCTCCGTCCCGACGGCGCACATCGGCCTCAATTTTGAAGTCTCGGAGTATGCCGGAATTGGTCTTGACAAGACTTTCGGCCCTTCTCTCGGCGGCCTCGGCCGGATTCCTCGTGCCGGCCTCACCCAGCCAGGCGCGAGCCGAGATCGGCACTTCAGTCGTATCAACCAGGCGCTGACAACCACCGATCGGCCTGACAGGTTCCCGCCGTCGCCACGTGACTCTCGCGACTGGTTTTCTCGACTTGCTTGCTTGTCGGGCGGTCATGTTCGCTAATCCACCTTGGAGTCCGGAGAATCGGTTACCGTCTCCAGCCAATCAAGATAAGCACGAATGCCGTCGGCAAATCCCGCCAGGTACCCCTGTTGCAGGTACTCAAGCAGCAGAGGCCGAAGCGTAGTGCGAAGTACTCGCCCGGGGTCCTGCCCCCGATCGAGGAAGTAGGCGTGACCCGGCATGAGGACGAAGGCGTCGTCGGCAGCCTCATTGAGAAACTCAGTCAAGAGACGGTGGAAAGCCTCTTTCATGAGGGGGTGCACCTTCTGCTCATCGAGCACGCCGGGGTCCGGCCACATCGTTACAAACGCAAAACGACGGCGAACTGCAACATCAAGAATCGCGATGCTTCGGTCGGCGCTGTTCATCGTCCCGAGAACATACAGGTTGGGAGGCAAACGGAGATTCGAGCCAAATGACGGTCCGAAGTCGTGAGCCAAAGTTACCGAACGACCGAGTTCGAGCGGCTCGAAGAGGTAGATGGCCTCGCCGAGTATCTTGGAGAGGTCGGCACGGTTGATTTCATCGATGTGAAGCAGATACGCGTGGTCCGGATCAGCGAAGGCTAAGGCGGCGATGTCCATGAGATGCCCGCGCTTCGGGAGGAATCTCAGACCGACCGTCGAGTCGCCTTTCACATCAGGAGCCAGGCCCCCGATGAAGCTCTCGTAGGTTGTCCCCGGATGAAACTGGATCGTGGTTCCCCGGTTGCTGAATGACCCTCGCAAGATTTCCTGAGCCATCCTCGTCTTCCCCGTGCCGGGCGGTCCCTCCAGGATGACGAAGCGTCGATCTCTAAGCAGTGTTTCAACTTCCCACTGCTCGATCCGGGGCAGGACACAATCCACCCAGGAGTTTCGGATCTCCTGCGCTTGGGACTGGAAGTCTTTCAACACAGTCAGGTCATGCTCATCGGCGAGCAGATCCAGGAATGCCAGCGCCGCCTGGGCAGCCTTAGACCTCCCGGCAGGATCCGCATGGGGGATGAAACTGGCGTAGATGACTTTCTCGTACTTCTCCACGGCCGGTCCGTAATCCTCGGCCAGAATGCTCTTGACCGCCTTCGGCAATCCCTGATCGATGCGAACGGGATCGCGCTTGGCCCAAGCCTCTTCAGCCAGGCTCTTCTCTCGGACCCACCTCGCGATCGCAGCGCATTTCCGGGCATGTCCGGGTCGGCCTAGCGCCAGTTCATCCGGAGCCAGCCCGTTGGTGCCGACTACCAGGGAAACCAGCGCCGGTCTTCCACGGGAAGGAAACAACACAAAACTCATTCCCCCGTACGGCCCCGACCCCGGCTGCCCTGCTGGAATCAATGCCGCGAACGGCGCGGCTCCTTCAGTCGTTTCCCCATTGACCCGAATTTGGAGTTTCTTCTCCCATCTGGCCCCATATCGAGCCTTGGCCAACTCCTCCAACCCGCCCCGCACGATCTCCGCCCAAGTCTTGTCAAACGGAAGATAAATGAGATCCTCGATATCCACGCCGGCGATAATAGCACCGGTATGTAGGGGACAGGTATTCACTGAATTGAGCTATTCTTTGGGCGACTTATGCCAGGTGGCGCCAAGTGCTGGTCTTGTAGGGCGACAAAGCAAGCGTCGCGCCCCGTTGGGGCGCCTGAGCCTTTCTGCGGTAAAACTATAAACATCCGCCCCCGCTGGGGGCGAAACGCGGACGTGTTTCTGCTTATTGCCCTCGCCAAACTCAGACCACTTTGAGGCAGAAGATGTGTATGGCGCTTGGAACTACTCACGGAAGAATCGATCAACTCGGGTTGACATTGGCCGAGCCGCCGAGTATTTGCCGCAATCAGGCAGGGTTGAAACGGAGGTCAGTCCATGAAGCGATCTGAAATCAACCGGCTGATTAACGATGCCAAGGAACTCTTGCATCGGTCAAACATGAGCCTCCCTCCTTTCGCGTACTGGTCGACTGAGGACTGGAAGCGCAAGGGGCCGGAGTGTGATGAAATCCGCGCGTGCAGGCTGGGATGGGACGTCACAGATTTCGGCCTGGGCCGGTTCGATAAGGCGGGCCTGGTCATCTTTACCGTTCGGAACGGCCACCCCACGATCCCGGAATACCGGGTCAAAACCTACTGCGAGAAGATCATTATCATCCAGCCCGGTCAACGGTGTCCGCTCCATTTCCACTGGTCGAAGACCGAGGACATCATCAACCGATACGGAGGCAAGCTGGTCTTCCGGATCTACGACAGTTCGGCAGAGGAAAAGCCGGCGGACACGGACGTGGTGGTTTCCAGGGACGGGGTGAAAAAGAGCTATCCGCCCGGCGCCGAGGTGGTCTTGGGCCGCGGGGAATCCCTGACGATTCCGGCCCGTATGTACCACGAGTTCTGGGCCGACGAAGCAGGCGGTCCTGTCGTGGCGGGAGAAGTCTCCGCCGTGAACGATGACCAGGCGGATAATCGCTTTCTGGAGCCGGTCGGCCGGTTTCCTCGAATTGAGGAGGACTGTCTGCCGGTTCACTACTTGTGCACCGAGTACCCGATCAGCCGCGAGTAGTCGCGCCATGGAATAAGGGGCCAGTGCAGGTATTCACCCGATTCCCGAGGGTCTGAAAACGAGTTTCCAGCCGGGAGATGGTGTTCAGGTTCGGGCTCAAGACTGTTGCTCCGGTGTTTTGTCCGTGATCGCGCCGAAGACAGCCACCAGGTGCAGCGTGTTTGCTTCATTCATGCCGCAGGGCGGTTGCAGGGTCCAAGGCAGCGGCGCGCCGCCCGGGCAGGTAGCAGGCCAGGCCCGACGCAGACAGCAAGATGAGCGCGACCGCGCACAGCGAGAGCGGATCCGTGGGAGTGATCCCGAACAGCTGGCTGCGTAACGCTCTTGCCAGGGCGACAGCCCCGCCCAATCCGACCAGAAGTCCAGTCAAGACCGGTCGCATGCCTTGCGAGAAGACCCAGCGCATCACGTCGCTTCGGATGGCGCCCAGGGCGATGCGCAGCCCGATATCCCGCGTTCGGCAAGTCACCGAATAGCTGACCATTCCGTAGACGCCGACGGCGCCGATGGTCAAGGCCAGCGCAGCGAACAGGGAAGTCAGCGCCATCAGGAATCGACGCGGGGCGACTGCTGCGGACAGGATCTCTCTCATCGTGCGCACGGCAGGAACGGGAATATCCGGCGCCATCTGCCTGACCTCGTTTCGAAGCGCACCGGCAAGCATCGCAGGCTCTTGTGCCGTTCGGGCCAGCAGGGTCATCCTCCCGCGGGGCGCCTGGTTGTAGGGGCGATAGATCTGCGGGAGCGGTTCGCGATCCAGGGCGCCGGTTCGGAAATCGGACACGACTCCCAGCACCGTTATTGGAGGTCCGGTGACGTCACCCTGCCGCACCTGGCGCCCAATGACAAGCGGGAAGGCTTCTCCAGGCCAAAGACGTCTGGACAGACTCTCGCTGATCAGCGCGACGCGAGTCGATTCGGACTGGCCGAACACCCGCCCGGCCCGCAGGACGCTGCCGCCGGCCGCAAAATAGCCCGGTGTGGCACAGCGAACTCCAGCGACCGGTCTTTCCAAGACGACGCTCGCGGCATTGGTATCGTCCTTCCGAAAGATCGTTGTGGTGCCGGTTTCCTGGCCGCTCGGCAAGTCGCTTATGGCGCCGGCGGCAACAATCCCGGGAATACTCCTTACGCGTTCGATCAGTTCCCGGTAAAAAGCAATCCGGCGATCAAGAGACTCGTAGCCGGGACCGGAAAGCGGCAACTCCACCGACAACACACCGTCGACCTCGTAACCCCGGTCGGTCGTGATCACCTTGACAAAGCTCTGGAGAAACAAACCGGCCAGCACCAGCAGAACGGTCCCCAATGCCATTTCCGTGCCGATCAACAGGCGACGAAACCTTGCTGCGCCGCCGCCTGCCAGAGAGCCTCGCGCTGTTTCGCGCAGCGTCATGCCCGCCTGGGCCCGGCAGGCTCGCAAGGCAGGGAAGACTCCGCATGCCGCGCCGGTAAGCAGGCTGACGGCAAGCGCAAAACACAGAACGTTCCAGTTCACACCGGTCCCGGCCATTAGAGCCGGCAAGTCGCCCGGACCATATGCGAGCAGCACCGGGACGCCGCTCAGTGCGATCATGATCCCAAGAAATCCGCCCAGGACGGCCAGCAACGTGCTTTCTGTGAGCATCTGTCGCACGATGCGCCCCCGTCCTGCGCCTAGCGCTATACGGGTGGCGAGTTCTCCAGCTCGGTTCGCGGCTCTCGCCAGGAACAGATTCGCGACATTGGCGCAGGCAATCAGCAGCAAAGTGCCTGAAGCTCCCAGCAGCAGAAGCAGTCGAAGCCGGACGTTGCCGACGTAGATCTCGCGAACCGGTGTCAGGCGGATGAAGGCCTCGATCCTGGCCTCAGGCAAGTCTTTGCGAAGCCCGTCTCTCAGCATGCCCTCCAGTTGCAGCCGCCCGACCTCCGGATCAGCGCCGGGCCCGAGCCGGGCCAGCACTCCATAATTCCAGTTGCCCCGGTTCCGCAGTTCCCCCTCGGAAAGCGCCAGAGGTATCCAGAAGTCCAGGCGTCCCTGCTCTCGAGTACGACTCGTCAGGTTGGGAACGGGCAGCGCCGGCAAAGCGACACCAATGACCCGATGGTTAATTCCGTTAAGAGTAATACTCCTGCCGAGGAGCCCGGGGTCGGAACCAAATCGCCTGCTCCACAGCTCGTGCCCGATGACCACGACACGGTCTCGTCCCGGCTGTTCCTCTTCTGGAACAAATCCGCGTCCCAGGCCAACCGGCACGCCCAAGACTGAAAAGAAATTTGCCGAGACGCGCGCGCCGTTCAGACGCTCCGGTTCTCCGTCTCCCGTGAGATTCCTTTGAATCGGGACTGACGCGGCCATGGAAGCGAAGGCAGTGCGCGCTTCGCGCCATCGCAGGAAGTCCTGTATGCGGGGCGGCAGGAACGGAAACTGGTCGCCAAGCTGCGGCACGCTGACCTCTACGCTGACCAGCTTGTTCTCCTGCCGGTAAGGCAGAGGTTTCAGCAGGACCGCGTAGACGACGCTGTAGATTGAGGTGGTTGCGCCAATTCCCAGACCCAGAGTGAGAATCACCGCGGCGGCGAATCCGGGGCTCCTGGCGAGTGAGCGGAAAGCGTAACGAATGTCTCGCAAGAAGCGATCCAGTGCTTCCAGCGGTCGTTCGTCGCGGCACTCCTCCTTGGCGAGATCCAGTGGACCAAACTCCCGGCGCGCACGCAACTCCGCCTCCTCTCGGCTGAATCCCTGGTTAATGTAGTCGTTGACCTGGCTGTCAAGATGAAACCTGAATTCGGCGTCCATTCGCCGTTCCCACTGCCGCCGCTTAAACCAGCCGACCCATTTCATTTCATCCCCGATGCTCCTTCACTCCGCCACCTTGAGAACCAGCGAAATCGCTTCACACAGACGTTTCCAACCCGCAGTCTCCGCCTCGAGCTGCAGGCGTCCGGCTTTCGTCAGCGAATAGTACCTGGCCTCGCGGCCGCCTTCGGTCGTCTTCCATTCGGATTTGAGCCACCCTCGGTTTTCCAGTCGGTACAGCGCGGGATAGAGCGAACCCTGCCGAATCTGAAGGGCGTCCCTTGAAATCTGCCTAATTCGCCCGACTATCGCATATCCATGTATCGGTCCCAGCGCGGCGACCTTCAAGATCAGCATGTCGAGCGTTCCCTGCAGCAGGTCCGCGTCCTTTGGTGTTCGATCTTTGTGCCTAGACAATCTAGATATGAAGAATAGTCCAAGATACCTAGGATGTCAAGGCATACAGAGCGCCAGAAGTAATCGCCTCAGTCCTGCTTGTAGTGCCGCCTTTAGCACGGAATGCTCACAGAAACAGGTCTCAGAGGCTCGATCACAATTCTGCTCTTTGGGCAGGATCAAGCAAGGTTCTGAAGTTTAAGAGGAGTCTCCTCGACTTGTGCAGAGCGACAATCCCTAACGCCCTGGCCGTGCACGGAGGCCTTTTGATCAACGTGTCGATAACCAGGCTCAAACCTTCGTAGCGTGTGGAGGGCTGGCGCAGAAGTCTTCTCGAAAGGCTAAGATGGTGGATGGCTGAACACAGTTCCAGCAGGTGAAGCTCAGAGACATCCAGTACGGCGTAAAACGCTCTTTGAGACGACTGATATCTCGAATCAGAGCGGCAGGCATGGATCAGACCGGGGCTCCGCTCTTCTCCGCATCATGAACGGTCACCACCCTGGGGCCGCCGGTGTGACGGAAATCCTTGAGGAGGTAAATGGTCTCGGGATTTCCGCTGATTTGATAGTGGCGGATCGAGCCCTGACTTTCGGGCGGGTTCCTGTACAAACGATATGCCAGCTTATTGTAAAGAAGCTGCAGCATTCTTCCCGCGCGGCCGGGGACGGAACCGCAGATATCCGGGCGATGTACTTCCCAAAACCTGGCGTTCACTCTCTTGACGGGCAGCTCCCGCTTTTCAAGGGCAAGCAGAAGATCTTCGGTGTACCGCGCTATCCCGCAGCGGAAGGGATGGAACATGGAGTACATAATACATGAGGATCTTCATCAGGCCGGCTTCTCAACGTCATAGAACAATGCCGGATAACGACTGGCCACAGGGCCGGTCTTGCGGGCAACGACGAAAATGGAGTCGCCGCCGTACGGGGATCCGGTGACGCTCCTGCTCTGACCATCCACATGAGCAGCCTCAAACGCCCGGCTCTCTTTTCGTTCCTGAAATAGACGTCTATCGTGGTCAACCGATCTGTCTTGAACCCGGATTCGGCCAACATGCTGAGAATCTCCGACAGGCAGTACTCCCGGTTGTGGCGGTCTTTGCTTAAGGTGAAGGCGGCCTACAGATAGGGCGAATAACCGACCGACGCAGCCAGCGAAAGAGCTATAACTGGAAGCGCT
>JBHGBF010000144.1:0-16028 GCA_041946865.1 Acidobacteriota bacterium | reverse complement strand
CTAACGCCTTCGGCGTAAAAAACGTTCACACATCTGTTTATTTTCGCCAAAGTCCAGGCCACCCTCGCTGCGAGGGTGGCGCTCTGGCGGGGCCGCGACTCCGTAAGCGGGGGCGGCGGTTCTGTAACGAGGGAAAAAAGCGTCAACTGAGGAACTGCTCAATTCTCTCCAAGATCATCTTCTGCGCTTTCGTGTTGAGAAGGTAAACCAGTTTTCCTTCGAACGTCTTGTCGACGTCAAAGAAATCGGCGTGGATGGCCAGGTAGGAGCCGGCGCCGTCGGTTGATGCGCTGAGCAGGGTGGAAACCGCGTCCGGGTCCCCCGGCCCGGCGGCGTCCGCGAACGAATACCGGGCGGTGGTCCCCAGGAACTGCGAAATGGCGTTGGCGAAGGATCTGGTCAGGACTTCGCCAAGCTGCCGGAGAGCCAGCTGAAAGGCTTCCTGGTTTCGCTCCGCATTCGGGGCAGAGGTCGGGCTCATGTAATCCAGCATCCGCTGGGCATGGGCCCGTCGGGTGAGCACCAGCATCTCTGCGGGAATGTCGCCCAGCATGTCCAAGTGCAACGCCACTGCCATGGCATCGGGGTTTTCGACGAACCTCGCGATCCCGGCGGAATCCAGGCAAAGCAACTCTGGAATGCTGACCACGCACTTTCTTCCGATCAGCTGTGCCAACTCAGAGGCAGCGTGCCCGGCGCCAATGTTTCCGACCTCTCTCAAAGAGTCAGTCTGTTCCTCGCTCAATTCGGGATTCCAGCTCGACATTCTCTTACACCTCCATGGAACTATCCGCCGACTCTTCCCAACGCAAAACCCGGCGTACGGCCTTCAGCAGGTCAAAACTCGAGAACGGTTTCGGAATGAAGCCGCCATGAGGATCATTCGCGACCTCCTCCGCAATGAACTTCTGGTCGAGTGAAGTCACGAGAAGGACTGCCGCCTCAGGCGCTCGTTTGCGTATCTCCCTGAAAGCAGACAGGCCATCCATTTCAGGCATGGTGATGTCCAGGGTGACGAGGTCCGGCGAAAGCTGAGTAAAGAGATCAATTGCGTCACGTCCATTCCCCGCCTCGCCTACCACTTCCAGCCCCATCTGCATGAGATATTTCCGGATGGTCGATCTTGCCAGCCGCGAATCATCCACGATAAGAACTGTTTGGCCCATCTGGTCCTCCTCGCCAAAACACAGTGATATTGCCCGGAATTCGCCACAGACGCAAGGAGATTTAGGCTTGCGGGCAGGGTTGATTTGTTCCGAATGACAGCGCGTGGCGCGCGGGGGGCAGAACACGGGCTGAGCGTGCAAGAACAAATTTACCCTCGGCTTGCGGGTTTGCGGGGAGTAGCCTGAGCCCCAGCTCCTTCACGGTTTCTGCTTCAGGTGGACCGTGATTTCCAGGCGTGAACCGGAGAGGGCGACCAGGCCGTATTCGGAGTTGTAGTCCTCAAAAACCAGGCGACCGTTCCCCCGGCCGATTGGCTTCAGATACGGGTCGAGGTGTCCGACCAGGTAGTCAAAGGCCCCGCGTGCCAGCGCCGGTGTGGGATAGTCCGAGAGGATCAGTGTCCACTTCTTCCCGGCCACCTCATAGTCGCCGGAAACGGCCGTCTGGCCGGGAGACAAAGAGAGAATGTTGCCGGCGCCGAGCGTGAAGACAGATTGGAGGGCGTAAGAACCGCGAATGAACCGCGTCGTGCCGGGAAGCAGGCCGTGTGAGGAAAGCGCCGGGACCGGCGTCGGGCCGGGCTGTTCAGGCAGGCGGCCTGCAAGGTGGCGCGCCAGCTCGATCATCTCGGGCTCCATCTCCTGCTTCCCGTCCAGATTGTTCAGAATGATGAGATACCGGTCTCGGGCGAACAGCAACTGGTAGGGACTGAAAGTGTGCGCGAAGGAGAGTCGGCCGGAGGACTCAGCACCGGCCTTCATCAGATAAATCCCGGTGGCGGCCACCGGATCGGTCATCCGGTAAAGCTCGAGGGAAAGCTCATCCGCCCCGCTCTTGTAGTCTTGAACCACGAGTTCCTCGAATCCGAATTCGAGGAACAGCTCGGAGCCGCCGTTGATATGCCCGTAAAGATCAGCCCCGCGAAAAACCCTCGCGACGCCTGATTTCTGCCATTTCCCGAGAAACCCATCGGGCGGAAGAAGGTCGCGCGTGGTGGGAGCGGCAGCCAGCAGTGAAACGAGAAGCGGGATGGAAAGCATAGCGAATTCTCGTCCGTCAAAGCAGCTCGTACTTGATCCTGGCCGGGTCGCTGATGCCCAGGCCGAGCTTTTCAGCGTAGCGCAGATAATCTGTGTAGATAGGATGTTCGTTGACCTTGATCCCGGCCGCTTTGCGCCTGGCGACGAGCTGCCGGTGACAGATCATGTCGAGTGCGAAAGGATCGGTGGCGAAGAGCAGTGAGTGATTCGGATAGACGAATTGCGCATTCAGGCCAGGTCCGTCTTCGTACTGGCCCCGCAAGCCGTCGGTGATATTCAATACCAGGCGATCACGGATTACGGGAGCGGCGAGCACCTCGGTGCAGACTTTGAAAAACAGCGGGGTGTGCAGGCGGCCTGTATTGCACAAGGCCCCGTAACCCAGGTTCTTGGTCGCCATGGAGATCCCGTTGCCGGTGTTCTTGTAGGCGGCCAGGTTGACGATCTTCGTCAGCTTTTGTGTCACCAGCTTGCCAAAATACGAGTATTCGCCCGCGAACACGTGCTGGTTCAGGTAGAACGTATCATCCTTGTAGCCCCTGACGCCTTTGCCGAGGATTCCCTTCGCGAAGTAGTAGACGTTCAGGTCGAAGTTGTCGGTACTCACGTGCTTCCCCGACGCATCCCTCCATCTGGTCCCGTTCTCCGATTCGTCCATCGTCTGCAGACCCTCGATTTGGACACCGGGGAATCGCTCGGCCGTATAGCCCGCGTCCCTTAGCATGTAATCAAACCGGTCCCAGATGACGATGTTCTTCTTCGGGATGCCGTTGCCCGACAACCACTGGATCACGGCTTCGATCAGCTCGGGCCGCGTGTTGATGAGTGGTGGTCCCACCGGATTGACTTTCAATCCGACCACGTCATCCTTGTCGAAAAACATCCGGAAACTCTTTGTCAGATCCATGCCGGTCAAGGTGGTGATGCCCTTCTCGACCATCCTGTTGATGACGGCCTGGTCGAACTTGTCGTGAACGAGGCAGGCCGGCTCCTTAATCTCGACGACTTTCCCCGGGAAAGGGCCGGGGAGCGAGTGCTTCGTTCTGGGCGTTTTCAGAAAATCCGCGATATTGGTTTCGGGTTCCGGGGGCCGCGGCTGCCCTTGTCCGAAAAGCGGGACGCCGAGGACCAGGGAGGAGCCCGCGGCGCAAGCGCCGGCGGCAAAGCGAACGAAATCGCGGCGGTCAAGACCCGGCCGGCAGTCTGAGGGGCGGTATTTCTGACTCTTCATGGAGCGTAGTTTACTTGTTTAGCCGGACCCCGGCCTAAATCTTTATGAAGATTCTGCGGCGATAGAACAGGTCCATGACCAGCCACCACAGCGCCACGTACAGAATCGCGAAGAGCAGTGAGGCGTTAATCGGCAAAGCCCACCAGGCGAACAGGTGTGCGACGATCCACTCCTTGAGCGTCTGGCCGCCCACCCTGACGTTCGTCAAATCACCGGCGATTCCGGAGAGAACATAGACCAGAATTGCATTCATCCCGAAAACCACGGCAGGGTGTGCCCACTTCTTCCAGCCGCAGACATCGATCAGCCAGTAACAGACGCCGAGGAACTCGAGCGCCGCGCCGGCCGTGAAGAGAACGTACGAGCTGGTCCAGAGGTTCTTGTTAATGGGAAACCAGATGCCCCAGATCCAGCCGGCGAGCATCCCGAACCAGCCGAGTACGAACAACCATCCGGCAATTCGCAATTTGTCCAGGTTGGAACGGATGAGATATCCGGTCAGGTGCCCCAGAAGCCCGGTGGCAACCGCAGGAATGGTGCTCAGGATCCCCTCCGGGTCCCAGGTCTGCCGGTACAGGCGCCCGGGAAGCAGCAGGCTGTCCAGATAAGTCGCGAGGTTTCCTTCCGGAGTGAGATTCCCGGCGCCGTAGCCCGGGACGGGGACGAACCGCATGAGCAGCCAGTAGGCCACCAGCAGCGCTGCGACCGTTATCGCTTCCGTCTTGATCCGGACATGGATGGCAATGAGCGAAGCGATCAGGTAGACGACCGCAATCCGCTGCAACACCCCGGCGATGCGCAGAGTCCCTAAGTCGAAATCAGGAAAGGCATTGAGCAGTATCCCGAGGGCGAAGATGATCAGCGCCCGGCGCAGGATCTTGAAGTAAATTCCGGTGCGCGTGGAGTTCTGCCTTCGGGCCAACGACAGGTTCATCGAGACGCCCATGATGAACAGGAAGAAGGGAAAGACCAGGTCGGTCGGAGTCCAGCCATGCCATTGAGCGTGCCGCAGCGGAGGATACACGGCCGACGAGGTGCCGGGATTGTTCACCAGGATCATCCCGGCAATCGTGAACCCGCGGAAGGCATCCAGGGAAACCAGTCGATCTTGTTTCATCTCAGCAGAGTAGATACCACAAACTGGGGCGCAGGGCGAGATGCGAACAACGCTATCCGGGTCCGGCATTACCAAACAGAGCCGCAAGCGAGATCCCACAGAGCCGCAAGCGCAGCGCTTTTCAGCGGAGCGCGTCGGGTGCGTGCAATCACCACGCCTTCGACAAGAAAGCTTCGTCGGCCCAGCTTAATGATTTCTGATCACTGCACGCATCCGACGCGCTCCGCTGGAAAGCGCTGGGCTTGCGGCTCTGTTTGCTGATGCCCAGCGGGATGCCGGCGCTCCCCGGGAATGCTAAACTCAGCAAATGAAGCACCTATTGAGAAGTGTGCCCTTTTTCCTGGCCGCCTGCGGCATGCTGTTGACGGCCCAACCCGCCAAGAAGGCCTTCGAGATTGCGGATTACTATCGCACGGCCTTTCCCGGAAGTCCCTCGCTCAGTCCGGACGGGACCACGGTTGTATTCGCGGTCCAGCGTTACGATCTGTCCAAAGGAAAGAGCTGGTCCGAGATCTGGATGATGAATTCGGACGGGTCCAATCGGCGACAAATGACCTTCGGACAGCACTCGGACACGTCGCCGGTGTTCGCGCCGGACGGCCGCCGTTTTGTCTTCATTCGTCCTGTAGAGGGCAATCCACAGCTTCATGTGATGCGCGTTGACGGGGGCGAGGCGAAACAGCTGACTAAATTCCCGATGGGGGTCGGCGACCCGGCCTGGTCTCCAGACGGCAAGTGGCTGGCAGCGGCGTCTGAGGTGTTTCCTGAGTGTGGCGCGGACAGCGAATGTAACGAGAAGATCAAGACCACATGGGAAAAAGGCAAGCTCAAGGTCCACATGGCGGACGACCTTCTCTACCGGCATTGGACCAGTTGGGCGGACGGCAAGGTGAACCACGTCCTGCTGGTTGACGCAGCAACCGGCGAGGTGGTTCGCGATTTGACTCCCGGACGCTGGGTGAGCCCCATTTTTTCGCTGGGCGGCGAGCGAGGCTATGACTTCTCCCCCGACTCGAAGGAGTTGTGTTTTGTTTCCAACCGTGAGCCCGATCAGGCATCCACGACCAATGCCGACCTCTGGATAACGCCGATCGAAGGAGAGCTGACCGAGAAATCCGCGGTCAATATCACCGATGCGAATGACGGCTGGGACGGCTCTCCCCTCTATTCGCCTGACGGCCGTTATATCGCTTACAGAAGCCAGGCCAGCCCGGGCTATGAATCCGACCTTTTTCGAATCGCGCTTTACGATCGTCAGTCCAAGTCGGTCCGCTACCTGACCGATCACAAGAGCTTTGACAATTGGGTTGACGAAGTCGCCTGGTCACCTGATTCCCGGACGATTTTCTTTCAGGCCGAGGTACAGGGTCGAAATCCGCTGTATAAAATCGATGCGGGATCAGCCGCCATCTCGCAAGTTTTTACCGACGCGACCATCACCGGATGGGAGTTGGCGGCTGACGGGAAAAAGCTGGTTTACGCACGACGGGCGATCGCCGATCCACCCGAGATCTTCTCAGTGAGCGCGGATGGAAGCGGGCGCAAGCAGCTGACTGGGTTCAACCAAGAGCTGGTCCAGGAAGTTGATATCCGCCCGGCCGAGGAGATGTGGTTTCCGGGAGCGGGAAACTACCAGGTCCACACATTCGTCGTCAAGCCGCACGGCTTCGATCCGTCCAAGAAGTACCCGCTGATACTGAATGTCCACGGAGGACCGCAACAGCAGTGGGTCGACTCCTACCGGGGCGACTGGCAGGTTTATCCGGGCAAGGGCTATATCGTGGCGTTCGCCAATCCGACCGGATCGAACGGTTACGGGCAGGACTTTGTAAATGCCATTGCGTGCGACTGGGGCGGACGAGTCTTCCAGGATCTGATGAAGGTGACTGACGGGCTCGAGGCGCTCCCTTATGTCGATCGGTCGAGAATCGGTGCCATGGGATGGTCTTACGGCGGCTACATGATGATGTGGTTTGCCGGCCATACGGATCGGTTCAAAGCGATTGCTTCCATGATGGGTGTTTATGACCTGCCCGCCATGTATGGCTCAACCGAGGAGCTCTGGTTTGTGGAAAAGGACCTGTGCGGGCAACCTTGGAACTCAGACGCCTACCGGAAATGGTCGCCGTCCGAGTATGTGCAGAACTTCAAGACCCCGACCCTGGTGATAACCGGCGAGCTTGACTTCCGCGTACCTTACACCCAAAGCCTCGAGTTTTTCACCGCGCTCCAGAAGAAGAATGTGCCCTCGCGGCTCGTGGTCTTTCCTAATGCCGGCCACTGGCCGAGCTGGTACGAGATGGCTTTTTATTACGACGTGCATCTCGACTGGTTCCACCGTTGGCTCGGCGGGGGCAAAGCGCCCTGGGATCCACAAAAATTCCTGCGAAACGACGTGTTTAAGGGTGAGGAGAAGAAGGAGGAGAAGGAAGGGAAGGGGACGGACTGACGACGTGAGTACGACGCAGCGCATCGCACGCCGGCTTTGCAAGCGAGGGTGTTGAAAAAGGGTGGAGGATGGGCCTGCACCCTTCGTAGTTCCGCCTTCAGGCGGGCTTTTCAGGCTAAGCCTTAGCAGGGTCTACGTTTATAAGTACCCGCCTGAAGGCGGAACTACGAACGGACCGCGGAACACCGGTCGTCTGACGACCTGGGGTGGAGGATGGGCCTCCGAACATCTCCGGCGTGCCTCTCGCCTACCGGCGTGCCGCCAACTCCGGCTCGGGCGCCGGTTCCTCAAGCTCCATGTCCTTTGGCACGTTGCTGTGCCACCAACGACGCAGGCGATGGCCCCAGTCATCAAAGAAGGTGTACACCACCGGGACCATGATCAGCGTGAGCAGTGTCGAGGTGATCAGCCCGCCGATGACGGCGCGGGCCATGGGGGCTCGCATCTCTGATCCCGCACCGATCTCGAAGGCCAGCGGCAGCATGCCGAAAATCATGGCGGTCGTGGTCATGATGATTGGGCGCAGCCGGACCCGCGCGGCGGTGATCAAGGCCTTGGTTCGTGTCTCTCCTTCCCGTTGCTGGCGGTTGGCATAGTCGATGAGCAGGATCGCGTTTTTGGTGACGAGCCCCATCAGCATGATCAAGCCGATCTCCGACATGATGTTGAGCGTCCCGTTCGTGCCCCATAGGGCCAGCGCCACGCCAAGCAGCGATAGCGGCAGCGAGAGCATGATCGCCAGCGGATGGAAGAAGCTGCGGAACTGCGAAGCCAGGATGGCGTAGATGAAAACGATGGCGAGAACGAGCGCCCGACCCATGTAGTAAAGCGTCTCAGCCAGATCTTCGGACTGCCCCGTGTACCCGATGGAAACACCCGGGGGGAGTTGGATCTTGTCGTTAAGCGCCTTGATGTCCGCAATGACGTCTCCGAGCGCGCGATCCTGAGTCGAAGCTCGAACCCGCACTTCGCGCATCAGGTCACGGCGCCTGATCAGGGAAGGCGCTTCGGACTCTTCCAGTTGTGCGACTTGTGAGAGCGGAACGGAGGTGGCCGTGTTCGGGTCGCCCATCATGGCAATGGCCCCGCCGAAATCCATAACCGGAACGTAGATATCCGCCAGGTCATCCTTCAAGCGCCGCTGTTCCTGCCTGACGCGCAAGCGGACGTCGAAGGCATCCCCATCCTCGTCCTGATATTGCGAGACCACCTCGCCGGCAATCAGGCCGCGGACGGTTGCGGCCACGGTGCCGAGATCGAGTCCCAGGTCCGAAGCGGCCTTGCGATCCAGGCGTACTCGGACCTCAGGGCGCGGTTCATCCAGGCTGGTGTCGACATCGACCGCCCCGGGCACCCGTTCCACGTTCTTCACCACCAGCTGCGAGATCCGGGTAATTTCATCCAAGTCCGTGCCGCGGACGGTGATCTGGATCGGTCGCGCGTCCCCCATTTGCTCGGCCTCCTCGACGGAGGTCTGCAGACTCGGCCAGCGGTCGAAATCCAGCCGCATGAGCTTGCGCAATTCCATGTCCGTTCTCTCTCGGGTGTCCTTGGGAGTGAGTTTGACGTAAATCGATCCCTGGTTGACAGAGCTGGTGCCGGTTCCGATCGTGACAACCGTGTAGGCCACTTCCGGATAACGCTTGAGCGTCTGATGGATTCGCTGCGCGATCACCGCCGTCTCGGCGAGAGTCGTTCCTGACGGAGCTTTGAAGGACACCTGCAGCTCTTCACGGTCAAAATCAGGCATGAAGTCACTGCCGATCTTTCCCAGCAGATTGAAGCTGAGGACGATGCAGGCGAAACCCACGGCGAGCACGATCAGGCGGTGGCGCAGCGACCAGCCGAGCGTCCGGGCCAGCACTTTCTGCAGCAAGTTGAGCGAATCGTTCATCTTCTGAAGCAAGCGGGCGAACCAGCTGCGCCGGTTGTGAGTTTCCACCGCAGGGTCGTACCAGCGGGAGGAAAGCATGGGGTCAAGCGTGAAGGAAACGAACAAGGAGACCAGCACCGCGAAACCGACTGTCATGCCGAACTGGTAGAAAAACCGCCCGACGATTCCGCCCATGAAGGCAACCGGGACAAAAACGGCGAGAATCGTAAACGTGGTGGCCATGACTGCGAGCCCGATTTCGGTCGTCGCCTCCATCGCTGCCGACATGTGGTCCTTCCCGTGCTCCATGTGGCGGACGATGTTTTCCCGCACGACGATCGCGTCATCGATGAGCATGCCGATGGCAAGGGAAAGCCCCATGAGGGTCATGACATTGAGCGTAAAGCCGAGCGCCTTCATGATGATGAAGGCGCTGATGACGGCGACCGGCAGAGTCAGCCCGGTGATGACCGTGCTCCGCCAGCTGTTCAGGAAGGTGAACACGACCAGGACGGTGAGAAGGGCGCCCAGGATGAGGGTGGTACGGACGTCTTCCACGGAATCGACGATGAACACGGAGTTGTCCCGGACGATGCGAAGCTCGACGGCCGGCGGCATCTGCCCTTGGAGAACCGCCAGTGTTTCCTTGATGTGATCGGCAACGTCAACCGTGTTTGCCCCTGTCTGCTTCTGGACTTCGAGAGCGAGGGCCGGTTTGCCGTCCAGCAGTGCAAACGAACGCTGCTCCTCAATACCGTCTGCGATCTGTCCGAGAGCCGAAAGCCTGATGGGGTAGCCGTTCTTCTCGGTCACGATGATGTTGGCGAAATCCCGCGGGTCTTTCATTCGGCCCGCCACCTTGACGAGCGACTCGCGTGCGCCCTGTTCGAGCTTGCCGGCCGGGATGTCCAGATTCTCGCGCTGGAGCGACTGCATGACCTGGGCATAAGTCAACCCGTAAGCCTGCAACTGCAGACGGTCGAGCAGGACCTGAACTTCACGGCGAGAGGCGCCGACCAGCCTGACCTGTCCGACTCCCGAGACGTTCTCCAGACGTCGCTTCAGCACCTTCTCCGCGAGGGTCGTGAGCGTCTTGGCGTCGTGCTCGGAAGAGAGAACCGCAATCGTCATGATCGGCAGATCCTCGATCCGGAGCTGCTGCAGGACCGGCTCCTCCACTTCTCGCGGAAACAGGCTTCTCACTGTGTTGATCTTGTTTTGGACTTCCTGAAGCGCGACGTTCAGGTTTTTCTCGAGCTGGAATTCGACCGTGACCGACGACAACCCCTCGGTACTGATCGAATCGACATGCTTGATGCCGCCTATGGGGTTAACCGCCTCCTCGATCCGGCGGGTGACCTCGGTTTCCACGGTTTCGGGACCCACTCCCGGATAGACTGTCGTGATGTTGATGACCGGGATGTCAATCTGCGGGAAGAAATCGACACTCAACTCCCCGTAGGAAACGATCCCGAGCACGACGAGGCTGATGACCATCATCGTGGCGAAAACCGGCTGACGAACGGAAAGGTTCGATAGAAGCATAAGGACCTATCTATGAGTCATCAACTCTGGGGCGCGACGCGCGAACCGTCGGCCAGTTCCATGTACTGTTCGGTCACGACCTCATCACCCGGTTTCAATCCCTGGGTGATCTCGATCCCCTCGGGCTGTTCGAGGCCAAGCGTTACTTCCCGCTTGTGCGCAGTGCCCTGTTCCACGACAAACACGAAAGGCGCCAGGTTGGCCCTGCGCCAGACCGCATTGGGGGGAACCATGTAGCCCTCCGTTTGAATGCCGGTCACGATCCATCCCCGGGCGAACATTCCGGCTTTGAGCTTGCGCGCCGGGTTCGGAACGCTGGCGCGAACCGAGATGGAGCGGCTGGCGGCCTGTACCGCAGGATTGATCGTCTTGATGCGCCCTTCAAAAGCCTCGCCGGGATAGGAGGGAACGCTGAACCGGACGACCTGGCCCTCCTTCAGCTGTCCCAGGTCGTTCGAGGAAACAAACATCTCGAGCTCCAGGCGCTGGTTGTCGACCACGTGGTAGAGCACGGCGCCGCCATCGACATAACTGCCCTGATTCAGATATTTGCGCTCTATTTCACCGGAGATCGGAGAGTAAACGCGACAGTCGTCAAGGCGTTTCCTCGCGACGGCAACCGCCTGGCGGGCCTGTTCAATCTGGGCCTCGGCCAATCGGCGCTGCGCTTTCGCGTCGTTGAGAGCCATCTGGGCGGCCTGGAAATCGCGGTCCGTGATGCCTCCGGACTTCAGCAGGTTCTTCGCGCGCTCGTCCTCTATCCGGGCGTGCTCTTCCACCACCTTGACGCGCTCGAGAGCCGCGATCGCGGTCTCCAGGTTGGCCTCGGCTTGCTGAAGCCCCAGTTTTGGATTCTCTTCATTCTGTACGGCCACGAGTTCGCCGTTCTGAACGAAATCTCCCTCCTCCTTCGTGACACTCATCAACCGCCCCTGGACCTCGGTCTTGATGTCGACAGCGACGGTCGAAATCAGCGTTCCGGTTACCTCGACGCGGTGTTCAAGCGGTTTGGCCTGAAGCCTGACCGTCCGAACCGGCAGGGGCGGAGGCGCTTCGGTCTTGGCGCTCACCGCTTCCCGGGCGCAGCTCGAGAAGAAGAAAGCAGCGATCAGGAAGGTCGTCAATAAGGCCAACGAACGATTCTCATGACACGGCGGATCCATTCGCGCGATTCGTTTGGTTCCCGGGCCTGAGCATTCGGCTTTTCTGCTACGTTTACTACGGATTAACTTGCTGAACATCGTTTTTCTCCAATGGATCCAAGCCCATGACGTATCGAAGCTGGGCGCAGGCTACAGTATGGTCAAAAAGACTCTGAAACAGGTTCATGCGCGCGAGGGATACGGCTGTCTGAGCATCCTGGACATCCAGGGTCGTGGCCGCGCCGTAGCGGTAGTTCTGCTCCATCAGTTGCAGCACGCGCTCGGCTTCCTTGACGCTCGCCTGGGCGGCCTCCACCGTCTGGTCGGCTCTTTTCAGCTCGTCGACGGCAGTCTGAGCTTGCAAATGGATGGTGTCTTCGGTCTCCGATCGGGCCAGTCTGGCGATTCGCTCATTGGCGATCGCTTGCTCGACCATACCCTCCCGCCGGTGGCCGTCGAAAAGCGGGAGACTGACGTTGACCGCAAGCGACCAGCGCGTGAAGTTGGGATCAACCAGATTCGACAACAGGCGCGTGGAGAAACCATACCCGGCATTCAAATCGACGCGTAGCCGGCTTTCGGCGTTCGCCAGTTTTCTTTGGGCTTCGGCTTCCTTTTCGTTCAAGCGCAGCCGCTGCAGCTCCGGTCTGCCCGAAAAAGCCGCGCTCACGATCCGCTCCAGAGCGGGTGGCTCCAGTTTTTGAAAGCGAAGCTCCCCCGCCGCCTTGGTCGGGAAGTCGGTCTTCCTGGCGAGCAGATGATTCAGAACCGAACGGGCGTACCGGATTCCATTTTGAGCGCGAAGCAGGTCAGGCTGGGCGTTGGCCAGGCTGACCTCGGACCGGAGGACATCCACCTCGGTTGCCACTCCGCCCTGGTACCGGGTCCTGGCCATCGCCAGGTGGCGCTCGCGCTGTTTGACCGTGTCTTGAACGATTTCCAGCTGCCTCTCGGCCAGGAGCAAGCCGTAAAAGGCGCGCACCACCTGGATCTTGATGTCCTGCTCAGTTTTTGTGACGTCAATCCCCACGCCTTCACGTTCGAGCTTGGCCAGTTGCAGGGCAGTCCCTACTTTGCCGGCCGTGTAGAGAGGCTGGGCGACAGTCACCTCATAGCCGAAGAGGTTCGATGCGCTGGCGCGCAACTCAAAACCAGGAGGGAGAAAATCCTCCACGGTTGGGGAGTTCAGGAGGCCTGGATCGCGCCAGCGCAGGGCCGAAGACTGCATGGTGATGGCAGGAAACGCCTGGGATTTGACCTGCTTGATCTGGCCCTGCAGAATGTCGGTCCGGGCTCGTGAAGAAAGCACTTGCGGGTTGCGCTCCAGAGCCAAGGCAATGGCCTGGTCGAGGGTCAGCGTCTCGGGCCCACCGCCGGCAGAAGACTGCGCCCAGCCCGCGCTGACCAGAAAAAGCACTACCACTGAAAGAAATTCGAATTGTCTGAGCATAGAAAATCCTACCGATTGGGGCGAGATGCTCCGGCGCCGTGCAGGAGGAGGCGTACCACGCGGGACGCCAGATCTGCGGTCAAGGGCGGCTGGCCGGTTACGAGAAAACTCATCAGATAGAACCGGGCGGCGCCGATCAGCGCGCATGCCAACTCCGCCGCGTCGCAGCCGATTTCACCTGTATCCACACCGGCTTGGGCAATGCGGGCCAACAAGCGCTCATCAGCCTCCGCCATATGCAAATAATCCACCGCCGGCGATTCCTTCTCAGGCGCGAGAGCCATGCGGAACACCATCCGCGTGGGGTCCGGGTGGCATTGACAGAAGTGAAAGATGGCGCTAATGACCTTCGCAAACTTCTCCTCACACGACCCATCCCCTGAAGCAGCCTGGTCAAGCTCCTTCACATATTCCCGAAAAGCATCGAAGACAATGCCGGTGTAAAGCCGCTCTTTGTTGCCGAAGTGGTAGTAAAGCACCGGTTTGGTTACTCTTGCTTTCTCACAGATCTCGCGGGTGGTCGTGGCCGCAAACCCTTTCTCGGCAAAAAGAGTCATGGCCACGGCGCGGATCGTCTCCCGCCCACCAAGGTGCTGCTCCAGGTGCTCCATACCTACCGCACCCGACGCGCTCCCCGTCCGCTGACGGTCCGCAAAAAGCGCTGCGCTTGCGGCTCTGCCACAGGCGGAAAAGGGTAACGGGGTCCAGAAATACGGATAAGTCCAGTTCACAGGGGACGCCCCTCAGGCGCCGACCACAACCTTCACCACCCCATCCTCGTAGGCCGCGTTCAGGGCGAAGGCTTTGTCGGCTTCGGTGAGCGGGAAGCGGTGGCTGATCAGATCGCCGACTCGGACTCTGCCCGACGTAACGAGCGGTATGGCCCGGGAGTAAGTGTGTTTCATCCGTCGCGAGAATCGGACGGTCAGGCCTTTTCGGCGAGCAGGCGCGGCGGGAAGCTGGAGCTTGCTCTCAGCTGGAATCCCGACCATGACGATCCGCCCTCCCAGGCCGGCGATCTCGATGGCGGCTTCCGCTGCGGCGCCTCCCCAGGCGGCCTCAAAGACCACGTCCACGCCTCGCCCGCGCGTCAAGTCCATGACGGCTTCGACCGGGTTCTTTTCCTCGATGTGGACAACGTGATCCGCACCGAATCGGCGGGCCCGGTCCAGCCTCCAGGCGAACCGATCGGTCACGATGATCGGATGCGCTCCGGAGAGAAGCGCCACTTTGAGGATCAGCAGGCCGATGGGCCCGGCCCCGAGCACGGCCACGCTCTGCTCCACGCCGAGGTGAGCCAGGCTGACGGCATGGATCGCCACCCCGAGCGGCTCAAGAAGGGCGCCTTCTTCGAAAGTGAGGCCGGCCGGCAGCGGGATACAAGTTCGGGCAGGCGTCAGAATGTATTCTCGAAGCGAACCGTCATCCGGCCATAAGCCGCAGAAATGAAGGCGGCGACAGAGGTTCGGGTGGCCTTTTTCGCAGAGGTCACAGCGGTGGCAAGGAGTCGCCGGATCTACGGCCACACGTTGCCCCGTTTCGAGCGGGTCATCGGTGCCGTCTCGCGCATCGGCGCCAGCGGCGACGACCGCGCCGGCAAACTCGTGCCCGAGCACCAGCGGAGACTGGAGTTGGATATCGCCGATTCGGGCGTCCAGGTAAGTGTGAAGGTCAGAGCCGCAGATGCCGGTCGCCTCGACCTTTACCAGCGCCTGGCCCCGTCCCGGCGCCGGAGGAGCGGCCACTTTTTCGATTCTGATATCACGCGGCCCGTGCAGTCGCGCCGCCCACATGCTGTTGTTCATAGCGCTCCGTAAAACTTCATATTACCAGCGTAATTCGCTGGCTCCTAACGGTCTTTTCGGACTATAGTTACAGGCCGTGAACCGAGGGGGGGAGTTGGTAACCGATGGGAACCTCACTATCAGCCTGGAACGTTGCCAGGCGGTCGTGGGAAAAAAGGAAATCAGCCTGACGGTCACCGAATGCTCGATTCTGGCTTGCCTTGTCTCCAACCAAGGGGAAACGGTCAGCAGGCAGGAGCTGATCTTGAAGGTGTGGGGGGAGTCGTTCACTGGAAAGCCGACGACGGTCAACACCCACATCCAGCGCTTGAGGCGAAAACTGGGGCGAGCCGCCAAGGCTCTTCAGACCGTCAGGGGCCAGGGCTACCGCTGGAAGTGCGTTCGCTGAGCCCGTTCGTTTAGAACTGGTTCAGAAACGGATTCTCTCTCCGTTCACGGCCTATCGTTGTCTCCGGTCCATGCCCGCAGTGAAGGATTTTCTCGTCCCCCAGGGGGAGAAGTTTGTCGCGAATGCTGCGGATCAGAGTCTCATACGAACCACCGGGAAGGTCCGTTCGGCCGATCGAATCCCGGAAAATCAAGTCTCCGCAAAAGACGTGCTGGCCGAGCTCCAGGCAGACCCCGCCCGGCGAATGACCGGGGGTGTGGTGCACCCGGAATTCCAGCGTTCCGACCCGGAGCAGATCCCCGTCTGTGTAGAACCGATCAATCGGCGGCGCCGGAGGATAGTTCAGGCCAAACCAGGCCGCTTGCTGGCTGAGGCGATTGTAGATCTCTTTATCGTCGGGGTGCAGATAGATCGGGGCCTGAAACTTCTCCTTGACGGCCCTCACCCCGGAGATATGGTCGAGATGCCCGTGCGTGTTGGCAACGGCAGTCACACGGATATTCTGCGTCTTCACCTGCCCCAGCAGTTCCGGCGCCTCGTCGCCGGGGTCGATGTACACTGCCTCCTTGGTTTCCGGACAAACAACGATGTAGCCATTTTTCAGGAATGGTTCAACCGCACGGTCAAAAATGATCGCCTCAGGCATGCGATGATTGTAACGAGACCGTTTGCCGGTTGCCAGTTGCGGTCACAGGGAGGATGAGAAGGCGCCAGCCTCGCGCTGATGGAAAAGGGCCCAACGCCGAACGGCGCTGCGACGTCCCACAGACCCGCAAGCACAGCGCTTTTTGCGGACCGTCGGCGGACGGGCAGCGCGTCGG
>JBHGBF010000143.1:0-18321 GCA_041946865.1 Acidobacteriota bacterium | reverse complement strand
GCGCTTGGCGCGCAGGGGGCAGAACACGGGCTGAGCGTGCAAGAACAAATTTACCGTGACGGACCCCTCAGGATTGATTTGTTCCGACTGACAGCGCGAATCTTTTCCGACAGATGCAGACATTTCCGAAGGGGTATTGAAATAGAGTTCTGAGGGGCCTTCGGGCTTAAAGCGAAAGTTTGCGCGCTGGTCTGGCTACCGGGCTCTACAGTCTTTTCTGCACGACGTATTCCGGCTCGCGGGGGGAAGCGCCCCTGGTCTCCCGCTGCCGGCTGCCACTGACAAGCCAAACCACGCTCAGCAGCGCCGCTGCGAGCACGGCGCCGACGCCGAACCACAGAAAGGAGAATGACTGTCTGACACGATCCCACAGGCCTGCAGGTTGAATCCAGAATTCCTGGCTGGCCAGCGGCATGGTCTGGCCGTTCTTGTCGGTGAGTTGTGCGACAAAAGCAGTTCTTTCCGCGCCGACTGGCTCCCCCTCAAACCGCCAGGACCATGTTCCTTGTTCGCGCGGCGCGATTTCCCGAGTCGGCTCGGTAGTACCGGGCACAGCCTTCAGAGCCTGGCTGCTGGTTGTCCAGCGGCCTTCGACCTTCAGTTTGTCGCCCAGCAGCTGGTAAAGCTCGCGCTCTTCTTCGGTAAATTCAACTGTGTCTGGTGACAAGACGGAAAAAACGGCGGTCGATGTGTCGCCGGGATAGAGGGGCGCCCGGATATCGAAACTGCCGATCTTCTTGCTGAGGAGGTACACATCAGCCACTTCGTGCCGGCCGTCCTCTCTTTCCTCGACATGCCTCTCGAGCCTGAGGGCACGCGCCAAACGCGAGGCGCTCTCGAGGATCTCGCGCTCGCGCCGCGTCCGGATGTATCGAGCCTCGAGAGAGTTGCGATCTGAGGTGAGGGAATGAAGCTCGCTCGACAGCCTGGAATTCTGTTTTTCGGCCTGTTTCAGGTCGCTTTCCAGCTTCTGGTTAGCCGCGCGTAGATTATCCAGCTCCCTGGTCACCTGGCCCAGCTTCTGCGCCAAGCCTGACCTTTCGTTTCTCAGCGAATCGAAACTGCGGTTGACCGCCTCGACCCTTTTCCCGACGTTGGCTTTGGCGTCGGTTTGTACGCCAAGGTTTCGAATCAGCTCGTTGATCTGGTGGTCGTACTCCTGGTTCCTGGCCTGCAACTGGGCGACTTCCCGCTGCAGGGCCGACTTGTCGGAAGCCAGTTGCGTCCTTTCGTCTCTGAGCGTCCCCAAGGTCGAGCGCAACTGGGTGATTTCCCGTCGGGCGGTCAACGCATCCGCTTCTGCGTCCTTTCGCGCCTTCTGTTCGCCGCGCAGCTGCTGTTCTGCCTCTTGGGCCCTCGCCTTTGCGTCTCGAGCGTCGGCCTTGGCCTGCCGGTATTCGGGATTCTTCTCGGAAATGGTCTTGATCACGTAGTCCGGAGTCGTTCCGGTGCTGGCTGCGAACTGCTGAATCAAATCATCGAACTGACCCTGGATGAAATTCTCTTTCGCCGAATCGATATCCGTGTAAGAAAGGCCTTCAGTAAGGGTGCCGTTCAGTGCCGAATCAAAGGCTGCCTTCTGCGGGAAATCGTCGGTGAGCTCAGTCGCGAACCGATAGATCAGATCGCTCTCCTTGCTCATGTCGATGGCCGCCAGCCGGAAAAGGATGCTGCTGTCCTCGAACTTGAGATCAGTGATACGCACCTGCTCGCCGACTTTGAAACTGATCGGCTGGCTGGCGTTGCTTTTGTCAATCGTCATCCCCTCGCCGACCAACACGACCTGGCGGAATCCGCGAACCGGGATCTTAAGGAACATGGCCCGGTTTTTGTACTTCTGAAGGTATTCATTCTGGATTTCCTTGCGTATTCCCGCGAAGGCAGGCAGTAGAAAAGCCAGGAAAACGAGCAACAACACGGCACTGCGATGACAGACAACCACTCGTTTCATATTCGTTTCTTACAACGAATTTTAGCATACGGTTCCTGAGCCGGTCCGGCAGCAACGAGGATTCATTCGCTATAATGAGGCGGTGAACGGCAAAGAAAGGCTGCTGGTCAACGAAATCTTTTACAGCATCCAGGGAGAGTCGTCGTACTCCGGCCGGCCGTGTGCCTTTGTCCGCCTGACTGCTTGCAACCTCCGTTGCGTTTATTGCGACACCACCTATGCGTTTAACGAGGGGCAATGGATGACGGTCGGGGCGGTGCTGGCCGAAATCCTGAGATATCCGACTCCGCTCGTGGAAATCACCGGCGGAGAGCCTCTTCTGCAAAAGGCAGTTCATCCGCTCATTTCGAAGCTCCTCGACGCCGGCAAGGAAGTCCTGATCGAGACAGGCGGAAGCCTGGATATCAGCAAAGTGGACCCTCGGGCGGTGCTCATCTACGACATCAAATGTCCCGACAGCGGGATGGTCAATAAGAACCGGTGGGAAAACCTCGGCCTGCTGCGACAGCATGACGAGGTGAAATTCGTCGTAAGCTCACGCCATGACTACGAATGGGCCAAGCAGGTGATGTCGGAGAGGGAACTGGTGCCGGGCCGCACTGTCCTCTTTTCCGCCACCTGGCGGCTCTCGAACGGTTTCCCAGGGTAGGCGCTCAACTGCGCGCCAACCCTGGGCTGTCTTGCGCCTTCGGCGTAAAAAACGTTCACACATCTGTTTATTTTCGCCAAAGTCCAGGACTCCCTGGAAGGGTGGGAGGCGTTACTTGGCGACGGCGTCTTTCAGCGCCTTCCCGGGAGCGAATCTCACGACTTTCTTGGCGGCAATCTTGATCGGTTTTCCGGTTTGCGGATTCCGCCCGGTTCGCGCGGCGCGCTGCGAAACCGAGAACGTCCCGAAGCCGACGAGTGTCACCTTGTCGCCTTTGCTCAGCGCCCCTTGAAGGTTCTTCTCCAGAGCATTCATCACTTCGTTCGCCTGATTCTTGCTGATCTTCGCATCCTTGGCAATGGCGTCGATCAATTCCGACTTGTTCATAAAGGTCTCCTCCTTAAGCTGATAACAACGATCGTGGAATCAAACGATTTCGGCAAGTGGTGGATTCAGGGCCGCTGAGACCCTCTCCAACCCGCGTCATACCGGAATCTTCCGCCTTGTAGTTCTGATTTTGCCAGCCCCAGCGCGGAAAATCCAGTGATTCCTGCCACGAATCCACGATTTGCCGCCTTGACCGTTTACTCGTCATTCTTGCTTCTGTCCCCGGGCGGCTGGTTGCCCAAATGGATGGACCGATTGCCGTGCCGGGACTTGATGAGATCGACGGCTGCGAAAAGGCGCTTCTCTTTCTCGGCCTTGTCACTATCGAACAGGGATGAAGGCGGTTCCGAAGCCGTCTGGAGCCCCGACAAGCCGATTCCGATCAGCCGGATTTGCGAGCCCGCAAATCCGCTTTCTTCAAAGAGCTGCCACCCGACCCTGAAGATCCGCCGATCACTTTGGACAGCAGTTTCCAGCCGCCGCTGCCGGGTGTGCGTTTCAAAACCTTTCAGCCGGATCTTCACGTGAACCACGAGTCCGGCCACGCCTTCCGCACGGGCGATGCGGCCGACGTCGGAGGCGAGATCGAGAAGCGTGTCGTGCAAGACGTCCAGATTGCTGACATCCTGGTTAAACGTGACTTCTCGCGAAATCGACTTCCTCGCATCCTGAAGGCCAACCTCTGCCGACGCAATTCCCTGGGCCCGCTGATGCAGGGAGAGCCCGGTCTTCTGGCCGAAATGGCTCTGCAGCCTTTCGAGGTCCAGAGAGCGGAGATCCTTTATGGTTCGGATTCCCAGCTCTTCGCATCTCTTCTGAAGCACCTTCCCGACTCCACTCAGCTTAGCGACCGGAAGAGGATCCAGGAAAGCCTGTACCTCGTCCGGGCGCACCACCGTGAGGCCGTCCGGTTTGCGGTAGTCGGAAGCAAGCTTGGCGAGCAACCGGTTGGGGCCGATCCCAACCGATGCCGTCAGGTGAAGCTGCGAGACTATCCGGTTTTTGGCGAGAAGGCCGATCTGCTCAGGGGAGCCAAACAGCCGCTCCAGCCCGGTAATATCGAGGAAGGCTTCATCCACCGAGACGGGCTCGACTACGGGGGAGATCGTCGACAGGATGTCCATCACCTGGCGGGAGACCTCCACGTAGTGGCGCATGTCAGGCCGCACGTAAATGCCGCGAGGACACAAGCGGTAGGCTTCGGAAATCGGCATCGCCGAGCGAACTCCGAACTTGCGAGCCTCGTACGAGCAAGTCGAGACCACGCCGCGCGTTCCCGGCTGTGCGCCCACAATCACAGGAAGGCCGCGATACTCCGGGTGGTCCCGCTGTTCGATCGCGGCAAAGAAGGCATCCATGTCGAGATGCATGATAAGCGGAGTGTCCATACGCGTTTTCTTATTCTGAATCGAACGACAGCGTCGCGGCAGATTGGTCTGGTGGAGCGGGCCAGGTCGCGTGGCAAAGCCGATTTTTGCAATTGGCTCAGAAAAGAAGAATAAAACTCAGAACATTACCAAACTCGCAACATTACTGTAAACGTGCCGGTGCTAACGGACCTGAAGACGTCTGGCACGCGAGAGGAGCGGTGCTCCGGTTCGGATGGCAGCTCTGTTGAACTGCCTTGGGGGGCGCGCTAGAGTAAAGTCCCAAGTGGCTGCAAGGTGGGTGGCTCACGAGCCAGGCCGAAAGGCCTGGTGAGTAAAGACACACCCCGTATAAAGAGGTCACTTGGGACGCTTTTTTTGCCCTCGACCTCCTCCCCGCTTGATACAATCACGCGCCAAACGGTTATGTTAGACGTGGATAGTGTCAGATCCTGTTTCCGGTTGGAGGTCGCTGAGATGCGTACAACCATGTTCGCAGCAGTAGTCGTCTGCCTGATCTGTCTTCTGCTTTCGGACCTGGGCTGTAAACACCGCCCGACTGGCTCCTCAAAGGGTTTTGAGCTTCGCGTCGATACCGGCAATCGGGCTGCCTACAAGGACTTGAACGGAAAGATCTGGGAACAGGATCGTACGTACGGGCAAGCCGGTTACGGATTCACGAAAAGCTATGGGGACATGGTAGACCGAGGATGGAGTGCCCAGATCCGCGGCACGAGGGAACCTCGCATCTACCAGACTGAGCACTGGGGCGTCGAGCGATTTGTCGCTGAGGTTCCGGACGGGAGTTACACCGTCATCCTTCACTTCGCGGAAACCTGGGACGGTATCGACAAGCAGGGCCCCCGTATTTTTGACGTCAAGATCGAAGGACAGGAAGTGCTGAGCGGTTTTGACATCCTCAAAGAAGCCGGTGCCATGAACACGGCAGTCACCCGGAAATTCGAGCACATTAAGGTGGAGGACGGGAAGCTCGAGATCCGCTTCATTCCGAGACACGAGAACCCGCTCGTAAACGGCATCGAGATCATCGGCGAGTCGTGACAGGGAATGTCATAGCCGGTATGCATAATGGCACCGTTTCACGGAGCCGGAATGCAGAGGAAGGGGTTGTCGGAAGTAGACAAACTGACCAAGGTCGCCGGAAAATTGTTTCTGCTTCACCAGAAAGGGGTCAGGTTCGACGTTAACCAGGCCGGCCGGCTGGTAGTGGAATACGTCGGCGACTACCGGTGCAGTCACCATGAGGAAGCCTTTCTGGCGGCCCAGACCAAACGGATTCTCTTTCTCCTTCCCTACTGGCGAGTGAAGCTGTTCCACTCGCTCATGACTCCCGAAGACGTGGGTTTTCTGAACCGCTGCAACATTAACCTGGAGCTGCCCGAGGATTCCGAACTGCGTTCTCCGGTCACCCTTCCATCCTTCGAGATTCAAGAGCAGAAGTCATAGCTGCCACCGGCGGAAGGTTCTTGTCTGAAGCCAGTAGCTTCCTCCCAAGGCACGGCTCTCGTCCTCCGCACGTCTATGTGTAAACCATGTGTTCGGATCGCCTACGGGGTCAGGATCGTCAGCGCCTCCGTCAGCAGAGCCCGGGCTTCGGCTTCGGTCGGCGCCTCTGCGGTCAATCGAAGAATGGGTTCCGTATGCGACTGGCGGACTTGGAGCCACTTCTGGTCCCAAAGGACTTTGATTCCGTCGGTGAAGTCCAGGTTCTGGCCCAGATATGCAGTGCGAATGAGTCTGAGCAGAGGGGCGATATCGCGCGGTTCGCATTGAAGCCGGTCACGAAGCATCACGTAACTGCTCAGTCGTGAACGCAACTCGCTGATGCGAACGCCTTCGACCGCAAGGGCCTCCAGGATGAGGGCCATACCGACGAAACCGTCCCGGCACGGATTGACCGTGGGCAGGATGACTCCTCCGTTCCCCTCTCCTCCGATCGACGCTCGGCACTGAAGCATCCGTTCGACCACGTGAACTTCGCCGACAGGCGTCCGGTAAACGGGACAGCCGTATTGTTGAGCCACGTCGTCCACCATCCGGGTTGTCGCTGAGTTGACCACGACCGGGCCGGGATGAATCTTCAGCCAGTGGTTGACCGCCAAGGCGATTGTGGCGTCTTCGCCGAGCGGCTGCCCCAACTCGTTTATGATCGCGAGCCGGTCGCCATCTCCGTCCTGGGCAAACCCGAGGTCGGCGCCTGATTCGCTGACCAGCTTACACAGGCCAGTGATGTTCTCGGGCAGCGGCTCGGGATCGCGCGGGAAGGGTTTCGATGGGTCCGTATACAGCTCTACAACCTCGCAACCCAAGGCCTGAAGAAAAGCGGGAGTGGCGACTGAAGCGGCGCCGTTACAGCAATCGACGGCGACCTTAAAACGCCGCGCCTTTATGGCCGTCTCGTTCACGCTCGAAATAACGGCGACCCGATGCCGCATCAGAGTCGAGTCGTCGAAGCGCGGTTCGGTCATTTCCTGCGCGTTGACCCGGGAATAGACTCCCTGGTGATACAAGTCCGTCAGTTCCGCGGCCTGGTTGGATCTGAGCGTGATGCCGTCGGCGCCGATGAACTTTAAGGCATTCCACTCGATGGGGTTGTGACTGGCCGTGATGCCGATTCCGCCGAAGGCCCCCGACTCCCGTACGTGAAGCATCAATGCGGGGAGGGGCACAATCCCCACATCCACGGGGGTGCAGCCGACGCTGAGCAAGCCGGCGATGGCAGCCTGCTTGATCATTTCGCCTGAAGGCCGGGTGTCCGAGCCGATCATGATCGGGCCGGCGCCGCAGTAGTTGCCGAAAGCGGCGGCGAAGGAGGCAACCAGTTGCGGTGTGAGCGATTCGCCCACAATCCCGCGGACGCCAGAGGCGCTGATCTTCAAGGAATTGTGTCTCGGCATCTCAGACCTCCACGTGTCCGAACACCGCTCGACGGGCGTAGGTCACGGCCCGTTCCATGATTTGCTCAGCCCTTGCCAGACTGTCGGCTTCGGCGATGATCCGCAGGATCGGTTCGGTATTCGAGGCCCGGACGTGCAGCCAGGCATCCGGCCACGCCAGCCGGATGCCGTCGCTGCAGTCAGGGTTCGAATCCGCATAGAACGTGCGAAACCGGTCAAGTACCCGGTAAACCACATTCGGAGGGCAAGGGAGATGCCGTTTCCGCATGTAGTACCGGGGCAGATCAGCCACAGCAGAAGCGAGCGATTTGCCGGTCAGCGCCAACTCCTCCAGAATAAAACCAAGCGTGAGAAGGGCGTCGAAGGTCATGGTGGAGGGCAGAATCGCGACCCCTCCGCTGCCTTCTCCTGCCAGGACGGCGTTTTCTGCCAACCCCTGGTCAATGACGTGGCTTTCTCCTACGGCGGTCCTTATGGCCGGCTGGCCGAAACTCGCCGCCACCGCTTCAACCATCCGAGAGGTCGAAAGATTGGTGACCACCGGGCCGGGTCTTCGGCGGAGTCGGATGCGGGCCGCAAGCGGCAGGGCATATTCCTCCGACAGAGCGACACCGTCTGATGTGACAAAGCCGATTCGATCACCGTCGATGTTGATGGCCACCCCGAAATCGGCTTCCAGGCAGCGCATCAGGCTGGCGAGCTGCCGCATATTCGAAGCAGTGGGCGCCGGCGCGTGTGCGAATTCTCCGCTGGGCTCTTCATTGAGCGGCAACAGCGTGCAACCAAGCTCGGCGAGGAATCGTGACGCAATCGGAGCGCAGGCGCCGTTACAGAAGTCGACCAAAACTCGCGAGCCTCGTCTTCTGATGGCATCCACATCGAGGACCGAGAGTGTGTGTTCCAGGTACCGCTCGATCAGCCACTCGGCGCAGGTGTCCACGGGCCGAAGCTTGTCCCAGAAAGCGAGCAGGAACTTGGAGCTGTGATAGATGTCGAGCAGTTCCTCGGTTTTGACCTGGTTCAGCAGCGCGCCGTCAGGACCCAGGAACTTCAGCGCGTTCCATCTCGCGTCGTTGTGGCTGCCGGTGATGCTGATCCCCCCGCCGATTCCCAGTTCGCGAACGGCAAAGGAGACTACGGGGGTGGAGGTAACGCCCAGATCGATCACCTCGCATCCGGCCGAGAGGAGTCCGGCCAGAGTGGCAGCCCGCAGCGCGGGGGAAGAGCGCCGGGTGTCGCGTCCAATTACAACCGGATGGCCATCACACCAGGTTCCGAACGCCGAGGCGAAGTCGACGACAAGTTCGGGCGTGAGCGCTTCACCTACCACGCCCCGCACCCACGACGTTCCGATTTTCAGCTGGCGCATTCACGCACCTCCGCCGGAGGAAATGTGTCATCCTGCACAGTGCCTGGCATAGATCTCCTCAATACAGCGCCTTGTTTTCTCGGCTGCCTCGGTCAGTTTCTTGAATAATGTCAGCTGCACCATGGCGCGAGTCTTGTTAAGGTCCGGAGGGTCAGCCGGTCCGAGCTTGAAATAGCTGTCGCCCCGAAGGTAGTCTGCGAGGAATCGAATCCCTAACTCAAGGGCGATAATTTGAACCGCATCGGCCATTCGGGCCACCTCTTCCCGGCGGACAGCTCGGGCCGACCGCAAAAAACCTCGAGCCACAGCCTCGTAGATCTTGAGATCGACGGCCACGCGCGACAGCTGCGTCTCCTTCTCGCCTGCGACGTTTACCAGCGACCGGACCATGTCTCCCCAGTCAACCAGCCAGGTATGGGGCATGATGGTGTCGAGGTCGACCAGCGCCCTGACCCGACCGGACCGGGTGCTGAACAGGAAATTGTCGAGTTTCGTGTCGCCATGAATGGCCTGCTTCCGGATCTTGCCTGATTCCATTTCCTTGAGGAGCGTCATGGCGTACTCTTCGTTCTCGCGCGCCAGCTCGATGAAAGGCGCGAGGGCGGGATCGCTCACCCGCCCCCGGTATTCGCTCTCCGGGAGGTGAACCAGGAAGTGCTGTTCAGTGCTCTGGCGCACCAGCGGGTCCTCTGGAAGGTATGGAGACGCGCTTTCGAGGCTTCTGTTCTCGGCAAGCACGGAGAGCAGCTGATTGTAATAGAGCCGGGTATCCCGGTAGCCGGGCAGGGGATTCTCCAAGGCGCAGACATCCATACCGGCTGTGAAGCTCCCGTAAAGCGCGAGGCCGCTCCCGGCCTGCTCGGCAATCCGCAGACGCTCACTCTCCTCACGGATCTCGCTCAGGCTCTTGAAGGTGCGGGTTTCCGGTATCTTGACCATTAACCGCCAGCAACTGTAGCCACGCCGGTCGGTCAGCTCAAGGAAAGGCTTCCCTTTTTGAGTGGGAATCAGCGTGATGGTTTCCCATTCCTCTCCCTCGCGAAGCTCGCCTCTGGCCAGGCACTGCTGTTGGGCCTCAATGCTAGCCAGCATGGAAGCCATGACCGACCACGGGCGAGTGAATACCTGCTGGTTGATCCGCTGCAGCAAGTACTCGCGTTTTGCGCCGTCAGGCCCAGCGGTGATCAGGTAAGTGTGACGGTTGATGTTACCCTTGTCGGGAAAATCGTAGGACTCGATGGGCCGAGGCAGGGAAAAGATAGAGGCGACCCTGCCTGCCTGCGCAACCGGATACTCTTCCGAGAGACTGAGAGAACGCGCGGCTCGTAAAGGCACAGGATGACTCCGGGTTAAAGGGACTCCAGGCGCCGCAAGTAACCGCTCGATCCCTGGCGTCGAACGAGAAAGAGCGAGATCTGAGAGGGTCCCCTTTTGCCGATGAAGACCGCTCCTCGCAGGTAAGTGGCCTCGGCCTGCAGAGGTATGGACAGCTTCTCCTGCTGCCCGGCCGCCGGTCCTAGGGCGAAGCCGGACACCTCTCCGATGATGACGTAGTCGCTGCGCAGATGGAGAGCCCTTCCCAGCCAGGAACGGTTCCACTCAAAGCGGGCTTTCACCCGGGCCTGCCCCATGGTTCCGCCAACAGTCCCATCCGCCTCAATAGTGAGGTGGAGAGGCAGGGGCAGCTGAGTCTGATTCGGCATCCAAATACGCGCCGTTCCCCTCCATTCGCCCGCGAAGCTCGGTGCAGGGCTGTCTCGCGGCGCCAGAGGCGGAGGCGTCATTGACACCTCAGCCGCCAGCGCGATAAAAGCGATGGCCACGAGACCGAGGACTGCGATCAGGACCGGTTTCAGAATCGATCGCCTCTCGGTACCCGCCATGAAGCCTGCCTCCCTCGCATCGTCTAGATTGTAGCAGCGTTTCGGTCTCAAAGGGGTGCTCCGATTGACCGGCTCCGGACGAATCTCTACAATTCTCCAAACAGAGCGCAAGCGCAGCGGAAACAGGAGGAGGATTTTGGGCTCGACCCGCCGTTTGTCATCGATCAGCGTCGCGATGCCGGTTCACAACGAACGCCGGACCATTCGGGAGATCATCCGCCGGATCAAGGCCGTTCAGCGCGAAAAGGAAATTATCATCGTTGACGATTTCTCCAACGACGGGACGCGCCGGATACTGAACGAATACAGGTGCGATCCGGAGATCCGTATCGTCCTTCAGCCGGAAAATCGCGGGAAAGGCGCGGCTCTGCACGCGGCCTTTGCCCTGGCAACTAAAGACGTGGTCATCGTTCAAGATGCAGATCTCGAATACTCGCCGCAGGATTACGAAATGCTGCTGCGCCCGATTGACGCAGGTTTGGCCGATGTCGTCTACGGTTCACGTTTTCTGCACGGTGAACGCCGCGTGCTGTACTTCCGGCACACCCTCGGGAACCGGCTGTTGACGCTGCTTTCGAACCTGTTCACCGACCTCAATCTGACCGACATGGAGACCTGCTACAAGGCCTTCAAGCGGGAGATCATTCAGAACATCGAGCTGGTCTCGCCCCGTTTCGGCTTTGAGCCGGAGATCACCGCGAAGATCTCGAAACTCCCCTGTACTGTCTACGAAGTTCCGATCAACTACTACGGCCGGTCTTATGAGCAGGGCAAGAAAATCACCTGGAAGGACGGAGTGGCCGCCCTTCGGCACATCGCTGTCTTCTCGCTGAGCCGGAAGCCGTTCGTGAAGGATCGTGCGGCTCTGGAGCGAGCGCTGGTCAACCCGCCAGAACCGCCGGACACCGGGGTCTTGACGCTCGAAGTCTTCGAGAAAGCAATCAGGTACAACCGCTGGATTTTCGGAAGGCTGAGGCAGCATGTCGGCCCTCGGGTGCTCGAAGTGGGCGCGGGCATAGGAAACATCATCGCCGAGCTGGTTAACGACCCGAAGGTCGAGCAGATTGTGGCTACTGACCATGCACCCGGGTCTTTGAGTATCATTCGCGACCGCTTCAGCACCGACACATTCCTCGACACTGTGGTCTGGGATGCGAATCAGCCCATTCCCAGCGTACTGTCGGGCCAGACGTTCGACACCGTCATCTGCACCAACGTGCTGGAGCATGTCGAACACGATGATCAGGCTCTCAGGTCGATGAAGCGGCTCCTGAAACCTGACGGGAAACTTCTCCTGCTGGTGCCTGCGCACCCTGCCCTGTTCTGCACCATGGACCAGGAGTTAGGGCACTTCAGGAGGTACCGAAGAGGCGAGCTGCGGTCACTTCTCGCCGAGACCGGCTTCGAAGTAGAAGATATCCTCGATCACAACTTCTTCGGCGCGATCGGCTGGTTCATTGCCGGGAAGGTGCTCGGTAGAAAACAGCTGAGCAACGGGGACATCCGGCGATTCGACCGCCTCGTTCCCATCCTGCGCCGTCTGGATCTGTCGCTTGCCCCGCTCTTTGGCGGCGTCTCGCTCATTGCCATCTGTCGCTGCAGCCCGAAGCCGTCCTGAAGTGCCCGTTTGACTTGTCACCACAGCAGGCCGGCGGCTCGCATCGGCCAGGTGGTGCGCTCCCTATCGGCTTTGCCCTTTGCGCGTTTGATCATTTCCCCCGCGCCGGTCGCTACCGATGTCAGGGGCTGAGCGGCCAGAATGACCGGAATGCCGATCTGCTCTGAGAGGAATTGGTCCACATTCCTCAGGAGTGCCCCTCCGCCGGTAAGAACCACGCCTCGATCGAGAATATCGGCCGCCAACTCGGGCGGGGTCTGCTCAAGCACCCGCCGGACGAGCTCGACAATCGCCAGGTTGACCCCTGTAATGGCTTCGCACACCTCGTTCGTATGGATCTCGACCGTCTCCGGCAGCCCGGTATGAAGGCTTCGACCCGTCGCCAGCATGCTGAGCTGATTACGAAGAGGCACGGCTGAACCGATGCGGATTTTGACCTCTTCCGCTGTCTGTTCGCCGATAATGACGTTGAACTTCTTTCGAACGCTGTGGAGGATTCTCTCGTCAACAGCGTCCCCTCCCAAGGGTATGGAGCGCGTCAGCACGATCCCGCCCTTGCTGATCACCGCGGTTTCGGTCACACCCGCGCCGATATCGGTCAGCATGCAGCCGATCGCCTCGTCAACTGGCAACCCGACTCCATATGCGCCCGCCAGCGGATCGGGTACTGTCGCCACCGAGCGCACTCCCGGCAGGTTGCTCACGACATCTTTGAAGGCTCGAGCCTCCACTGAAGTCGCCATGGCGGGCACCGAGATCATAACCCGTGACCGCCAAGGAGTGCGGCGGCGCACTGCCTTCGCGATCAG
The DNA here is from genome assembly GCA_041946865.1 of Acidobacteriota bacterium. GTDB lineage: Bacteria > Acidobacteriota > UBA6911 > RPQK01 > RPQK01 > RPQK01. The sequence goes on along the minus strand of JBHGBF010000143.1, from coordinate 5,370 downwards.
AGTCTTCAGCATGCTTTGCGTGGCCGTAAAGTCGGCGATGACTCCGCGTTGAAGAGGACGGATCACCTTGAGGCTGCGAGGGGTCCGGCCGATCATCTGTTTAGCTGCTTCTCCTACCGCATGAACTGGATTCTGATTCTTGCGATCGCTCATGACGACGAGTGACGGCTCGTTGACCACAATCCCGCGTCCCCTGACGTACATGACCGTGTTGGCCGTCCCCATGTCGATCGCAATGTCCTGTTTGGCCCAATCTGTAACGCTGCCTAAAGACAAATGCTTGGTCATTTCACAGTACTCCCGGGGCCGGAATCTTACTGCCGGGGGACTCGCAGAAAGGCGATTTCGCTCACTCTTTTTTGGAGAAAACCGGGGGGCCGAAAGGCTTCTTGGAGGGGATCGGCAATCGGGAAGGGCGAGATCCCACACAGCCGCCGGCGCCGGGTTTTCTGGCGGCGGCGGCTCGAAACCTCGGCTTCGGGACGACGGCCTTTCAGACCTGGGCAGACGCCTCGTGTTTTTCCTCTTCGGGCTCGAGTGCGGAAACTCTCTCACCAAGCGCTACGATGGTCTTCTTCAACTCCAGATGCTGGCCTTCGAGACGAGCCTGGTAGCGTGAAAGACCTGCACCCATGAGCAGGATGGCCGCCAGGATGACGAAGGACATCATCATCACTGCGTCATAAAGTTCCGTCTCTGAACCGCTCATGATCCGGACAAAGAAATAGAGGGCCGCAACCAGGACGGCCAGGACCAGGAGCAGGTTCAGGTACCACCCGAGATGATAGAGAAACCACGATCGTGCACCGCGTTTGTCGGTGAGTCTTTCCATACCCGTGCCTCCCTCCCTGCAGAGATCGGTATCCGTGCAGGCGAGCGCTATTGTAGGATAGCTGGGGCGTTTTTCCTTGCCAAAAGTGCGGGACGACGGATAATCGAGGTAAAAGACCGCATCACCGTTTGTCGGATGATGTGAGGGAATGTGAGGCAAGACGGTATGAATCGGATAAGACTGCTCGTTCTGTGCGGAGTCGGGGCTCTACTCGGCGGGGTGGCTGCGGCCGCGGATCAGGCGCCGAACACGCTGACTCCGCAGGAGATCAAAGACGGCTGGAAACTGCTTTTTGACGGAAAGACAACCAACGGCTGGCGAGGGGCGAAACTTGACAGGTTCCCGGAGTTCGGATGGGGCGTGGAGAACGGTGAGCTGACGGTTCTGGAGTCAGGAGGCGCCGAATCACGCCATGGTGGCGATGTGGTCACCGTCGATCAGTACGGCAATTTCGAGCTCTCGGTCGAGTTCAAGCTCACACCGGGCGCCAACAGCGGGATCAAGTATTTCGTGGTCGGGATTGAGCCCGGCCGCCCGGGTTCCGCCATAGGCCTGGAATACCAGATCCTTGACGACACGCGGCATCCCGATGCCACCAAAGGAATCAGTGGAAACCGCACCCTGGGATCGCTCTACGATCTGATACCCGCGGTCTCCGACAAGCCCGTGAAGCCGGTCGGGGAATGGAACCAGGCCCGCATTCTTGTCGACGGGAAACACGTTGAACACTGGCTGAACGGCAAGAAAATCCTGGAATACGAGCGGGGTTCCAACGCCTTCCTGGCCCATAAGGCCCAAAGCAAATTCAAAGGAATGGCCGGGTTTGGTGAAGCTCCCGAGGGCCATATCCTTCTCCAGGACCACGGCAACCGGGTGTCCTACCGCAATATCAAGATCCGCGTGATCAAGCCGGCAAAGGCCTCATAAAGCCCAAAAAAGCGGACAGCTGCGAATCCGGTTCGCGCTGTCCGCGTTATTCCCCGTTATTCTTCGGCGTCTTCCGTCCCCCTAGTCGCTCGAAGCGGTCGTCTCTTTTGGCTCGTTCCCTCTCGGGATCCTCTATCTATCGGGCTTTCCAGCGCGTGCAAGCCCCTTGTCGCCTTCTGCGTGATTGTTATCGACGGATCAGGGCGCCCACTCCTGCCTTGCGACCGCCCTGCGATTCGTACTATCCTTCGCGGGATTTCCGTTATCGTTAACTGACAAGAGGGTTAGCCACAATGACTGAATCCTTTTTGAGCGTCCTCGCCGCGGCGGCGCCTTCACGACTCCTCTCGCTCGCCGCCATCGACATCGCCATTATCGTTATCTACTTCATCGTCGTTCTGGCGATCGGCTTCTACCTCAGGAAGTTCACCACTACCGGTGAGGATTTTTTCATGGCCGGCCGGAAGATGACCGCCTGGATCGCGGGACTGAGCTTCATCTCGGCCAACCTCAGCTCCCTGGAGACAATGGGCTGGTCCGCGATGGCCTACCAGTACGGTATGCTGGGCGCGCATGCCTATCTCATCGGCGCCATCCCCGCCATTTTGTTTCTCGCCCTCGTGATGTTGCCGTTTTACTACATCTGCAAGACGCACTCTGTGCCCGGCTATTTGAAACTCAGGTATGGAGAAGGGGCGCGCTCACTGGCCGGCATTTCTTTTACCTTCATGACCGTCCTGGTCTGCGGCGTCAACATGTTCGCCATGGCCAAGGTCATGCAGATCATTCTCGGCTGGAATATCCACTTCAGCATCTGGGTATCCTCAATTACGGTCGCGGTCTATGTGGCGCTCGGTGGCCTGCTGTCTGCGGTTTTCAACGAGGTCCTGCAGTTTTTTCTGATCTGGCTGGGCTCTTTGCTCATCCCCATCCTGGGTCTGATTGAGGCAGGCGGGTGGCGGAAACTGACAGAGAGCATAAACGCCCAGCATCCGGGAGAGAACTTCACGAGCCTGTGGGCCAATCTGGGCTCGGCTGCCGACAACCCGATGGGGATGCACTGGATCGGCATGGTCTTCGGTCTCGGTCTGGCAGTCTCTTTCGGGTACTGGTGCACGGACTTCCTCCAGGTGCAGCGCGTCATGGCGGCAAAAGATTTGAAGGCGGCGCAAAATGGAACCGTTATCGGCGCCGCCCTGAAAATGATGGTCCCGCTCATCGTCACTCTCCCCGGACTGCTGGGCCTCGCTATTCTTACCCAGAAATCGGGAATCCAACTTGTCCCGGAAAATGTCGCGCAGGCAACCGGAGGTCACAGCTACAACGAAGTCCTTCCCCTGATGATGGCCCGGTATTTTGGCCCCGGGCTCCTCGGCCTGGGTGTAACGGCCATGATCGCCGGTTTCATGTCCGGCATGGCGGGGAACATCAGCGCGTTTGCCACGGTTTGGACCTATGACGTCTATCGCCCCCTCCTGAACAGGAAAGCGACCGATGCGCACTATGTGAGCATGGGGCGATGGTGCTCCATCATCGGCGTCTTCATCGCCATCCTGACCGCCTACGCCGCCATGCTGTTCAGCAACATTCTGGTGTACCTGCAGGTCCTCGTCATGTTCTTTATCGTGCCGCTTTTTGGCGCCGTGATCCTGGGAATGCTTTGGAAAGGGGCCACCCCGGCGGGCGGTTTCTGGGGATTCCTGGCAGGGATTCTCTCCTCTATCGGCATGTTTATCTACGTGCATTCCTTCCCGGGTTACTTCGATGCCACGGCGCTCAATCCGGAACACGTGAAGTACATTGCCCTGTCACCGCTGGCGAAGGACATGGCGGTGAACATGTTTGGCGCGCTCTGGTCGCTGCTGATTTCGGTGGGCGTGGTGGTCATGGTCAGCCTGTTTACCAGGCCGAAACCGGTCGAGGAACTGGCGAATCTGGTCTACGGCCTGACCCCGCTCCCTGATGAAGGGCCGTGTCCCTGGTACAAGCAGCCTCTGCTTTGGGTGGCAACGGTAGGCGTGGTCCTGGTCGCTGTAAATATTGTGTTCTGGTAGGCGCGGCTCGTGTTTAGGCCGTTTCTGCTATAGTGCTGATAGTGTGAACGGTAAAATCCTCTGTCTTCTGTCACTGGTCTGTTGCTCCACTTGTCTGGCCCAAGACCTTGCCTCCAAAGTTCATCGTGAGGCCATCGTTATCGATGCGCACGCGGATACAGCGTTGAGGATGCTGCGCGGAGAGACGATCTGCCTGGAGGGCCGGTCCGGACACGTCGATATCCCGCGGCTGATAAAAGGCGGTGTTGACGCCCAGTTCTTCGCGATTTTCGTCCATCCACGCCTGACCGGAGATGAAGCGGTGAATCGGGCCCGGGAGATGATCGGACTGGTCAAACAGACGGTTCAGTCCTGCCCGGACAAGGTGGGCCTGGCGACCACCGCATCCGAGATCGAGCAGTTGGTGGCGCAAGGGAAGGTGGCGGCGCTGCTCGGACTCGAAGGCGGACACGTCATTCAAGGTAACATCGAGATATTGAAGGAGCTCCACGACCTTGGCGTCCGGTGCATGACCCTCACCTGGTCCAATTCCAATGATTTTGCCGATGCCAGCGACGGCGAGAAGAAATGGAACGGGCTGAACGACCTCGGAAAGCGGATCGTTCAGGCCATGAACCGGATGGGGATGATCGTGGACGTTTCGCATGTGAGCGACGAGACCTTCCGGGACGTAATCGAGACAACAACGTCGCCGGTGATCGCCTCTCATTCGTCGTGCCGCTCGCTGCGCAACATCCCCCGGAACATGAGCGACGATATGCTCAGGGCGGTGGCCAGGAATGGGGGAGTTGTCTGTATTAACTTCTACCCGCGCTTTCTGGCTGAGACTGGCGAGGAGGGCAGTCCGCGTAAAAACGAGGTTCCGATAGGGGTCCTGATCGATCACATCGACCATGCGATTCGGGTCGCGGGAATTGATCACGTCGGACTTGGTTCGGATTTTGATGGAATAACCGCAGTACCTCAGGGGATGAAAGACGTGACGGGAATGCCGCTCATCACTGAAGCTCTCCTCAACCGCGGCTATAAACCCAACGATGTGAAAAAGGTTCTCGGAGGAAATCTGCTCCGGGTGATCCGCCAGGTAACCGGGAAATGAGTGCCTTTTCAAAACGCGAGAAACTGAAGCTGGCGCTGGGAGCGGCAGCGACGGCGGCATTGGCTGCTGCCTTCGTCCCAGTCTTCTCGCCCGCCACGATTCTCACCGTGACGGTTCGAGATGCGCAAACCGGACAATCAACCGCTTGCACGATCAGGATCGAAGACTCGGCGGGCCGCCATCTTACCGAGAACCGCTCGCTGAGGAAGGGCCTGCGCACCGACGGAAGCTTTCGCCGCGAGTGGTCTGAGGGGCAAATCCGCGTCCAGGTCATTCGCGGGTTTGAGACCGCGTCGGTCGAACGGGGTCTACCAGCGGGGCCCGACGACGGTCAAGGGAGTGTTGGAACGCCCCGTGAGCGGGGAAGCAACGCTGACCTTGCCCGGAACAGCCCGTATACGGGCCCTGGACTTTGGCGAAAGTATACAGATGAATCAACAGGAACCGCTGCTGTGTGG
>JBHGBF010000142.1:0-24688 GCA_041946865.1 Acidobacteriota bacterium | reverse complement strand
GCTCCGCCCGAAAAAAAAACGCGCCGGGCGGGGCATTGCAGCTCTGCCGAAAGGACACGGTCCTTCTGACTGAACCCATGGTGAGCCGGATGCGTTCCGGATCGGTCATAGTCGATGTGGCAATCGATCAAGGCGGTAACTGTGCCCTGACGAAACCCGGTGAAGAGATTTGTGTGAAAGGCGTCCGTATCTGCGGGTTCGAAAACATCCCGGGCGGGTTGCCGCAGCACGCTACGTGGCTCTATGCCAATAACATCTATCAGTTTGTTCGAGCTCTCTTCAACGGGGGCGTTGAAAGGCCGGACCTGGATAGCGAGATTGCGCGCAGCTGCCTTGTCACTCATGCGGGAAGCATCGTCCATGCGGGAACCCTGAAGGCCATGGCGGCCGTCGAACACGCCCGTCTTTGATAGCGCCCCGCAGCCGAACGCTGTTTCAGGAGAACCGAAATGGATGGTTTTTACCTCCTTGTCCTCGTGTTTGCCTCTTCGGGGCTGATCAGCTACCGCTTGATCCGGCGTGTCCCGCCCCGGCTGCACACGCCGCTCATGGCGATGACGAATGCGGTCTCCGCCGTCATCATCCTGGGGGCCCTGCTCATCTTCGCCTCGCCGCCCGCGCCGTGGGAAGGCGCCTTCGGTATGGTTGCTCTGGGCTGCGCGAGTTTCAACCTGGTGGGCGGGCTGGTCGTCACTCACCGGATGCTTCGCCTGTTTAAATGAACGGGAATGCCGGGATGGCCGTATGCTTCTGACCGATTTCTTGATCGTTGCTCTGTTTCTGGTAGGAGTTGGGCTGTTTCGTTCCCCGAAAGGGGCGCTTTACGGCAATGGGGTGGCGGCTCTTGCGCTTTTGCTGGCGGGTCTGTCGGTCGCCCTGCAAAAGAACCTCTTCGATCTCGGGTGGCTGGCACTGGCTCTGGTTCTCGGGTCGACAACAGGCTGGTGGCGGGCAGTCAGGAGCAACATGGCGCAAATCCCCGCCCTGATTGCTTTTCAGCACGGGGCGGGAGGAATGGCCGCCTTTATTGTTTCACTGGTCGAGTTGATTTACAGGCCGGACTCTGCCGGTACGGCCGCCAAAGCATCGGGCCTCTTCGGCATGGTGCTCGGCGCGGCCACGTTCAGCGCCAGCATGCTCGCATCAGGCAGGCTGTCAGGCTGGCTCGGTCAAAAGCCCGTCGTCTGGCGTCGCCACCATCTTCTCGTGGTCCTGACCTCGCTTGCCGCCGTCGGAATGGCCGTCGCCGGCGCCAGCCAGACAGGCGGGCCTCGGGTGGCGGCCCTCGCGGTTGCGCTTGTTCTTGCGGCGCTCCTTGGACTGGTGTTCGCTGTCCGGGTCGGAGGGGCGGATATGCCCGTTCTGATATCGTTCCTGAACGCCACCTCCGGGTTAGCAGCCGCCGCCTCCGGCCTGATTGTCGACAACCGCCTGCTGGTGGCTGCGGGAGCAGCTGTCGCGGCTTCCGGCCTGGTGTTGACCATGGCGATGTGCCAGGCCATGAATCGCGGTCTGAATCAGGTTCTCTGGGGGCGGGACGCGGGTAGCGCTGGGTCCCCGACGGACCAACTGCCGGCGGCGCCGACACCAGTGAAGGAGGCGGAAAAAGACCACTGGGGATCGGCTGTGGCTGCCTGCCGTGAAGCCCGGTCGGTGATCATCGTCCCAGGCTACGGGATTGCGCTGGCCGACGCTCATCACGAAGTCGCCCGCCTGGCCCGCTGGTTCGAAGAAGCCGGCAAAGACGTACAGTTTGCCATTCATCCCGTCGCCGGCCGGATGCCGGGTCACATGCACGTCTTGCTGGCAGAAGCGGACGTGCCTTACACGAAGCTCTGTGATATGGACCAGATCAATGGCGACTTCGCAGGCACTGATCTGGCGATCATCGTCGGCGCCTCAGATGTCGTAAACCCCGCCGCGACTTCGTTGCCCGGGACCCCGATTTCAGGGATGCCCATCCTGGAAGCCCACCGTGCCCGCACCGTCCTGGTGTTCAACCTCGACAGCCGCCCCGGCTACTCGGGTGTGCAGAACCTGCTCTACGAGAAACCCAATGCTCTCTTGCTGTGGGGCGACGCCAAGGAAAACCTCGCCAGGCTCGTCGATCGACTCGGCGCTTGCGCCGCGGCCACCGCCTGACCGGTTCCCCGAGGACGTCGCGCTGCCTTCGCCCTGGCAGGCAAACCGGACATCTCGCCTGGCGGCGAAAGCCGGAGTACTGTTCCGTTTCCTCGCAGATTGTTCGTCCGAGGAAGCATGTCCGCCCGGGGCTTCCTCTACGCGACAGTCCAAGGCCGACCAACTCAAGCCACTCGTGAGCCGGCCTTGACAGCCCGTGGCGCCAAGACTAACCTCTCGTCGAAAAAAGGAGCGTCCTCATTGTCGGATAAGACGCCACGGTCTATCGAAACGTCGCGGAAGAAGTAGAATCATGCAACCGCGACCCAGGATGCAGCACTTGAAAGCAGCTTCAGCCGATTTTATCCCGGATAACCTTCGTGGAAGAGGCGCATCTTCCTGCTTTTTCCGCCTGTTGGGCATGGGCGCCACAATCCTGTCTCTTGCTGCCTGCGCTGCAAGCAGGACGGAGAGATCGGTGGTGATTTACACGTCCGTCGATCAGGTCCACGCCGAGCCGGTGCTCCGGGATTTTGAGTCGCGCTCCGGTGTGCAGGTGCGCGCTGTTTACGATGTCGAGGCGTCCAAAACCACCGGACTGGTGAACCGGATCATCGCCGAGCGGGAACGCCCGCGGGCCGACGTCTTCTGGAATGGTGAGTTCGCCCAGACGCTGGTCCTGGCCGAGCGCGGACTTCTGGTCGCCTACCGTTCGCCCGCAGCCGCCGGGCTTCCGGCCGGCTATTTCGATCCTGCCGGACTTTGGACCGGCCTGGGCGCCCGATTTCGCGTCATTCTCGTCAATACGCGGCTCCTGGGTGACAGGCCGGCGCCTGACTCGATTTTCGACTTGCTTGACCCGCTCTGGCCAGCCGATCGGATCGCGCTTGCCCGCCCGCTTTTTGGGACTACGGCCACTCAAGCCGCCGCTCTTTACGCTGAACTGGGGACCGAGAAGGCGCGTGACTTCTACGAGAAGGTCCGGGCCCGAGGAGTCCGGGTGGCCGACGGGAACTCGACAGTGCGTGACCTGGTTGTGGCGGGCGAGCTGATCTGGGGCCTCACCGACTCCGACGACGCGTGCGCGGCCATCAACCGAGGGGCGCCCGTTCGCATGGTCCTTCCCGATCAGGATCAGTTGGGGACGCTGCTTATCCCCGGGACCGTCGCAATAATTGCGGGTGGCCCAAATCCCGAGACGGCAGCTGAAGCAGTGGATTTCCTGTTAGGGCTGGAGGCCGAAACCCGGCTGATGGAATCCGGTTTTTTCCAGCTTTCGCTTCGTGATCTGAAGTTGAGAACCGACTGTCTTCCGGGCGACCGCGCGGTCAGGCCAATGACCGCCGGCCTGATGCGGATGCAGAGCAGTTTCCCGATCAGCCAGCAGGAGTTGAGAGAGATGTTTCTGCGGTAACGAACAATGGTTTACGGGAGCTTGCATTCCGCCCATAGGACCTCCAGAACCAGCGAGAACGCAAGGCTGGCGCTGGGGTTCGTCTCCAAAGCGCTTTTTGTCCTCCTGGTCTTCGCACCGCTGTGCGCTGTGGCGCTTGAGCTGCGCGGCGGCGTCGGTTGGCCCGCGCTTATCCCGGACGGACGCCGGCTCGAGCTCCTGCTGCAAAGCGCGGCTCTGGCCACCGGCGTCGGCGCCGCCGCGACCGCTTTTGGCTTCCTGGCGGCCCTGGCCCTTTGGCGTTGCCGTGAGGGGCGACGCTCTCGTTTGAAGTGGCTGGTTCTGATCATGGCCCCGGTTCCTCCGTACATACACGCGCTGGCTTGGGCGACGGCGCTGCGTTTTCTTTCGACCGGCGCTACCCGAGGCGGTCCCTTGGCCCTGGAGGGTTGGGTGCTTGCAGGGTGGGTGGACACGATGGCTCTTCTTCCCGTTGCGGTCGGCTTGTCTCTGCTGGGCCTGGAAGCGGTCCAGCCGGCTCTGGTCGAATGCGGCCGCGTCGCACGTTCGGATTTGAGAACGCTGACGGGAATCGTGATTCCCCTGGCCGCTCCCGGCATTCTCGCTTCCTTCGCGACCACCTTGCTTTTCTCCTTGATGGATTACACGGTCCCCTCGATTTTCGGCGCCGACGTTTACGCGCTGGAAATTTTTGTGGGCTACAGCGCCTCCGCCGACCCCGCCCAGGCGCTCCTGCTTGCGGTTCCCCTGGGTGTCATCGGCGCCGCCGTCGTTCTCGGCTCGCTCAAGACGGTCCGGGCAGCCGCCTCCGCAGCATCGCCGCGGGCCTTCGCGCAGATGGCGCCCCTCTCCTTCCCGGGGTGGTTTCGTGTGATCGAAAGAGTGGGTCTGACGGTGCTGGGCCTCCAGATCCTGGTCCCGCTGGTCGTGCTGACAACCTCTCTGGACCGGCCGGCAGGCGTCCTTCAAACCTTGCGGCTCGCCGCAGGCGATGTTGGCTCGTCTTTCAGGATCGCTGGGCTGGCCGCGGTCTTCTGTCTCGTGCCGGCCGCCGGGACGGCTCGGGCTCTCCTCGGCAGCCGGCGCTCAACTCGGGTCTGGTGGCTTGTCGCGGCGGCGCCGCTTGCAGTTCCGGCCCCACTGATCGGCGTTGGTCTGATCGTCATCTGCAACCGGCCGCCTTTCACCGGGCTCTACGATTCCGAGTGGATGCCCGTCCTGGCCGCTTCGGCGCGCTTCATGCCCTGGGCTTGCCTGCTCGTGATGGCACAGCTGAAGCGGCTGGACCCGGCTTTGTTCGATGCCGCCCGGGTGCACGGCCCGAGCCCGATCAGGTCGTGGGTCCGGGTCAGTTTGCCGATGATGGCGCCTGGTGTTCTGGCCGCGGCAACTCTGGTCTTTGCCTTGACCCTCGGCGAGTTGGGCGCCACCCTGCTGGTGACGCCGCCGGGACGCTCGACCCTTACCATCAGGATCTACAATTATCTGCACTATGGCGGTTCGGCCGAGGTCGCAACGCTCTGCCTGGTGATGCTGGCGGCCAGCCTGGCTGCCGGCTTGACGATTTGGCTGTTGCTGGCGGGCTGGACGCGGCTCAGAAGGCTGTTATAGAAAGGGTGCTGGTTAAAGAGCCGCAAGCGCAGCGTTTGTGCGTTCGCACCCGAAGCGCTGCCCGTCCGCTGACGGTCCGCAAAAGGCGCTGCGCTTGCGGCTCTGTTTCAAACACTGCGCTTGCGGCTCTTTAACGTGTTCTAGACCCCGCCGCACTCCGAAAGAGTGCTCGGCGAGGCTGCACTGTCCCCCTATTTGGGCCGCTTCACGGACCCACCGACTGTAAAATCCAGGCAAAGACTGCTGCCTCGTTCGATCCTTCGACCGCTTTACCCTGTCTATTACTCTCGGAACACGAACGATGCATTGGACGTATTGCCGGGGATTCCCCACGTGCACGCTCGTGGCCTCAGTCTCGTTGTTCGTCCTGGCTGGAGTCTTTCTCCACCGAGGGATCAACCGCGTCATTGAGGCCGACAGGCTGCAGCAGAGAGCGTTTCTGGACGCCGCGGTACAGAGCTTGAAGGGAGAGTTTTCGAGGACCATTTTCGAAGTCGTGTCTGCCCTGCGTCCTTCACTCCTGGTCAAGCCGCATACGGATCTGGAAGGGCACGTGTGTGAGACGCTTGTTCAGTGGCAGCGGACTAGTGATCGAGCCAGGGTGATCAAGTCGATCAGCTTGGGAACCATTAAGGAAGATGGCACAACCAGCTTCAGATCTCTGGCTTACGAGAGGACTCAGTTCGAGGACGCGGAGTGGCCGGCGGAGTTGGCGGCTTACCGAGACGCCATACACTTGGGACGCCAACGAGGCGGTGCATTCGGTTTCCGTCCGATCATTCCCTGCGTCAACGCCAACCCGGTGCTGGTCTTTCCCTTGGTATTGGCGGGGCACCCGCCCATACCTGCCGCCGGCCCTCGAGCGGATGGTTCGGAATCCTCCCAGATTCCACTGCGATTTGTAGCCTGGTGCTTCCTTGAACTGGATTCGCATTTTCTGCGCACGGAGTTGCTCCCGTCGCTGATCGAGCGTCAGCTTCGGCGTCCCGGCCTGTCCCAGTACCGTGTCGCGGTGGTCGCTGGAGATCCTCCACGCGTGCTCTTCAGCACGGCGCCCGGTGTGGAACTCAGCAGTCTGGAACCGCCCGACGCCCGTATGAACCTGTTTAGCGTGCAACCCCCTTTTCCCCTCTCGCGGCGGCCGGCGTTGGCTTCTCCTCGCCAGCTGGATCCCGGTAATACCGGGCGAGACTGTTCGGACTGGGTTTTGATCGTCCAGCACGAGGCCGGCTCTCTTGATGCGGCTATGCAGAGCGTCGCTCGCCGGAACCAGGCGATCGGGTTTGGGATGTTGATCCTGCTCGCCGGATCTACGGTGCTGTCTGCTGTCTCCGCACAGCGGGCGAGGGCCGTGGCACAGCAGCGAATGGAGTTTGTGGCCGGGGTAACGCATGAATTCCGCACTCCGTTGACGGTTCTCCGGTCTGCGGGATTCAACCTGACCCAGCGGCTCGCCGATGATTCCCGCCAGGTCCGACGGTACGGCGAGTTGATTCAGGCCGAATCCCGCAAGCTCTCCATCATGGTCGAGCAGGTTCTCAGCTGTGCCCAGATCCAATCGGGGCGAGGGAGATACGACTTGAAGCCCCTCGACGTATCGAAGGTGGTGGCCCAAGTGCTGTCCGATTACAAACTGACTTTTGAGAGCGGCCGCTGGGAGGTGCAAGAGGAGATAGAGGAAGCGCCGGCATTAGTGAGAGGGGACGAGCAGGCAATTCAGAATGCAGTGAAGAATCTGCTGGATAACGCTCTGCGCTATGCAGCCGGCGGGCGGTGGCTCCTGGTCGGCGTCAGGGGGATTCAGGATGAAGTGCAAGTGATCGTACAGGACCGGGGACCCGGTGTCGATCCGGGCGATATTCCACACCTTTTCGAGCCCTTCTACCGGGGGAAAGGAGTCGTGACCTCCGGGATTTCAGGAGCAGGCTTGGGACTCAGCCTCGTTCACGAATATCTTCGGGTTCACGGCGGGCGGGTCACTGTTGACCGGCCGACTGGCGGAGGCGCCAGGTTCACCCTGCATTTCCCCGCACTTGATAGCCGGGAGGCCATTATCCAGGAGCGCATCGATGTCGAAAAAAGTGCTGCTCATTGAAGACAGTCCCGGACTCGTGAAGACCCTGTGCGATCTCCTGACGACCGAAGGGTACGAAGTCAGGAGCGCCCTGACCGGTGAAGAAGGCCGGAAACACGCTTGCGAAGAGCTTTTCGATGTCGTGGTCCTGGACATCCTGCTTCCGGGAATAAGCGGGTTCGACGTTTGCCGGCAGGTGCGTGAGGAAGGTGTCCGGACGCCTATACTCATGCTTACCGCCCGGGGCGAGATCGAGGACAAGGTCAAAGGTCTGAAACTCGGCGCCGATGACTATCTGACCAAACCTTTTGAACCTCCCGAGCTTTTGGCGCGCCTGGAAGCGCTTCTGCGGCGGACATCCTCGTCCGCTCCGTCCGGTCTCGTCCGGTTCGGGTCTGTAGTGGTTGACTTCCGGGCCACGGAGGTTACCCGCAAAGGGAAGCCGGTCGAGCTGGCTGCGCGGGAGTTTCAACTTCTCCGCTACTTCATAGAAAACCCAGGCGCGACACTCTCACGCGAGCAGTTGTTGCGCGATGTCTGGGGCTACAGAGTCCCGATCTTCACGCGGACGCTGGATGTTCACGTTCAGGTCCTCCGGCACAAGTTGGAGGAGAACCCCCGGAACCCCGAACACTTTGTGACCGTGCGCGGGCTGGGGTACAAGTTCATTGCCTGACCCGCCCAGAGTACGGGCGCCAGTAGCTGACAGTCGCACGCCGGCGCTTCAGAGCCGCGCACGGGGTCCCCCCTCCGCTCCATGCGCGGCTTGAAGCTCCCGGAGCTGTTTTGGCCTTTTTCAGCACCCTCTCCGGTGATCCCATCAATTTACGCATTCCTTACAGAACTTTCCGGTTCGTTTCGATCTAGTGATTTGACAAACAGGAGGAGAGGATGGGCCTTTCAACGTTCCTGGGGATATCGTTTTGCGCGATTCTGCCGTTCACCCAGCAGGCGTCGGAGCAAGCCGGTCCTGAGCCCAGGCGGGAAATCCGCGGGACCGTGTCGGCTTCGGACGGCGCTCGTCTGCCGGGAGTCACTCTCTCAATTTCCGGAACCCAAATCTCAACGATATCGGACCACGCGGGTAATTATGTCCTGACCGGCCTGCCAACCGGGAGAGTTATCCTGGTCGCCTCCCTCCCTGGCTTTGCCGACAAACAGACATCCGTGACCCTCCAACGTGGCGAGAGCCTGGCGTTAGACATTACGCTCGATGTCGAACGGCCCGAATTTCAAGTGACGGTGACAGAGAATACGCCTGACTTGATGAACGCCTCTGAAGGCATCGGCGTCTTGGAGGTCGAGCCTCGACAGCTCGAGCTTCTGCCGAGCCTGGGGCAAAAGGACATTTTTCGATCCCTCCAGCTTCTCCCCGGGATCAGCGCCACCAACGAGTCCTCTTCGGGTCTTTACGTGCGCGGCGGGACACCAGACCAGAACCTGGTCATTTTTGACGGCTTCACGCTTTACGACGTCGACCATTTCTTCGGGATCTTCTCCGCCTTTAACGCAGACGCGGTCCGGAACCTGACTCTCCAGAAGGGAGGCTTTGAGGCGAAGTACGGCGGCCGTATCTCGAGCGTGGTCGAGTTGACGGGAAACAGCGGGCGGAGCGAAGAGCCGGCAATGGGCGGCAGCCTGAGTCTCATGGGCGTCAACGGGTACGTCGATACGCCGATTGGAAAGAAGGGATCCCTGATGTTCGCCGGGAGAAGGTCATACGAGAGCCCCTTCAGCAAGAGAGTCAGAGACGCCTACAGCGATGCCGCGGACACGGGCGGCGGCCGTGCCTTCGCGGACTTTTCGAGCGAGCCGAAATCCAATTTCTACGACGTGAATCTTCGCGCAAGCTACAGCGCAACCCCCCGGGACACGTTTGTCTTCAGCTTGTATAACGGAGCGGACGCCCTGGACAACTCACGCACCACGACTCTCCCCGCGGGTTTCTTGAAGGACGACGAGGAATCCAGTTCCCAGTCGGTAACCAACGAGATCGTCAACGTATCGAACTGGGGAAACACCGGACTGAGTGCGAGCTGGTCCCGGCAATGGACAGACACGATCTTCAGCCGGTGGACAATCAGTCACTCCCGCTATTTCAAAGATTACGAAAGGACTTCAGAGTTCAAGACTGGAGACGAAGAGGACGATGCAGAGGATGAGGAAGATGATGAGGACAAGATGGGAGCGGTCGAGCACAATCGCCTGACCGATGTGACATTCCGCTTCGACAACCAGTTTGTCCTCAGTTCCCGTCATCAGCTGGAAGTCGGGAGCGAACTGACCCGTAATGAGGTCGCTTACGACTTCGATATGAACTCGGGCTACGCCACGCTGAGCCGTCTGGGACGCGGGACGAACTATTCCGTGTACTTGCAGGACGCCTGGACGCCGTTCCGGCAATTCACCGCGATCCCCGGCCTGCGAACCACCTGGTTCGACGTGACGCAGAAGAGCTACACAGATCCGAGGCTTTCATTGGTATTTCATCCCACAGACCGCGTTTCACTCAAGGCCGCCGGAGGCCGCTATCACCAGTTTGCCAATCGGTTAACCCGTGAAAGTTTCAGGGAAGGCAACCAGGACTTTTGGATGCTCGCGGACAATGACCTGATACCAGTGAGCTCGGCAACTCATCAGATCGCCGGTATCGCCTACGAGACTCCCAACTACCTGTTCAATGTCGAGCTCTACAAGAAGAATCTGGATGGGCTCTCGGAGTTCGCCTCCGTGCGCCCGCCCATGGGATCCGACCCGGAAGACATTATCCTGGAGCAGCGGTTCTACCAGGGCACCGGAAAAGCCAAGGGCGTCGAGTTTCTCATCCAAAAGAAGTTCGGCCGTCATGCCGGCTGGCTCACCTACTCCCGCAGCAAGGTTAAGCACTTCTTTCCCGAAATCAGTGACGAGTGGTTTCCAGCTTCGCACGACTCCAAGCACGAGGCCAAGCTGGTAGACACGTACAGGTGGCGAGATTGGGTTTTCTCGGCGACGCTGGTCTATGCCAGTGGTAAGCCATTTACCGAACCTGTTGGAGTCGAGACTGTTTACGGGCCGCGGGAACGAGAAATACAGATAATCGAACTCTCGGACAAGAACTCCACGCGACTTCCTCCTTATCACCGCCTGGATCTGTCCGCAACCTGGAATTTTTACGACACTGACTCGACCAATATCAACGCGGGAGTATCGCTCTTCAATGTCTACAACCGGAAGAACACCTGGCGAAAAGAGTACGACGTATACGACGACGAGATCTTGGAGACAAACGTGAATTACCTCGGCTTCACACTCAGTTTCTTTCTTAATTTCAATCTGAACGTCGCTTCTCGAGATCGGGCGGCCGGCCCGATAGCTCGAACTACTGGTTCGTCGGCGCCGGCTGGAAGGCTAGCCAAGGCACCGAGGAAAACCAAGGTCAAGGTCTACGAGTTTGAAGGCACTGTCGAGTCGATGACGTCGAGGGAGGTCTCTGTCCAGACGAGATGGGGTTTGAAAACCGTAACGCCTTCGGCGTAAAAAACGTTCACACATCTGTTTATTTTCGCCAAAGTCCAGAGATTGTGGCCGGACTCTGGAGAGTCCGGCCACAATGAACTGCCTGCCTCCACCTTCGATTTCGTTTTCGGAACCAGTGGCGGCAGAAGGAGGAATGGCCCTTGACAAGAATCGTGAAAAAGTCAGACGGGGTAATTTGCTGGCTGGTGTTGTATGGGTTCATAGTCTTCTCCTCCAGCGCCCTCGCCCAGCGTGTTTTTGCGACCGTGGACCCGACCGGCATTGACGAATCTCTGCGGTTTGACACCAACAACATCGCCCTCGACGACAATGTGACCGAGAGCGGGTCGACGTCCACTTCGGACACAGCTGACCTGAATTTCTCACCGAATGTCATCTTCGCACCCGACTCGAGCCGGGCATTTGTCAGTTACTGCGGTTCAGACAAAGTCGTGGTGTTTGATCCTCGAAACGGAAAGATCGAACGCCTGATCGAGGTGGGTCCGAACCCGGGTCGCCTGGCACTGAGCCCTGACGGCCGTTGGATCGCGGTTCCGTGTCTCCGGCTCGCTGAAAACACACCAAAGCTGGAGAATCCGGGCCGGAAGATCGCAACAATCGCTCTCATCGATGTCCAGACTCTAGCCGTCCGCCGCATGGAGCTCACAGAGGTTCTCCTGTCTTTCGCCAACAACATCGTCTTTTCCGCCGACGGCCGGACCGGCATAGTCGCTTCCTTTGGAACCGACGAGCTCATCCGCTTCGATGTGGAAGCCGCAGCCGAAATCACTCCTCGACTGGGATTTACAGCCGGTCACCGCCCAGCCTCGATCTCGCTCTCGCCCGACTCCACGGTTGCGGCGGTTGTTCTGATCGGTTCTGCGAACCTGGACCGGACCGAGCATCCGGACGCAGTCGCGCTGGTCGACAGCGCGAGCTTCCAGCTCCTGAAGAAGATCGAGCCCCCGACCGGCGTCGATCTCGATGCCGACGACGAAATCGATCACCTCATCCATGATTTCACGGCGCTGACCAACTTCGCTTTCTCTGCGGACGGAAAGTTCGGGATCATTGCCGACTGCCAATTCAGCAATTTATCGAGCATGCCCGAACTCACCTCAGATCGTGCCTGGATTTACGATGTCGAAGCCGGAGAATTCTTGACAGAGCCCGTCACGGTGGGGGGGACCGCCTCCGTCTCCTATATCACTCCTTCGTCGCAGTTTCTGGTCATGGGGGCATTTGACCTCACGCTCGTCGACCCCGTCCAGGCACGGCAGGCGGTCGCCGACAGCGAGGACATACCTGCGACGAAGATCACACCGACATTCAGCAATTTCAAATCCGGTTCACGACCTCTGTTCTCGCCCGATGGCCGGCTTCTCTATATCGCAGCCCCCCTCAACGACACCCTGATGATCATCGACCTGCAAACGAATGAAGTCCGCAGCGCCAAGGTCGGAGGCGATATCGAGCGCAAACGGGTCGATCTGGACGATGATGATGATGATGACGACGACGAGCTGGAGACAATCACCTTGCACTCGGCGCCACTTGAGCTGGCTCTTTCACCGAACGGCGACATCCTGGCCGTCGTGAATTTCAACGCCAACACTGTGGATCTCGTCCGTGAATCGTGGCATGCCTATCTGCCGGGCCTTTTGTATCACGATGATCTGTTCATTGGACTTGCGGTCACGAACGCTTCGGAAAACACCCCTCAGGCTGACCTGACCGGCTTCTACAGCAGCGGGTCCGAGCTTGCGGACGATGACAGTACCGAAGATGTCGTCGAATACGTCAATCCGATCACGCTCGATTTGGCGTCCCGGGCTCAGACGGCCCGGACCCTGGAAGAGTGGGTGTCTGCCCGGAAGTCGGATAGCTCCGGTTCGGAAGATGACGGCGAAGAAACGAGGAATGACGACGAGGAAACGGACTCGGACGCCGTGGTCGGCTGGGTGGACATCAACTCTCCGGAGGCTGACACCCACGCGTTGTTCCTGACCGGAGATAAGGACCTCCGGCGTCTCGACGGTTCAGTCGCCGCAAGGCGGGCGAGCCAGCGCCTCGTTTTCCCGCAGCTTCGGGTAAGCGGTGGATGGAATACCGAGCTTCTTGTCCTCAATCCGAACCTCAATACCGCTTCGGTCCTGATTGAGCTGGTCAACGAACGCGGGCAGATTGTGGGGGTGTTTGAAAGATCGCTGGCAGGTGGGTCAAGCTCTCAGGACCTGGTCAGAGAACCTGATGAGGATGAAGATTCCGATTCTTACCTGTTCAGTCACTCGGTCTTTGAGAAATGCGACACGGCAGCTGATGGGGAGGAGGACGAAGATGAAGACGACGATGAGGAAGGTTCGGCAGGCAGCATCGGTTGCGGTTTCACAACCGGGTATTTGATCGTCCGAGTCAAGCCCGACGAGCAGTCAGACGACGAAGAAGACGACGAGACGGAGGATGAAGAGGAATTCGTAGTCCGAGGTGGGGTGATTGCTTTCGCCCGCTATTTTGACTCTGAGCGGATGGAGATGCTCATCGGAACTGACGCGCCGTACCCGCAGCTCGAGTCCGGCGCAAGCGGGCCAACGGCCGAAACCCGCCGATTCTATCTGCCCCAGGTCGTTTCCTCACAGGGCGCCGAAACGTTCTTGGAGCTGGCTAATCCCACTACTCATACCCTGAATGTGGCTTTGGAGCTGAGGGCGGCGGGGGCCGCCGAAGCAGTCGCAAGCAGGACGATTTCCATCAAGCCGGCACATCTGTTCAGAAGGCCCCTGTCTGAAGTCTTTGAACTACCCCAAGGAAGTCTTTTCAGCGGCTGGATCTTGCTGGAAGCCGATGCCGGGGGGCTGGTCGGGAGTGCAGAGCTCCAGGTCGGAAACGGAAAGGCTGCGACCGCGCTGCCGTTGCAGTCACTTCCGTCCACGCGGCTGGTTTTCTCACATGTGGTGCAGGCCGGGGATCTGAGCACGGGTTTGTCGTTTGCAAACCCGGATTCCGATCCCGCCTCCGTCTCCCTCATGCTTTACTCGGCGGACGGGCGACAGGTCGCGGTTTCTGACGGCCTCCGACTTCTTCCCCGGCAGCAGTTTTCCGCCCTGCTCAAGGAATGTTTTCCAGGCATAGGAGATCAGATCGGAGGGCATGTCGAGGTGCATTCAACTCGGCCGATTACCGGAGTGGAGTTGCTCTTTCAAAACGACCTGGAGTCTGTTTCGGCGGTCTTGCCGCAATGAGTGTTGCATGAGATCGAACAACGGTGCCCCAGGGCCGTGGGTTTCAGTCGCTTCGGGGGTTCTCAGTCGCTTCGGGGGTTCGAAACCCGTGACCTGGAGCACCGGCCGGATGGAGTTCTGCCAGAGGAGCGTTTATGAAATTCCGAGTCTTTATCCCTGTGTGCTTGCTGGTCTGTTGCTCTCTTTCATGGGCCGAAGAGCGGCGCCCGCCGGCAAGTCTTCGTTCGGTAGAACTGCAAAACGTCCTCTCGCGAGTCCCGGGGGCAAGAAACGGCTGGCGGATCGCAGAGGCCGCGGGCGAGCAAAACCTGCTGGCCCGGTTGGGCACGGCTGGTTTTCCATTGCGCCTCTTAAATGCGAACGGACGCGTTTCTGGCGAGGTGTACCGCATTGAAGAGAGCGGGAAATATCAGGGTCTGGTCCTGCTGCGCAGCCGGTCGGCAGCGGAGATCCGCTCGGCGTTCTTCGCGCGGAAGTGGCCCCTTGAGCAGCTCTCGAAGGCTTTAAAGGCCATGGACGCTGATGATCCTCTCAAGGAGCCGGACGTACACCTCGCCATTGACGAGGATCGCCTCGTGCTGCGGGTCAACCTGGGGAAAGTCGAACGCGAGTTTGAATTCATGCGACTCGACCCCAAAGAAGTCAGGGGACAGTAGGAGGGCGGGATCAAGATGCGTCGACTCGTGCTGGTTCTTCTTGCGCTTGCAGCAACATCCACGATCATTCCCGGTCAGACAACGTCCCCGCCGGCCGCTGCCCCAACGGCAGATCCCCAGTGCAGCCTGCCCCCGGGAGACTATGACTACTGCACGGTCTGCGGTCCCTGTGAAAGCGGCGCAGGGGATTGCGACAACGATTCGGAGTGCCGGGAAGGGCTCTCGTGCGTCGATGATGCGGGACCGGTCTATGAACTGGGCGAGTTCGTGGACGTGTGTCTTCCTGTAACGGAATGCCCTGTCGATCCCGGTCATGCCGACTTCTGCGCCCTGTGCGGACCCTGTTCGAATGGGGAAGGGGACTGTGACTCGGACGAGCAGTGCGAGCCCGGTTTGACCTGTCTGGCCGACGTCGGTCACAGCTACAACTGGGATTCTTACACGGATGTCTGCGTTCAGCTCGACTGTCCGGTCTCGTCCGGAGACCTCGATTACTGCCGGCTCTGCGGTCCTTGCGAGGAAGAAGAGGGTGACTGCGATTCAAATGACGAGTGCGCCGAAGATCTCACTTGCGTGAACAATGTCGGTTCCAGCCACGGTTTCGGTTCATCCGTCGACGTCTGTCTCCAGGTCGACACGGACGAAGACTGCCCTGTCAGCGAGAACCATGCGGATTATTGCGCCCTGTGCGGCCCCTGCGAGGAGGGCGAGGGAGACTGCGACTCGGACAGCGAATGTGAGGAAGACCTGATCTGTGTCAACAGTGTGGGCGCCAACGATACCTGCATGGAGCCGGTCGATCCCGACGATGAGGACGAAGACTGCCCGCTGTCAAAGGGACACGACGACTATTGCCGGCTCTGCGGCCCCTGCGAAGAAGATGTCGGTGACTGCGATGCCGACTCTGACTGCAAGACCGGCCTCATTTGTCTGACCGACGTGGGCAAGTACTACGGTTGGGACGAGGACGTTGACGTTTGCCGGGCGCCAGGCGAGACGGACTGTCCCGAGGTCGTCGGCAGCTACGATTTTTGCAGTGTCTGCGGGACGTGCGAGGAAGGCGAGGGAGACTGTGATTCTCACGACGAGTGTGGCGATGGCATGGTGTGCGTCAACGATGCAGGCCCCCAATTCGGCTTTGCTGCCGATGTTGACGTTTGTATGTCTGCCTGCCCGGTTCCGGTTGGACACGAAGACTACTGCCGGCTCTGCGGCCCCTGCGACGAAGGGACAGGCGATTGCGATTCTGACGACGACTGCGCGGATGGCGGTGTGAAGTGTGTCGAGGATGTGGGCGCGGCTTTTGGCTTCCCGGCCGATGTGGACGTCTGCGTGGCCGGCTTTCTCTGTACGGAGCCTCCGGGAAGCTACAGCTACTGCGAAGTCTGCGGGCCCTGTGAAGAAGGTCAGGGAGATTGCGATTCTGATTCCGAATGCGACACGGGGCTCGCTTGTGTCAACGAAGTCGGACCGGAGTACGGCTGGGCCTGGGATGTCGACGTGTGCCTGCCGCGGAAAAGCGAGGAGTGTGAAGACCTCCTTGGCGAGGATGGGTACTGCGAGAAATGCGGACCGTGCGAAAAGGGCGAGGGTGACTGTGACTCGGACGATGAGTGCCAGGACGGCCTTTTCTGCATCAACAACGTGGGGAAGCAGTACGGATTCGATATGACCACCGACGTCTGCGAACCTCGCGACGAAACGGAGTGTTCCGAGCTTCGTGCCGGTTACGACTGGGATTTCTGCCGCCTGTGCGGACCCTGTGATGAGGGCGAGGGCGATTGTGACTCCGACGATGAGTGCCGGACCGGTCTCACGTGTGCGGAGGACGTCGGAGAAGCTTACGGACAGGACGAAGGCCTCGACATTTGTCAGCTTAGCGACCAGTGTGCGGATCTGCTCGGCGACAACGATTTCTGCGCGGCCTGCGGGCCATGTGGCGAAGGCCAGGGAGACTGCGACGGCGACAGCGAATGTTCGGCCGGCCTGGTCTGTGTGAACAACGTCGGGGCGGGGTTTGGATGGGACTGGCAAGTCGACGTCTGCCTCCCGCCCGGCGCCACGGGCGCCGCCTGCCCGGTCCCGCCCGGTCATTACGACTACTGCGCGATTTGCGGCCCCTGCAAACAGGGAGAGGGAGATTGTGACAACAACGCCGAATGCGACACCGGCCTCCAGTGTGCCGACAATCTGGGCTCACTCTATGGGTTTAAATCCGACGCGGATATCTGTGTGGCGCCGTAGGGGGACTGGATTCCTGTGGGTCTACAGCAGCCAGGCGGAACAGAGCCGCAAGCGCAGCGCTTTTTGCGGAGCGTCAGCGGACGGGAGCGCGTCGGGTGCGGACCCGTTGCAGGATCGAATCCTGGAACCGGTTCGCATCCGATGCGCTTCCCGTCCGCTGACGGTCCGCAAAAGCGCAGTGCTTGTGGCTCTGTTGCGCCTGGAGCCGTAACGCTCCGAAATCGCTTCAGGACCGAAAAAAAACCGTTGAACCGCGAAGAAGACAGGGGGTTTTGTGACGCAATCCAAGGTAATTCGTAAGGCGGTTTTGTTCTTCTTTGTTTCGAACTTCCTTTCACACTGGCCTCGGGCCGAACAACTCTACGGCGTTCTGACAGGAAGAATCACGGTCGCTTCACCAGTCACGATTACCGATCTCGAGCTCACCGTCGTTAACCCGCAGACCGAGTATTCCCGGCCGGCACGCATCCAAGAAACCGGCTGGTATGATGTCCCCGGCCTTTTGAACGGGACCTATAGCCTCCAGATAGGCTCAAGCCGTTTCGGCTACTGCGTGACCGAAAACGTGCCCGTAACGGCAGGAGAAGTAACGCGCCTCGACCTGAGCCTCGATGTCGCTCCCAGGTCACAGCTTCGTTGCACGGCCGATTTTTCTGCTGTCCGGTTGAAAACGGAAACGGCCGATCTCTCGGCCCAACTAGAGAGTCAGGAGCTCTCAGCGCTTCCTCTCGGGTTTCTTCGTAACTATCAGAGCCTTCTGGTTCTCGTCCCGGGCGTGACTCCGCTTGAGCGCGCGGATGACATGACTGATTCGACGGGTCTCTCCCTGGCCGTCCACGTCAACGGAGCACCCCGCAACGGTAATACCGTTCGGGTAGACGGAGCGCCGAACGCCAACATCTGGCTGCCACGCCATGCTGCTTACATTCCGCCGGCAGACACGATCGAGGTGATCAACGTTTCTACCAACAACTTCGACGCCGAGCAGGGTTTTGCCGCTGGTTCAGCCATCTCGGTTTTGACGCGTTCCGGCACAAACGAACTCCATGGCTCGCTGCTCGGTTATCACGAGAATTCGGCTCTGAACGCGCGCAATTTTTTCAACTACCTGGACACCGACAACGACGGCAAGGCGGATAAACCAGGCGGCCAGCGGTCGATTGGCTCAGCGACTTTCGCAGGCCCGCTCGCCAAGGACAAGTTCTTCTTCTTTTTAGGCTGGGAAGGCGCCTTCCAGAGACAGGCCCGGACCAGTACGGCCACGGTCCCGACACAAGAGCAGCGAAACGGGGATTTTAGCGATTTCGCCACGATCATCTATGATCCCCTGACCGGCAAGAAAGACGGGACCGGCCGGGCAGCCTTTGAGAACAACGTGATACCGGCGAACCGGCTTTCAGCCGAGGCTAAGGCCGCCCAATCCCTGCTTCCGTTGCCGAATCTGAAAGATCCCGTCACCGATGACTACCTCTCCACCAACAACTACCAGGCCTCCAGCAGCGAGAAGCTCAACCGTAACAACGTGGATTTGAAGCTGAACTGGTTGCGTAAGCCTTATCATTCGGTGTGGGGAAAGTTCGGCGGGATGAAGGCCAACGTCACCCGGGATCCGATCTTTGGTGAAGGCGGAGGAGGTGCGATCGGCGGAGGCGCGGATGGCGAAGAAAACACCCGTCTCTACGTCGCTTCCCTGGGCCATACGTGGACCCTTTCGCCCAATCTGTTGATGGACGGGCACACCTCCTACACCGGCCTCCGGCAGCGGGTCGAGAACGCCGATTTCGACAAGGGAGACTACGGTCAGGAGACTCTCGATATCCCCGGGACCAACAACACTCAGGACGGCGCTTGTATAGTCGATGGCGTCGACCGCTGCGGCGGGGTCCCTGCCTTCCATGTGCCCGGCTTCAACAGCTTTGGACAAGTGACGGATGGAAGTCCGTTGTTTCGCGATGAGGACACTTTCACTGCATCGCAGAATTTCAGCTGGACACGAGGAACCCACCAGCTCCGGTGGGGTTACGAGCTGATTCACTATCGGCTGGAACACTGGCAGGCTGGAGTCGGCGGCAGCCCGAGAGGTTCTTTCATCTTCAGCCGGGAAACGACGGGAGCTCCGGGTCAAAGCGTTACGGATCAGAATGCCTGGGCCGCGTTTCTGCTGGGCTACCCGACGGCGATGAGCAAAGGCCTGCAATGGGAGTTGATGACCGCCAGGGAATGGCAGCACGCCCTGTACCTGGGTGACAGGTGGCACGCCAGCCCGAGACTCACCCTCTCGCTAGGGCTACGGTTTGAATACTATCCGCTGCTCACGCGGGCCAACCGTTCGATGGAATACCTGAACCTGGATTCCTTCGCGGTCCGGTTCGACAACAACATCAAGGTCAAAACTCCGCTCCTTGCGCCGCGACTAGGGGTTGCCTACCGGCCTGGCACGAGTGACGTGATCCGCGCCGGTTACGGCATCGCGTACAATCCCCTCCCCCTGGCCGGACCCCTGAGAGGCTCGTATCCACTCATCGTCGGCGGTCAGTGGGAATCCCCGAGTGCCCATTTTCCGTTAACGGTACTTGAGGAGGGAATCCCTCTCAGCTTCGAAGGCCCGGATTTGGAAGATCAGGAATCAGTCCCCTTGCCCTCGAACGTCGCTCAGCGAACGCTGCCCTCGGATGAGCTCAACCGGCCGTACACTCAATCCTGGAATCTCTTTTACGAGCGCAGACTCCCCGGCGAACTGGTGGCCTCTGTGGGGTACGCCGGATCCCAGACCGTGCGCCAGTTTGCCGATCAGAACCTGAACTGGTCGGCGGCCGGCGCAGGGACCCAGGGCAGGCAGCTCTATCCGCGCAGTACGGCGTCGATCCTGCTTTGGAATGGCTGGCTGAGCTCAAACTTCCACGCCCTTCAGTTGGCATTCAACCGCCGCTTCACTCAAGGCCTGGCTCTAAGAGGAGCTTACACCTTCTCCAAGACCATCGATCTGACCGACGGTGACCCGGAAACAGGGCTTTTGTGGAATGATCCGGCGCTGCTTTCCCGAAACCGGGCGGAAGCGGGCTACAGCCGGCCGCACATGCTGCAGTTGGCCGGGATCTGCGAGCTGCCTTTTGGGAAGGGAGAGGGCCTGCTGTCGCGGGTGATTCGTGACTGGCAGGTGAATGCGATTTTCTCGGCGAACTCCAATGTGCCGTTCACGGTGACCTCGTCTGAAGCAACGCTGAACGCACGGGAGAACGCTCAAACTGCCGACCAGCTCCAGGCGACCGTTGAGAAGCTCGGAGGAATAGGCGCCGGAAATCCGTACTTCAATCCCGCCGCGTTTTCGGCTGTCAATCGGGTTCCGGGTGTCGATTGTTCGGGCTACGACTGTTACGGGAACAGTGGGCGGAACATCTTGAGAGGCCCGGCCTGGTTCAACCTGGACCTGTCGCTGGCGCGCACGGCGGCCATTCGGGAAAACCTGAATCTGGAGTTTCGCGCCGAGTTTTTCAACTTCACGAACACGCCGCACTTCAACAACCCGGAGTCAGACGTGAATTCGAGCCATTTCATGACGATCACCAGCACCAGCCCGAGCGCCCCCGAACGCGTGGTTCGAGTTGGGCTGAGGGTGAGGTGGTAGTACGGCGCCGGCCTCCCTACTCCCTCTCCAGCACCGAATCCAGCGCCTGTTTCATCTGCTCGTAGCTCACGGCGCCGCGGAGGGAACGGAGAACGGTGATTTGACTTTTTCCGGGTTGAGTCAGACCGATCAGGAACGTAGGCGTCCCGTTGATGGCCAACTGTCGCGCCTCGTTCACATCGCTTTCGACCTCCGCCCGGGACTTCCTTTCGACCATGCAGGTTGCAAACGCCTCTTGGCTAAGATTCAGCCGGCGGGCAAATCTGGCGAACGCCTCTTCACTCAGATCCGCGCTGTTAGCGAATAGCAGATCATGCATCGGCCAGAATTGGCCCTGCTGGCCGGCACAGTCCGCTGCCTCAGCGGCGCGAAACGCCGACTTGTGAATCTGCTCGAGAGGCAGGTTCTGAAAGACAAGCTTTACCCGGCCGCTATTGATGTACTCCTCTTCCAGCCTGGGCAGCGTCTCCCGGACATATCTCGCACAGTAAGCACACTGGAAGTCAGAGAATTCCACGAGCGTTACCTTGGCATCCTCTTTTCCTTTGAAAGACGCAGCGTCGGTGTTGACGGTTTTACCGCGGTACGGGTCGCGCTGACTGGTTCGGGCTTGCCTCTTCAGTAGCGTCTTGATCTGATCCAAGTCCCGTCGCATTCGCAGCTGTTCTTCCCGCAAGACGTTCAACTGTGCTTTCAGCTGTTCAATCTCCTTTTCCGTCGATTCCTGGCTTTGGGCGTAAACCGGCTGGCCGCCGATCATGTGACCGGCCAGCGCCGCAACGGCAAAGAAAACGGCCGAACCTGACTTCATAAAAGGAATCTCCTCGAACGAATCTCCCTCAGCGCCACAGGGTTCTGATACAGGGCGAAACGCGCCACTCCACCGCCGCACAGGTCGATAATCAATTGACTTTGATGCACCCAAGAGGCGCCGCGAGGTAAAGAACACGTAAATTCTGAGCGGATCGATGTCCTTCTTTCCACCCGCCGCGTGAGTCGTGCGCGCGATCTTTACACAGGTTTTACGGAAATCTTCCGGCGATCCCCGTCAATGCAAATGGACCGAAAGCGAGTAATGCCTCAGTCTTGTTTGTAGCGCCGCCTTTAGGCGGGCTTTTTCGAACCGCAGTTGACCATTGAGAGCGGTTACGGTCCGAAAAAGCCCGCCTAAAGGCGGCACTGCAAACAAGACTGAGGCATTACCGAAAGCGAAACCCTGGGAACGGTACAAGCAGGCAGGACACCTGCGGTCCCAGGTGTGAAAAACAGGGGGGCTTCATGACATCGTCTTCGTGGCCGTTCATCATAGTCGCGTCGTGTGTCGCGATCGCTCTTTGTCCGTCCGCAAGTGCTCAGGAAAACAGTCCGGTCGAGCAGGTGGAGGAGATTCGTATTGTGGGGAACCGCCGCATACCGGAGAGCACCATCCGCTACTACCTGCAGAGCAAGGAGGGAGACGTCTACAACGAGGTACAGGTCCTGCAGGACTACCGGAAACTCCTGAATGCAGACTTCTTCGAGAATCTCACGGTTAAGAAGATGCGGGGCGACACGGGTGTCATCATTATCTTCGAGGCGGTGGAGCGCCCGATCATCCGGGAGATCTCGTATCAGGGAATGACGTCCTTCAAACAGTCCGATGTCCTCGAACGCTTTCGAGACATGAAGGTGGGCCTGTCGGTCGATTCACCGTTCGATCCGGCCAAATTGCCCAAGGCGCGGCGGGCGATCAAGATGCTGCTCGACCAAAGCGGGCGGCCGCTCGGCAGAGTAGGAGCGAGAGTCGAAGAGATTACCTCGGCGGCCGTGCGCTTGATTTTCGAGATTGAAGAAGGGCCCAAGGTCCGTATCGGGGACCTCAATTTCGAGGGAAACACGCTATTGAGCGATGACCAACTCCGAGATGCGCTCAAGCTCACCAAGGAGCGCAATCCCATCAGCCTGTTCAAAGGCCATGACAAATACATCGAGGAGAAGCTGGAATACGATGTCCAGACCAACCTGATGGAGAAATACCGGGAACGGGGTTACCTGTATGCGCGGGCGGGCGAGCCAAACGTGGAAATTGTCGCCGGTCCTCGAGGATGGCTTGTCGGCTTCCGGAAGACAAGGCATCAGTATCACATCACCGTTCCGATTCAGGAGGGTGAGCAGTATCGCTGGGGCAATTTCAAGCTCGAAGGGGTGAAGAATTTCGACCAGGCTCGCATTCAGGACTTCTACAAGATTGCCCCGGGAGAAGTGGTTAACTATGTCGCCTTTAAGAAGGCGAACGAAGACCTGAAGAAGTTGTACTCCGGGTTCGGGTACCTCGAGATGGAAGCCATCCCGGAAATGGATGTAAGCCAGGAGAAGGGGACCGTGGACGTTCGCCTCCGGGTCGAGGAAGGGAAGCAGTACATCGTCCACCGCATCAACTTTGCCGGAAACACCAAGACGCGCGACAAGGTCCTTCGCCGGGAATTCTTCCTGGAAGAGCAACAGCGATTCAATGCGGAATTGTTTGATTTCTCGATTCTGCGTCTTAATCAGCTCGGGTTCTTCGACAAGATAGAGGAGAAAGATTATGAAGTCATCAAACGTCCCCTGCAGGGGGAAGTGGATCTGCTGGTCAAAGTAAAAGAGAGGAGCCAACAGTCGATCGGTCTGACCGGCGGAACGAGCGGCATCTACGGCGCTTTCATAGGGGTGAACTATCAGTCGAACAACTTTCGCGGGAAAGGTCAGAGGGTCGAAGTCTCGCTGCAGACCGGGACACGAACCGCGAACTACACGTTCTCGTTCACCGAGCCCTATCTTCTCGATACCAGGACCTCGATCGGCTTTTCCGTCTTCAACCAGCGGTATCGAACCGATACCTACAGCATGTATTACGGGTACGTCTCTCCTGGCGACAACGTGGCCCTGTACACTCAGCGGATCAATGGATTTTCGGTATCCGCGGGCCGCCCGCTGTGGAGATGGTGGAAAGCGGGGCTGTCGTATCAATGGCAGACCATCAAGATTACGGATATCAACGAGAGTTTTCACGACTATGCGATCAACCAGCTTCTTGGTTTTACACCGGGGGGAAGCGACGAGGATGCGACCAACGGCATTCTGAAAAGCACGGTCACCCCGAGCCTGATCTACAGCACGAAAGACAGCTACTGGGGGGCGCGCCGCGGGACCCAGCTGTCCCTGAGCTTCCCGATTTCCGGGGGTGTCCTGGGAGGAACCTATAGCGTTGTCCAGCCAACCATCGATTATCAGTACTTCCTGCCGGACCGGTTCCTGAGCGGGGGCAGAAACACGCTGGCCTTCCGGACTCAGTTCATGCATCTCCTACCCTTCGGAAAACTGCCGGACGGAGGTCCCATGACGGTTCCTTTCTACGAGCGGATCTTTTACGGAGGGGAATACAACGTGCGAGGCTTCGACTACCGTGCTGTGAGCCCGTGGGCCACGACCCGGACACCCAAAGTGGACGATGCGGGCAGGCCGCTCATTGATCCTGTCACTGGGCGCCCCGCAATCACCGAAAGCGCGATCCCGGTTGGCGGTGATACGTCAGCGCTCTTTACGACCGAGTACAGGATTCCGATAGCCGGGCCGCTCCAACTCAGTGCGTTTTTCGATCTGGGATCGTCAATGGTGCTTAACACTGATAATCTCAGGCTGTTCGGACCGGACACGTTCATCGATCTGCAAGAGGACACGAACGCCGTCTGGCGGGCGTCAACCGGCGCCGAGATGCAGTTCATGCTGCCGATGATCAATCAGCCTTTTCGGCTGATCTTTGCCTACAATCCCATGATTCTCAACTCGGAAATCATGGTGGATGGCGTGCGTTTCCCGCTGAAAGAGCCCAGGCACAGCGTCAAGTTCTCCGTGGGCTATTCATTCTAGGGCGAACATTGACGGATATAAGGAAATACGGTGCCGAGGAAGTGGAGTGCGGTGGCCATGCCCTGGGCTTTATACATATTTCGCGGATTTCGCTCCCCGTCCGCTGACGGTCCGCAAAAAACGCTGCGCTTGCGGCTCTGTTTCAAACGCTTACGGCTCTGTAACGCGTTCTAGGCCCGCCGCGGTCGGCTGCGCCTTTCAAGTATCACGACAATGGACACAACTCGATAGCTTGTGACCAATCGAAACCACTTTGTCTCTTTACGAAGCCTCGAAGGCGATGGCGCACTGCTCCGGAAAACACCTATCGGAGTGGAG
>JBHGBF010000141.1:0-13980 GCA_041946865.1 Acidobacteriota bacterium | reverse complement strand
CCTCGCGGCGCGGTTGCAGGTCCTGCAGCCGCAAGCCTCCGGTGCTGAAGTTGTACACCCTCGGGGCTGGGTTTTGCAGTACTCCTGAGCCATGAGTGCGTGGTTGACAAACGTGCAAACACGCCCTTCACGTTCGCCCGCGTTGTGCCGATTACGACGTTCCGAAATCCGTTGCAGCAGGACGTAATCAGAAGCGGGGCTAACTATCAGACTTTTCATTTACCCGCTTTTCAAGATGTCATGCCGGAATCCTATGTCGATTTCCGCCTGGTAACGATAGTCGACCCGGTATTCGCTGACAAGTTTCGGAAGGTAGCCTCGCTCACCGAAGAGGGACGATTGAGCTTTAGACGACAACTTATTCTGTCTGTACTGGACTCGGTTGGAACCTTCGCAAAGCACTTAAGGCCACTTGGTACCTTCAGCGGGTTGACCCAAGGAAAACAGGGAATCGACAGTCTGTAGCAAACCTCATTCTGTTACCCGCAGCTGTTACCCGGAAGAAGTGGTGAATCCTGAAATCGCAGCAAACCTTATTTGTTACCCAAGCTGTTACCCGGAAGCCCACTACCGGGCCAGCCTTTTCTTTTGTGTGGCTGTAAATCGAAGTAAAAGTGAGCCGTGCTGGACTCGAACCAGCGACCCTCTGCTTAAAAGGCAGATGCTCTACCGACTGAGCTAACGGCCCACGCTTGGCTGCTGCGACTTGGGGCGCCCGTGATACGGAGGAACGTCTGAAAGTGTAGCATGGCCGCCGGCCATTAGAAAGCGCTTCCGGTGCCTGCGAGTCTGGTCACAGCCGGGCACCCGACGCGCTGCCGTCCGGCTGACGCCCGCTGGAAAAAGGCTTGCGCCTGCGGTTCCATGATCTTCCGCGGGTGCGGGGCGACCCGGATGAGGCTCCCCGAACAGGCGCGGAAGGCTGCGCGTCGCAGTTTCATGACTTGCGTGGGAGTTATTCCTCCAGCCACTCGTCCAAGTGGGCGCGGACGAAATCGTCGTCATTCAGATGTGGGTAAGAGGCATAGACCCGATCGATTTCTTCCGGCTGGCCGGGTGAGAGCCTTTCGGCGGGGTTCAGGCACCAGGCGCCTTGCATCAGTCCCTGGCGCCGCAGAACTTCATGGATGCCCGGAATACAGCCCGCAAACTGATGGGCCGCGTCAAAGAAAGCCGCATTGGCATCCGTGATCTCGGCTGCCAATGTGAGCATTCCCGCAGGAATCGGAGCGTTGTCCGCCCTCAGCTTGATGATCTCTTCCAGTTGCTCCACGGCCTTGCGGGTCCATACCGCCCAGTGTCCCAGCAGGCCTCCCCTGATCCGAACCTTTTTCTCCGACCGAGGAGTCTGGACTCGATACTCGGTAAGCAGGTCGACCACGATGTTGTCGTCGTTGCCCGTATAGAGCGTGACGTCGGCCTCACGGCCAGCCTCGCAAACCGCCCTGACCACGTCCAATGTCTGATATCGGTTGAATGGGGCGATCTTTATCGCCAGAACGTTGCTGATGTCAGCAAACTCGCGCCAGAAGCGATAAGGAAGAATTCGCCCGCCCACGCCTGGCTGCAGGTAAAAACCAATGACCGGCATGACGGCGGCGACTTGCCGGCAATGGCCGACCAGGGCGGGCAGGCTCTCGGTCGGAAGCGCTCCAAGGCTGACCAGGCAGGCGTGAAAGCCGTTCTCCCTCGCAAATCCCGCTTCCCGTACCGCCTGTTCCGTTTTTCCGCAAACGCCCGCGATCTTCAGTACGGCTCTCCCTCTGGCCTTGCACCAGCGGTCAATCGTCTCCGAGGCGAGTCGCAGCACCGGCTCGAACAGACCTACGTTCGGATCTCGGATCTCGAATTGCGTTGAATGCACTCCTATGGCAATGCCTCCCGCCCCGGAATCGATGTAATACCGCGTCAGCGCGCGCTGATGGGCGACGTCCAGCTTCCGGTCGGCGGTCAGCGCCAAAGGGTGAGCGGGAATCACAGTTCCTTTCCGGATCGTGTTGAGGACCTCGGCCGGGATCTGATCGATTTTCATGATGTGGAGGGTGTCACTCTAGCAGATCGCGCCGGGCCGTGTTAACTCTGACCAAAGGGTTAACACGGCCGGCGCGATCTGCTAGAGTGGCACCCTCCGCCGTGAGGCGGGCAGCGGTCTTCAGGAGGCTCATGTTCTATGGCTGGCGGGTAGCGGCGGCTTCTTTCGCTATCCTGTTTGTCATCGTCGGCATTGTCTACTACAGCTTTCCGGTGTTTTACGCCCCCCTGATTGAAGAGTTCGGCTGGACGCGCGCCCAGGTCACCGCCGGTTTTGCCATCAGCATTGTCATCATTGGACCGCTCTTCGGAATCTCTGCCGGTTTTCTGATCGATCGCTTCGGTCCCCGCCGGATCCTGCTGGTCGGCCTGTTGTTTGCCGGGACGGCATTCCTTGGCTATGGCTGGATGCACTCCCTGGGCGTCTACTACCTTTTCTATTTTCTGCAGACCGGGGGATACGTGGTCGCCGGCCCGATTCCCAACCAGGTCCTGATTTGCAACTGGTTCGATCGGCTTCGGGGACGGGCGATGGGCGGAGCCTACGTAGGTATCGGCATAGGCGGCGCCGCCGCCCCTCTGGCAGCTCAGTTTCTGATTGACCATGCCGGCTGGCGGTGGGCGATGCGCTCAATTTCCGCCGGCATCCTGCTGGTCCTTATTCCCGTGACCCTGAAACTGGTGCGCAACCGGCCTTCTGACCTGAATCTCCTTCCCGATGGTGAGTCGGCTGCCGGACAGGCGAGATCGACCCCATCGGCGACCGCAGGTTTTGACGCGCTCGCGGACGTGCTTCGCACCCGCGCGTTTTGGCTGATCGCCCTCGGGAGCTTCATGAGCATCGGGGCTATCGGTGGCGTTATCCAGCATCTGGTCCTGTACCTGAGAGACAGCGGCTTCCCGGCCCAGCAGGCTGCTCGCGTCGCCAGCATCCTCCTGGTTTCCAGCATTGTCGGGCGGATCATCATGGGATGGCTCGCGGACCGGTTTCCAAAGAAGTATGTCATGCTCGCCGCCTGCCTCTCGGTGGCTGGCGCAATCCCGCTCCTGTATTCGCCCGACTTGGAGCACATGGCTTACGTCTTTGCCGTTATCTTCGGTTTCGGCATGGGCGCCGACTACATGATGATCCCCCTCATCACGGCGGAATGCTTCGGCCTGCGGTCTCTGGGCCGCATCATGGGGGTGATCATTACCACCGACTCGCTCGGACAGGCTTTCGCGCCCGTCATCGTGGGTCATATCTACGATGTGAGCAAGAGTTACGACTGGGCGTTCGCCCTGCTCACCGCCATGGCCGGCTGCGGTGCTCTGGCGATTGCCTTGGTCAAGAAGCCGCGTTTGCCCGAGGGTTGCCGGCGAGGAGTAGAAGCGTGAATCAGTTCGAAATCGAACAGATCGATGCGGCCAGCCTGGACCTCCTTGAGAACGTCGGCGTTCGTCTGGAACATGACGAAGTCCTCCAAAGAGTGATTCGAGCGGGCGGACGGCCGGGCAGCGCCGTATCCGATGTTCGATTTCCGCGCCGGATGGTCGCCGACTTCCTTTCGCTGGCCCCCGCTTCGGTCCAGCTGGACGCAGTCAACGGCGCCTCGACCTGCCTCACGCCGCATTCGGACACCGTTTTCTGGACCTGTCCCGTGCTTTACGTCTGGACCGGGACCGAGCGGCGCCAGATTCTTCAGTCGGATCTGGCCCAGGTGTGCGCCCTTACGAATCGCCTGCCGAACGTCCAGGGGGTCATGGGAGTGGCTCTCGCCGATGTCCAGCCCCTGCAACGGGATTTTGTCGGCGTCCGGATCATGGCCGAGAGATCGCAAAAGCACCTGCGGGCACTGTGCTTCTCCGGCGGCGGCATGGAAGCTCTGGCCGAGATGAAGCCGCTTCTCCCAGGGAACTGGTTCAGCATCGGTTTTACCGCCCATGGCCCGCTGCGGTGGACCCATCTGGCCCTCGATGTTTTCCTGAAATCCGCCGGCCAGAAAATCCCGGTCACCATTAACGGAGAACCGATGGCGGGAGTCACCGGGCCGGTCACCCTGGCGGGGAACGTTGTCGTGGGGAATGCGGAAATCCTTGCGGGTATAGTGGTCAATCAGGTTCTCGAACCCGGCCGCCCGGTTATCTACAACCTGGGTCTCGCTCATGTTTTCGACATGAAACATGCCACCGCCGTAACGGGAGGCCCGGAGAACGCGCTGCTGGCCGAGGCTTCGGCTGAACTGGGCAGGTATTACGAGCTTCCCTCCGCGTCCTGGGTCTCGACCGAATCGTTGTTTGAGGATGAACAGGCGGCGATGGAGAAAACGTTCGGCGTTCTCACTCACGTTTTCTCAGGAGTCAGCCTGGTTTGGGGTATGGGGCAGCTGGAATCGGAGATGACGATCTCGCTCGCCCAACTGGTGATCGATAACGAAATCGTCGACTTCGTGCGTCGGTACCGCCGCGGACTGCCGGTGGACGACGAGTCAATCGGGCTGGAGACCATCAAAGAAGCCGGCATCAGCGGGAGTTATCTCGAGCGCGAACATACCCTTCGGAACTTTCGGAACGAAATCTACCATCCGCAGATCCTGAACCGCTCGGCGCGAACTGCCCAGTCCCGGCCTCTCGCGGAGGTGGCGAAAGTGAAAGCGGAAGAACTGCTCCGCGAGGCTCCGGGAAGCTGTCTGCCTTGGGAGATCTCGGCGGAGCTGCGACGGATTGAGGAGCACTACCGCAGGAAAGTACAGTAGTAGCAGCGCCGCGAGCGCGACGGGGGTGTTGAAAAAAGGTTCTCGGTCGAGCGGCCTTCCGCCGTCCGTTCGTAGTTCTGACTTCTATGGTGGTGCCTTTTGGGCAGCCGAGCCGCCGGTCCTGGCCGCCGGTGCCTCCACGAGATAGTGGCGGCTGCGCACGGGTCACTCCCCAAAGGCAAGAAACGGCCCCCTTGCGGCTCTTCGAGTTTTTATGGCCGTTCACGATGTCAGCTTTCGTGCCATGACAGCCGCCGACATCGACGGCGGGCTGCGCCTGACGCGGGCGGCTGGCTGGAACCAGCTGCGGCGCGACTGGGAGATGTTCCTGCAACGGAGTCCGGCGGGATGTTATGTGGCGGAGAAGGCAGGAATAATCGTGGGAACTGCGGCAACCATCCGGTACCAGGAGCACTTCAGCTGGATTGGAATGGTGCTAGTGGATCCTGCCGAACGGGGTCGAGGCATAGGGTGGCAGCTGATTCGCCGGGTAGTGGAGGATCTGGCCTCCGAGAATTGTATCCGGCTCGATGCCACTCCGGCCGGGGAGTCGCTTTATCGTAGATTCGACTTTCGAAGGGAGTGCGGCATCATTCGGATGCAGGCTGAGCCGCCATCGGGCCCGCGCTCCAGGGAGCCAGACCACCAGACCATGGAGGGGGCCCCGGCCCCAGTGACGAGCTTGAGCTTGGCGCCAGGTTCAGGCGCCCGGCCCATAGTCGAGGACGACCTGCCGGTGATCAGCCGTCTCGACTCCGAGGTTTTCGGAGCCGACCGGGCGTTCCTTCTACGGTGGGTGTGGCAGGGAGCGCCTGAATACGGCTGGGCGGTTGAAGGCCTGACCGGTCTCGAGGCTTACATCTTCGGCCGTCACGGGTATGACTTCGAACACCTGGGGCCGATCGTGGCCCCGTCCGGCCGGCTGGCGCGAGAACTCGTGGCCGCTTGCCTGCCGGCGGTCTCAGGAAGGCCGGTCATCATTGATGCAAAGGACGAACCCGCCTGGCTGAGCTCCCTTTCGGCGCTGGGGTTTCGCGAGCAGCGTCGGTTTGTCCGGATGTTCCTCGGAGAGGAGGTCCGGCCGGCCAGGACGACGGCGCAGTGGGGGTTCCTCGGTCCTGAATTCGGCTGAGAGCGGAGGGACGGAAGACGATGATCATCGAAAACGAAGCGGAGTTGATCGAGTGCCTGTCGAAGCCGACCGCAGCGGACTGCGAGAGTCTGACTCGTTTGGGAGGCGATTTCCTGGTGCTTGGCGCAGGCGGCAAGATCGGTCCGGAGCTGAGCAGGCGTTTGAAGCGGGCAGTCGATCAGGCGGGTTTGGAGTCCCGGGTCATTGCCGTTTCGCGTTTTACCTTGCCCGGTGTCGGCGAGGACCTGGCGCGAGCCGGAGTCGAGGTCATCGAGTGTGATCTGCTGCGTAGGAGCGAGTATACGCGTCTGCCTGAAGCGCCCAATGTCTTCTTTTTGGCCGGGCGGAAGTTCGGTTCCACCGAACGCTCGGACCTCACCTGGGCGATGAACGCGGTTGTTCCGGCTTACGCCGCCGAGCGGTTTGCCTCCTCGCGAATTGTGGTGTTCTCAACCGGTAACGTCTACCCGTTCGTCCCCGCATCATCCGGCGGCTGTTCGGAAACCGACTCTGTCCAGCCGGTCGGTGAGTATGGCCAGTCATGCCTGGCCCGCGAGCGCGTGTTTGAGTACTTTTCCCGGGAGCGACAGACTCGCTGTCTGTTCTTTCGGTTGAATTACGCGGTTGACCTGCGCTACGGGGTCCTGGTTGATATTGCCAGGAAGGTGCGCAACGGGGAACCGATCGAGCTCGGCGTCGCGTCGTTTAATGTGATCTGGCAGGGCGATGTGAATTCCTATGCCGTCCGGTCGCTGGAGCTTTGTGCCTCTCCTCCCCGTATC
This sequence comes from Acidobacteriota bacterium, assembly GCA_041946865.1. Lineage (GTDB taxonomy): Bacteria > Acidobacteriota > UBA6911 > RPQK01 > RPQK01 > RPQK01. Next base: position 7,300 of record JBHGBF010000141.1, on the reverse strand, counting down.
CTGAATATCACCGGCCCGGAAACACTCTCAGTCCGGAAAACGGCGGAATTCTTCGGCCATCGTTTTGGCCGCCAACCCATTTTCCGCGGCGAAGAGTCAGACAGGGCGCTGCTCAGCAACGCGTCGCAGTGCCATGCCCTTCTCGGCTACCCGGAAGTACCGGTTCAGACGCTGCTTGACTGGGTCGCGAATTGGCTCGAGTGTGGCGGCCGGACCTTGAACAAGCCTACGCATTTTGAGGTTTCGGACGGGAAGTACTGAGCGGCCGGCCGTGCCGGCGAATAACACGGATCGCAGGGATCCGGTTTGTCATTCGCCGGCGCGATGGCCTGCCCGTCTGGCAAAGAGCTTTTGTAGCCTCGGGCTCTCTTCCAGGATGATGGTCTCGCTGCGGTTGGGGCCGGTGGAGATGATCGAGATGTCGGTGTCAATCAACTCTGACAGCCTGGCCAGATAGCTTCTGGCGAGCTGCGGCAGGTCCTGGTACCGTCGAATGCGCGACGTGTCCTGCTTCCAGCCCTGGTGCGTCTCATAGACCGGCTTGACCTCGTTAAGGACAGCCATGTCCGTGGGGAAAAAGCGCATCTTCTCGCCCCGGAACTGGTAACCCACGCAGATGTTGATTTCGTCGAGTTCGTCGAGCACATCGAGCTTGGTGATGACAAGAGTCGTCAGATCGTTGAGCAGAGCGGCATAGCGGACGACCACGGCGTCAAACCAGCCGCACCGGCGCGGGCGCCCGGTGGAAGAGCCGTATTCGGCGCCTCTTTCCTGAATTCGACGGCCGACCTCGTCGGTTAGCTCGGTGGGGAAAGGCCCGCCGCCCACGCGCGTCGTGTACGCCTTGGCTATGCCAATAACGCCGTCAATCAGGCTCGGGCCGATACCGGTGCCGGTGCAGGCGCCGCCCGCCGTCGCGCTGGAGGAAGTAACGAAGGGATAAGTGCCGTGATCGACGTCCAGCAGCGTCCCTTGGGCGCCCTCAAAGAGTATGGTCTTTCCTTCCCGGACCGCATGGTTCAAAAATTCGGCGGTGTCCGTGACAAACGGCAGAACCTGAGAGGCCAAACTCAGATAGTCGTTGGCGATTTCCGCCGCATCCAGGGCCTCGGCATGATAAACCGAGCACAAGAGACGGTTCTTGAATTCGAGTTTGGCGCGGACCTTTTCCCGAAAAAGGTCCGGATAGAGAAGGTCGGCGACGCGAATCCCGCGCCGCCCCATCTTGTCTTCGTAACAAGGACCAATTCCCCGGCTCGTCGTCCCGATCTTCTCTTTCAGGGCATTCTCTTCGGCCCTTTCGATGGCCCGGTGATAGGGCATGATCAGGTGGGCGCGGTTGCTGACAAACAGTCGGCCGGCCACGTCGATGCCGGCTGATGTCAGCGTTCGGACTTCTTCAGCGAAGGCCGCCGGATCGAGGACCACGCCGTTGCCGATAACACAGATCTTTCCAGGGCGGAGTATCCCCGAGGGAATAAGGTGCAGAACGTACTTCCGTCCCTCAATGCCGACCGTGTGTCCCGCGTTGTGGCCACCCTGGTACCGGGCCACGATATCAAACCGCTCCGTGATGAGGTCGACGATCTTTCCTTTTCCCTCGTCGCCCCACTGAGTGCCTACAATGACGATATTAGCCATAAAAGGAGAGCGCGACTGAGCACTGGGTCACGAAGCTCTGCGAGGCTCCGTGTCCCGGTCAGCCTACAGGTGTTGATCGATCATCCGCGTGATGTTGTCTTTGGAAGTGGCGCCAACGATCTGGTCCTTGATCATTCCATCCTTGAACAGGAGAAGGGTGGGTATGCCACGGATATTGTATCTGGCCGAGATTTCGCCGTTGGAGTCCACATCGACTTTCACGACCTTGGCACGGCCTTCATAATCACTCGCAATCTGTTCCACGGCTGGCGCAATCATGCGGCAGGGAGCGCACCAAGCCGCCCAGAAGTCAACCAAAACCGGCTTGTCCGATTTAAGTACTTCCTGTTCAAAGTTATCGTCGTTCACATTGCGCAGTTTATCACTCATACATCCTCCGTCTCCGGTCGCTCTGCTTGGTTCAATCGGGAAGTGCGAAAACTATGCTAACATACCCATCCTGACGATTGAAATCATGCCTCAGGCCAAGAAAACCCTCGGCCAGCACTTCCTCACCGATCAGAATTACTGCCGAAGAATTGTCGATTACGCCCGGATTGAACCGGACGACATCATCGTGGAAATAGGTCCGGGAACAGGCCAGCTGACCGAACTGCTTGTGCGAAAGGCGGCGCGGGTGGTGGCGCTCGAGTTTGACCGGGACATGATTTTCGCCCTTCATGAACGCTTTGAGGCGTCGATCCCCGATCGCCTGTCGCTCATCCAGGCGGATGTGCTTCAGTTCGACTGGCCGGCGCTGCCGATACCCGGCGGCTTCAAGCTGGTTGGCAACCTCCCCTACAACATTTCGACTCGGATCCTCCGAAAGTCTATAGATGTGAAAAATCGAATGAAGTTGTTCGCGTTCATGGTTCAGAAGGAGGTTGCCGAGCGGGTGCGGGCCTTGCCGGGCAGCAGAGACTACGGCTATTTCAGCGTGCTGATGGACTATCACTTCGAACGACGCCCCGGCTTCGACGTTCCCCCGGGCGCCTTCTTTCCGCGTCCGAAGGTCATGTCCCATGTCATGATGCTGGTGCCGAAGGCGCCGGCTGACCCCGTTCCCGACCTGCAGGCGTTTGAGCAGTTGCTCGGCAGCTGTTTCGCCCATCCGCGCAAGACTCTCTGGAACAACCTGTCGAGCGCGGGCTACCCGCCCGAGCAGGTCAGGAAGGCTTTCGAAGCGGCCGGCATCGAGCCCAAGGCGCGCCCCGGCCACGTGAGCGTGGGGCAGTATGCCTGTTTGAGCCGCATGTTATAATTCAGCCAAACATGGCCGATTCACTGGAAGTCATTCCACTAGGCGGTTTAGGCGAATTCGGGATGAATTCCACGGCGCTACGCTGCAATGGAGATATCATCGTCCTTGATGCGGGAGTGGCCTTCCCTACGCATGAGCTCGGTGTCGATTTCGTCGTCCCCGACCTCACCTTCCTGAAAGAGAACCAGGACCAGGTCCGGGGAATCCTTCTGACTCACGGCCACGAGGATCACGCGGGTGGTATCCCCTACGTGATTCCCGACCTGCCGGTTCCCGTTTACGCAAGCCCGCTGACACAGGCGCTGGTCAGCGAAAAGCTGAGAGAGCACGAGCTGCTCGAGAAAACCGAGTTGCGGACTCTGGAAGCCAGGAAAACGCTGCGCTTCGGCGCCTTCGAGATCGAGCCGCTTCACATGACGCATTCTTTCCCGCATGCGTTTTGCTTCGCGATCAAGACCCCGGTCGGCACGATTATCTGGACCGGCGACTTTAAATTTGACCAGACCCCGATTGACCGCAGGCTCTCGGATGTCGCCCGCCTCAGTGAGTACGGCGAAAAAGGCGTGCTGGCGCTTTTCTCGGACAGCACCAACAGCGAGTCCCGCGGGCTTTGCCCTTCGGAATTCTCCGTGTACGAACCGCTGCGGAACCTGTTTCTCCGCGCCCGCCGCAGGATTGTCATCTCCTGTTTTGCCAGCAGTCTCAGCCGCGTCCAGGTGATCCTCGACCTCGCCCGTGAACGGGGACGGAAAGTTGCGCCGATTGGACGCAGCATGGTCGCCTATCTGCGGGCCGCTTCGGAAATCGGTTACCTGCAGATGCCGAGCGATCTCCTCATTTCCCTGAACGAGGTCCGCTCGCTTCCTCCCGAACAGGTGGTCATCCTTGCCACCGGAAGCCAGGGCGAGCCGATGTCAGCGTTAAGCCGCCTGGCCATCAACGAAGTGAAAAACGCCGAGATCGAAGAAGGGGACACCGTCATTCTCTCGGCCCGGATCATCCCCGGCAATGAGAAGCTCATCTCCAACATGATCAATCACTTCTTCAGGCGGGGGGCGCAGGTCTACGATTCGAATCACTCGCAGGTACACGTTTCGGGTCACGGCTATCGGGAAGATCTGAAGCTCATGATCAACCTCGTCAAACCTCGCTTCTTTGTCCCGATTCATGGCGAGTTCAAGCAGCTGAAAACACACTACCTGCTGGCGCTCGATCAGGGGATCCCCGCCGACAACGCCCGGATCATCGAGAACGGCGACGTGCTGGAACTGACACCAGACAGCGCCCGGGTGACCGGCAAACTCACAGCCGGCCGCCGGTTTATCGAGGAGGGCGTCGCGGAAGAAGTCCACGATCTGGTCTTGCGTGATCGGCGGTACTTGTCCGAAGATGGCTTGCTGGTGGTCGTGCTGCGGATGGACCGGCTGGAAGGCGATCTCATCGGCGAGCCCGAATTGATTCCCAGAGGTTTTGTGGCAGAATCGGCTGAGGCCCTGATGGCAAGTATCAAGGACCAGGTCGTCCGGGTCGTCCGGGAAACAAACCCCGAGGAAAAACGCGACGAAGAACTCTTCAAGGAGATTGTCCGCAAGGAGATCAAGCGCTTCCTGAAGAAACAGACCGGAAAACGACCGGTCATTCTGCCGGTGACCCTGGTGATCTGACAGGGTGACAGGGTGACAAGGTGAGATGAATGAGATCAATGGCAGGATGTCTTCGGCGCCATTGACACTGCGCTCACCTGCAGAGACGGCCTACGTCACCCTGTCACCTTGTCACCTTGTCACAAAAGGGGGAGGGATGTCGGTACACCCGAAAGACAAGACTTCAGAGGTGATCGGGCTGCTTTCTTTGGCGCTGGCGGCGCTCCTCATCCTCGCCTTGGTGACTTACAGCTCGCTCGACTCGTCGTTCAACGTCTCGACGTATCCGGAAAGAAGCCTGAATTGGATTGGCAAGACGGGGGCCTTGACGGCCGATCTGCTCTTCCAGCATATCGGCTTCTCGGCGTTTCTGCTGCCCCTCCCGCTCCTGCTGATCGGCCACAAGAAAATCCGGAACCGGTCGATTGAATTCCCCTTTGTGAAGCTTTTCGGCTTTTTCATGCTCCTGGCCGGCTTGTGCACGATCCTCAGCCTCGTTGCCTTGCCTCGATTTCCGCGGTTTGACTTCATGCCGGGCGGTGTTTTCGGCGTGGTTCTCGCAGATCAGCTGATCCTGCTTCTAAACCGGGTCGGTTCGATCATTCTTACGGTGACAGTGATCGTCCTGTCGCTTTTGCTCATCACACGGTTTTCGCTTGATCGAACCATCTCCTGGATGGCCGCCCGGGATTGGAACCTGTTCGCGGCTTGGGCGCTGCGCTACCGGGAATGGAAGAAACGACGCGCGGGGCACCGGGAGCTGGAGCGGGTCGAAAAGGAGCCTGTCGTGTTAAAGCCGGTTCCCCGGCCTGCGCCTTCGCCTGCGGAGGTCGAGCTGGCGGACGCCCCGTTTGGCGGACCTCCACGGGTTAAACCTGAAGTTGCTTCAACGGCTCGCGGCCACAGGGAAATCGTGGTCGAGCCGGAGGAGAGAGAACGGGAGCCGTTTTCCGAACCTGTCCGGAGACCGGCGCCCTCCAAGCCCAAGGCGGCCGCCTATCGCCTTCCTCCGCTGGATTTTCTGCAATTGCCAGAATCAGGGCCGGCGGTCAACGAAAAGGAGTTGTTGGACCGGTCTCAAAAGCTGGTGGACAAGTACCTCGAGTTTGGTGTGGCTGGCAGCGTGCTTCAGATACACCCCGGACCTGTCGTCACAACCTTCGAGTTCAAGCCCGAGGCCGGAGTTCGGTACAGCCGGGTTACCAGCATGGCCGACGATCTATGCCTGGCGCTGAAGGCCGAGTCGATCCGGATAGACCGGCTCGCGGGCAAAAACACGGTCGGAATCGAGGTCCCCAACCTGACCCGTCAGAAGATTTTCTTACGCGAGATTTTGGAAGGACCGGCTTTTCAGCGTTCCGGATCCTTCCTCACACTGGGGCTGGGAAAACTGATCAACGGTGACACCTACGCAGCCGACTTGACCGGCATGCCTCATCTCCTGCTGGCCGGCGCCACCGGATCGGGCAAGAGCGTCGGGCTGAACTGCATGGTGTGCTCGATTCTTTACAAGGCAAGCCCGGCCGACGTCCGGTTCATCATGATTGACCCCAAGCGCCTGGAGCTCGGCTTGTACGACGGTATTCCCCATCTGCTGACCCCCATTGTTACGGATCCGCGGCAGGCTGCTAACGCGCTGGCCTGGGCGGTCGCGGAGATGGAGGCGCGGTACAAGGCCCTCGCCCAGCTCGGAGTCCGCAATATTGAGCAGTACAACGAGGAAATTCGAGAGGCCAGGAACGGGCTGGCGCAGGAACTTGAGCACCTGCCTTACATCGTGATCATCGTGGACGAGCTGGCCGACCTGATGATGACCGCCGGGAAGGAGGTGGAAGGCTCTCTCACGCGCCTGGCGCAGATGGCGCGGGCGATCGGCATACACCTGATTCTGGCCACCCAGCGTCCTTCCGTGGATGTGCTGACCGGCCTCATCAAGGCGAACTTCCCGTGTCGCATCTCTTTCCGCGTCTCCTCGAAGGTCGATTCCCGAACGATCCTCGATTGCAACGGGGCTGAGCAGCTGCTGGGGCAAGGAGACATGCTCTTCCTGTCACCGCGAACCAGCAGGCTTATCCGAGTGCACGGGGCCTATATCAGCGAAAAGGAGATCGCTCAGATCACGTCCTACCTCAAAAGGCAGGGAGCGCCTGATTACCAGGAAGAAATCCTCGAAGGCGAGGAAGAAGAGGAGGCCGCCCCGGCTGCTCTGGACGACCTGGAGGACGATCTTTACGAAGATGCCGCCCGTTTTGTGGTCGAGACCGGGAAGGCCTCGACCTCGCTGCTGCAGCGCCGGTTTCGGATCGGTTACGGCCGGGCCGCCCGCCTGCTCGACATCATGCAGCATGAGGGCGTCGTCGGTCCCCCCGACGGCAGCAAGGCGCGCGAAGTGCTCGTGGCCTCGAATTATTTCGATGAGCCAAAAAACGTCTGACCCGGCTCCGCAAAAAGCGCTGCGCTTGCGGTCGCGTGGCGTTTTTGCTTCGCCCTTCATCCTTCATCCTTCGTTTTTTGCCCTTCATCCTTCGTTTTTCGTTCTTGCGCGCACCCGACGCGCTCCGCAAAAAGCGCTGCGCTTGCGGCTCCGTGGTGCTTTCGCTTCATCCTTCAAAAGACGCTGCGCTGGCGGCGGCGGAGCGCTGGCGCTTCATCCTTCATTTTTCGTCCTTCATCCTTCCCTTCGCCCAGTTATGCAATTGGCGTAACCGCTCAGTTTTCTGCGAGCGAAGCGGCAGGCGCTTTTGGAGTTCATCAT
>JBHGBF010000140.1:0-14145 GCA_041946865.1 Acidobacteriota bacterium | reverse complement strand
GTTCAAAGGTTCAGAGGTTCAGAGGTTCAGAGGTTCAAAGGTTCAGAGGTTCAAAGGTTAAAAGGTTCAAAGGTTCAAAGGTTAAAAGGTTCAGAGGTTCAAAGGTTCAAAGGTTGAAAGGTTCAGAGGTTCAGAGGTTCAACCCGGGAACCTCCTGCAATTACTGCACAACGGTGAACGGGGCCGAGTACTGGGTGTTTTCCCAAATGAGCTTCAGGATTCCGCCACCGTCCGGGCTCTTCTCGATGGCCATCGTAAATTGATCGACGGGTGTCTCGAGCGCCTCTTTTTTCAGGTCGATTCGGGCTAAATCCTGCGTCTCGTCATACTGAAGGCCCCACTGGCCGAGCTGTTTGTTGAAGATGAGCTTGGCCGTCCCGTCCTCCGCGGGAAGCGTGAAGAGCGTGTAAGCCCCTGCCGGAATGGTGACCTGGCCGAAGACGACAGGCTTCTGAGTAATGAACAGGGTGGCCTCGTCCGCGCCGGTGCGCCAGACCTTGCCGTAGGGAACCAGGCTTCCCCAGATCTTTCGCGGCTCGCCCGACCGCGGGTCCTTGGTATACGGACGACCGTACACGATGGTCACTCGGTTGCCGGTCCGACGGTCCCCGATAACTGTGCTGATCGTTTCGTGCGGGCTGCGCCGCGTGGGCGCCGGGCGGGCTTGTTGATCTCCTGCCGCCGGCGCCGACTGGGTTTGCGGCTCGGCAAAGGCCGCAGCTCCGATCGCCGCAGCGACAGCCAACACCAGTGTGGATCTAAGCAGGCGCATAGTGACTCCTTGTGGTGGCATCTGTCTCCTCCTTGCTGATCAAGTACGAACAGAGGCCTCCTAAGTTTCAGCTGCGGAAACGTCCTGCCCCTTTTCCTGGTCTGCTGGCGGCTTGGCAGGACGCGGTTTCGGGTGAAAGGCTGGTCCGCAGCCCGTGACCCATACTCCGCAACAGACATTCCCAGGTCCGACCCCTGTCCGACGATCACTGCTATAATCGCTGGAGTCAGGTGGCGGAAATGAAAAAGTTCGGGACGCGCTACGAAGCGCGCTTCGTAGCCGAAGAACCACCTCCGGCCACCAGAAGGCGCCTCCAGCTCACGCCTGCTCGTACGCTTCTTTCAGTCCCTTCACATCGATTTTCTGCATTTGCATCATTACTTGCATCACTCTTTGTGATTTGGCAGGATCTTTGTCATTCAGCATTTCGCCCAAGGCAGTGGGAATGATCTGCCACGAAAGGCCATACTTGTCTTGCAGCCAGCCGCATTGCTGCTTGTGGCCACCTTGCGACAGTTTGTCCCAAAGCTCGTCCACTTCCTCCTGTCCTTCGCAGTTGACCAGGAACGAGATGGCCGGCGTGAACTGGAACTGCGGTCCCCCGTTTAAAGCCATGAACGGTTGTCCCTCGAGCTCGAATGTTATGACCGTCACGGCGCCCTTTGGCCCGGGGCCGGCATCGCCATATCGGGACATGTTGATGATCCGGGAATTCTTGAAAATCGAGACGTAGAAATGGACTGCTTCTTCTGCATTGTTGTCGAACCAAAGAAACGGAGTGATCTTTTGCATGACAATTGTTACTCCTCCTCGTTTTTCGATTTGGCATCCAGCTCCAGCCCTTGTCTCACGTCGTAGCGAAGAGCCAGCCTCTTTGTGTTGACCTTATTTGCTTCTCCCTTTTCTGGCTTATATGTCGAACCAGAAAGGAAGATTTCGACAAGGGGAGAGAAAATTGCGGCTCCCGCAGGGAGGGGTCGCCGGTGGGGAGCCGCGAGCGCGCTTTATGCAGGGCGTCTCAAGGGGCGTCAACTCTCATTCCTTGTCGAGCTCGACTCTTTTGGTACAATCACGCGCCATGACGCAGCGCGATAAGGGCAGAAGGGTTCTTCGTGCCGTCTTCGGCGTTCTGGTGCTGGCTGCGACAGTTTCGAACATATCCTTTGCCTGGCGCTACGCCCATGGTCTGAGTTGCTGGAATCTGGGCATTGACACCGTGGAGTACGACCGCCTGAGCCGGCTCCTGCTCCAGAGCGGGGACCTGTCTTCGATCCCTCCGTTCCAGCCTCTCGGGTTCATCATGTTGCTCGCCGGGTTGTACGGTGTGGGCGGAGGGTCGGTCCTGGCTGCAAAGATGACCTTCTGCCTGCTGACGGCAGGAGCGGCGCTCGGCGCCTGGCGCCTGGGAGTGCGGTTCATGGGAGAGCTGGAAGGGGTTGTTGCCGGCCTTCTGGTCGCGTGGTCTCCCCTGCTCGGCGCGTACAGTGCTACTGTTCAATACGAGGTTCCTGTCGCTTTCCTGCTGTTCTGGGCGGTTTTTTGCCTGCTGGTTCCCAGTCTCCCTGACACCCGGCACGTGTTTCTCAGATATGCCTGCGGGGCCGTTCTTCTGCTCGCGGCAATACTCAGCCGGGAGACCGTCTTTGCCGCTCTTCCCGTTCTGCTGCTGGTTCCATTCGCCAACCGCCGGTTGACCAGGCGGCAGAAGGTGACAGCCGCGCTGATAGTCGCCCTGATCCCCTGCGGGGGGCTCGGCATTTCGACTGCCTGGAGATATCAGGCCACTGGTCGAGTCATCCCGATTTCTGAGAAAGGGGATTTGGCCCTGCGCTTCGGTAACAATCCGCGGGCCAACGGCACTTTCAATTTTGTTCATGTAGGGATGGGAACGCCCTCGGGATGGCCGTTTATCGCGTCTCATCCGCTCATGACCTTGAGGCTCGGTGTGCGCAAGGCCGGCTATTATTTCGGAATTCTTTATGACGGCTGGAACGTGCCCCGTCCCTTGGCTCTTTTCATCCACCGGGTCGCCGGCGGGGTTGTGCCGTACTCCTGGTCGCTGCTCCTGGCTCGAGGCCTGCTGGCGGCGCTGTTCACGCTGGCGGGCGCGTTTCTGATTCTTCGATCACCGCAGCTCAGAGGCAGGCTCTGGCCGGTGCCTTGCGTGGTGGCTTTGATGATGTCCGTCCACCTGCTGTACCTGTCCTCATGCCGTTTCTCGATTCCGTCTCTCCCGTTGATCCTGGTGCTTTGCGCGGTTGCGATCAGTCACGGGCTCAGATTGATCTGGAACTCGGGGTGGAAAACCGGGATCCCGACGCTCGGCATGGCCCTGGTCGCCGGCGCGGCCGGCCTCTTCCGAGAGCCGGCCGTCGCGTTGACCCTGGAGGCTGAGGAGTTCCTCTGTCCGCCGGCCCAAGTGGCGGAAGACAGCCGGGCGGCTAACGGCCTGGTTGCCAGGTGCTCACCCGGTCATGAGTCACAAAGGATTCTCTTCGTCCCTCACGAGATGCTTCCTCGAGGCTACGGTCGCTGTGAGGTTCTGGGCTCTCCCTTCCCCCCGGGGCAGGATGCCGAGTTGGACCTGGCCGTGGTAGCGGAAGACCGCGGCACGGTCACGACTCTGAGTCATGCCAGACTGCTGGTTACAGGGACAGGTTACCGGACACTTTCGAGTCCCTTCTTCTTACCGGAGGACCTGCCTGTTCTGGTTCTGGTCCGGTCGGTTCGCGGAGGCGTTTCGCTTGACCAGGTCCGGCTTCATGGGGCCTGGACTGAGGACCAGCCTGGAATCAGCGATCCTGCCGTCGTTTTTGACGCCGCCAATAACCCGCACAGCGCCAGGAACACAGGGTATGGCTGGGGAGAACCGGAGAATTGGCAACACCCGGGGCGCGTGCAGTGGGCCCTCGGCGCCCGGTCTTTTCTGTATTATTCGGGCCGGAGTGAAGAGGCTCAGAGCCTGGTTTTTCGAGCCTCCGCCTTCCCGCCTGCCGGCAACCAATCGTTGACCGTACGATTTAACGAGCGGGTGATCGGACAGCTGTGGCTGAGCCCGAACTGGCGTGACTACTCCGTTTGCATACCGTCCGGGCTCGCGAACCGGTCCTTGAACCTCCTTGAATTGCGCCACTCGGCCGCCAGATCGCCTTTCGAGCTGAACATCAGCGCGGATAACCGGGAACTGGCCGCAGCCTATCAACAGATCAGGATTCTGCCCGGCTGTTCAGCAGCCGGGACGAAGACCGGGAACTGAAGACTCCGGCCAAGGGCACTCCAAAAGAAGTACTTTGCATTACCAAGTAAAAGAGTATACTGGCGGCATGGAGACAGGGAGCGTGGCCAGTCATGTGCATGACGCGATCAGGCAGGTCCGGGAGCTTAAACGGCGGGTTTTGGAAGCCGAACGGTTCACCGGTTACTCGGGTCGCAGCCGCGCAATTGGGGGAACGGCGGCGCTGCTGGCTGCCTGGGCGATGACCCGCCCGGGGTTTCCGCGTACGGTGGAGGCTCACCTGGCCGGGTGGCTGGCGGTCCTCGCCGTGGCCGTGGTCGGAAATTACGGCGCTCTGCTTTACTGGTTTCTCGGTCATCCGGCGCACAAGAGGGAACTCAGGCGGCTGATCCCTACCATCGACGCCTTTCCGCCGCTGCTCGTCGGCGGCCTTCTGAGCGCGGTCCTCGTGCGGCGAGGAGCGTACGACTTGCTCTTCGGAACCTGGATGGCCTTGTACGGCCTCGCCAACCTTTCGTCGCGACGGGTCCTCCCCAGGGCTATCTGGCCCCTCGGCGTCTTTTACATCAGCAGCGGCGCCTTTTTTCTCCTGGCGCCCGGCGTTTCCTTTACGTCCCCCTGGGGGACCGCCTTGGTGTTTTTCCTCGGAGAATGGGTGGGCGGCTTTATTTTTCATTACAACCGCAGGCCGGATGCTCCCTTGTCGAGCTTCTTCGCCAGGACGGGTAACTCTTATGGACCCAAAGACTGAAAATCCTTTTTCCGGACTCGAGCGCATCTTCCACGAGCCGGTTCGGACAGCCATCATGACATCCCTTCTGGGGTCGCCGGACGGGTTGAGCTTTCACCAGTTGCGCGAATTCTGCGGCACGACGGACGGCAACCTGAGCCGGCACCTCAAGTCGCTCGAAGACGCGGGTGCCGTGCACATCCGAAAGACCTTTGTCGGAAACCGGCCCAGGACCACGATCCTGATGTCGCGCTACGGCCGCATTCGTTTCATGGAGTACCTGGAAGCGCTCGAAGCCGTGCTCAAGCAGGCGGCCGAACGGATTGAAACGTTTGAAAGGAGCACCCCCGAGCGATCAGCGCCGGACGGCGGCGAATTGGCCCGAGGATGAAGCAACAGACCGCCCGGCTGCCCGGTCAGCCGGTCTCGCCTTTTTGTTGGTTCTTAAAACTTTACTATGCAAAGTAGTTGATGGGGTAAACATGCGCGTCAAACTGATCCTTCCGGCGTTGACAGAAGCGAAAAGCCCTTACTTCCGGCCTATCAAGTACTCCCTGTTTCCTCCCCTGGGCCTTGCCACCCTGGCCGGCTACCTCGGAACCGATGATGAAATCGAGCTGGTCGACGAGCACGTCGAGCCGGTGCCGCTGGATGACCGGCCGGACCTGGTAGTGATCCAGGTGTATATCACCTCCGCCTCGCGCTCGTATGAGCTGGCTGACTACTACCGCCGGCGTGGCGCTTACGTCTGCCTCGGAGGGCTTCACGTGACGGCTTTGCCCGAAGAAGCGGCCACTCACGCGGACACTCTCTTCCTCGGGCCGGGAGAACAAAGCTGGCCGCAGTTCTTGCGGGATTTCCGCGAGGGAAATCCTGCAGGCCGCTACCAGTCGAGCATGCGGACGCTTGCCGGCCTTCCGTTGTTGCGCCGGGACCTTTTCAAGCGCAGCCGCTACCTGGTCCCTAACTCGCTGGTCGTATCGCGCGGCTGTCCTCATCACTGCGATTTCTGTTACAAGGACTCGTTCTTCACGGGCGAACGGTCCTTTTACACCGAGACTGTCGATCGAGCGCTTGAAGAAATCGACAACCTGCCCGGCCGCCATCTTTACTTCCTGGATGATCATCTTTTTGGAACCCGCCGCTTTGCGGTCGCGCTTCTCAGCGGGCTGAGGGGGATGGGGCGGGTTTGGCAGGCGGCCGGGACAGTCAAGACGGTCTTGGACCCGGAGTTACTCGATCTGGCCGCCGAATCCGGCCTGCGCAGCCTGTTCGTGGGATTTGAGACCTTAAATCCAGCAGGGCTGGCCGAGCAACAAAAGTGGCAAAACCTCAGGCAGGATTACCGGCTCGCGGTCCAGATGCTGCATGACCGCGGGATCATGATCAATGGAAGCTTCGTCTTCGGCATGGACCATGACGGGCCGGACGTGTTCGACCGCACCGTGGATTGGGCCGTGGAGGCCGGGCTAGAAACCGCCACGTTTCACATCCTGACTCCCTACCCCGGGACACGGCTTTACGAACGCATGCGGGCCGAGGGGAGGATCTTTACCCACGACTGGAACCTGTATGACACACGGCACTGTGTCTACATGCCGGCGCGCCTCACGCCCCGACAGCTCGAAGAAGGCTATTGGAAGGCTTACACGAACTTCTATCGATGGTCGAGCATCGCGCGCGCCGCCTCAACCAAGCACGCTTTCTTACCCTTCCTCCGCCATGTGGCGTATGCCGGAGGTTGGAAGAAGCTCGAACCGTTCTGGGTGGTGATGATCCATTCCGGCCTTCTCGGTCTCATGCGCCCCGTGCTGGAGACGGTGCTGGATGCCGGCAGGCAGCGAGCGACAGAAAACCAGGGCGCATATCTTCCGAGCGCCGCTTCTCAGATTCCCGGCCAGAGAAACAACCGTTTCAAGACAAAAACGACCACACCGACGGGAGTGCGGTCATAAGCCAGGGGAGGGGTGAGACCCCCGACAAGGCCCCAGAAGACGCTGTAGATCACGGCCGCCCCGAAAAGGTAACCGCGGGGTCTGGCGCTGGCTGTCGCGATGACCAGGGCGGGAAGGGCCGGCACGATGTAGCGGGATGAGAATCCGCTGCCGGCGGCCCATCCAGGGTAAGCGCCGTTTACAACCAGGAAAACCAGGACTGGGAGGAAGGCTCGACCTCCTTTTCGCAAAGGCCAGAGTCCCCAGGCCAGAAAAGGGAAAAAAGGCAGCAGTCCGGCTTCCGGGTCCAGAAGCATCCCGAACAGCCCGGTGATCTGCAACCGCAACGGGACTATCTTCTGGCGGAGCGTGGCATCGGCCGCGTGGTAGTGGCCGCCGAGGTGAAACAGATTGAAGTGGTCGACGTCGCGGAACAGGTACTGCGCCGTGGCGATGACAATCAGGACGCCGGCCATTCCCGAGGCAGCCAGGAGGAAAGCGCGGCGCCGGTCCCCTTTGAACCAGATCACGACGGCCATACTCAGGGGGACCAGCACGAAATTGCATTTGATGAGCGTCCCTGCGAGACCGAACAGGAAGAGCGCAGCCGGACTTTGCGCAAAAAGGAGGCCGATCCAGGCGGCGGCCTGCCACGGCTCGGTCCAGATATCTCTCGAGTAACACCACAGCGGCGTAGCCAGCGCCAGCAGAGCCATCCAGTGGCCGGAGAGACCGCTGCGGCGTGAAAACGCCAACAGGGCGAGCAGGACTGCCGCAGCCGTCACCGTGATACAGACCGTTTCCACCCACGGTGTGCCGGCCAAAGGCCAGACAACAACGGAGAGGAGGATCGGGAGGAAGATCGAGTGCAGGGAGATTTCTCTACCCGCACTGTCGGTCTCACAGTGGTGATCGAGAGCCACGCCTCGGAATCGCGCGCCTGCCTGCCATCCGCCGGCCGCCGCCTTTCTGTAGTTGTTCGCAAGGTCGAAGTCACCATCCTCGATGAGACTGTTGATGATGACGAGGTAGTGGGGACAATCGCCGGACAGAACCAGCGGAGGCGCCACGGCCGCTCGCTCGAACCCGATATGCGGCAGGCCGGAGAGCTGGCTTTCGGCGATCGACATCTGCAACGGGAGTGAGAGTCCGTAGAACGCCGCGACGATAACCGGCCATTTCGTGGCCAGGACGGCGCCTGCGCCCGTGAGATCGAATGCGCTCTTCAAACCGCCCTCAGTTTAGCACCTGGCGCAAGCGTAAGCGCCGCCGGCTTGCCGCTGAGAAACCTAGTTGAAGATCCGCAACTGAAGCTCCAGAATTGTGCAGCTGATGCACACGACGCCCGACTTCTTTCGGAGCTCTGTTCTTTCGCGGGCAGGACGAACTGTCTGGATCGGCGCTTACGCGCTCTGGGAGCGGCGCGTTCCGTTCTTTCGTCCCGAGACGATCGAGCGCCTTCAGCGGTGGCGGCTGCAAAAGATCATTCGCCACGCTTGGCAGACCGTCCCCTTCTACCAGAAGATCATGACGGAGAGAGGGCTGAGACCTTCCGACTTCCGGACGGCGAAAGATCTGGAGAAGCTGCCTCTGATCGGTTTTTCTGATGTGGCCCGCGATCCGCGGATGTTCCGCTCCTCGCTGTATCCGGATCGCTCGTGCCTCTGCCTGCAGACTGCGGGTTCATCACGGGGGTTCGGCTTGCGGATTTATTGGGACCGCGCCTCGGCGCTGAACAAGGTTGCACATGCCGAACGGGACCGGGTCGTTCTGGCGCGGCTGGCAGGCCGCAACTGGGGCCAGGATCAGATTCACGTGATTGGCCGGAGCTCCGGGCGTGTGAGACGTTATGTGGAGGCCGGCATGCTCACGCCCCAGCGGTTGATTCGCCGCGTGGAGCTGACGTCCGATACTCCGGTCGAGCAAGTAGCCGACCGGATCAATCAGGTCCGGCCGCAGGTCGTCTTTTCCTACGGGTCGTTCGCCGAAATATTCTTCAGAACCATCCGGGACAGTGGGAAACCGGTCTGTTGGCCTCGTGTCTGGTGTTACGGGGGCGATGCGCTTGCCGCGGACGTCCGCCGGATGATGGAGGAGCAAGGCTGCACGGTCCACTCCACGTACCAGGCGACCGAGACCGGGCGGCTGGGTTTTGAATGCGAGTGCCGCCGTGGATTTCACCTGAACATCGACCTCTGTGCCGTCAGGCTGATCGAAACGGGCGAGCACGGATTCGACCGGATCAACCGGAATCCGCCCCAAGAGGCAGGGACCGGTGAACCGCTCCGCAGCGATTGGACTCCTGGGGCCGAAAGCGCGGTAAGAAATGTGCCGGCAGGAGAAGTCGGGGAACTGGTGATCTCCAACCTGCACAACCGGGCCATGGTGCTGCTCAACCTCCGCCTGGGGGATCTCGGCGTAATCGACCCGGCGCCGTGCGAGTGCGGCCGTTCGCTGCCGGTTCTGAAAGAGCTGCGCGGGCGGGTCAGTCAGCTCATTCGACGATCTGACGGCACGTTAATTTCGGCCCTGACTCTCCGGCACCTGATGGCCGACCAGTTCGGGCTTGCTCTGCAATCACAGATTGTTTACCAGCCGCCCGGCCTGTTTATCTGGAGGATCGTTCCAGCGACCGGCAAGTCCGGGACGGAAGTCGCTGCGGCCTTCAAGCAAGCGACCGAGAGGATCCTGGGGCCGGGCATCCGCGTTGAAGTCCAGATCGCGCCGGCGCTTCCGGTCTCCGAGTCCGGGAAGTTCCGGACGTTCGTTCAGCGGACGTAGCGTCCTACGCCTGCCAAACCGCCTAACGGTAACCCCGCAGCCAACCGCGGGGGATCCAGAACGCGTTACAGGCCTTCTCATGGAAGAGCCGCAGCGTTTGCGGCTCTGTTTCGAACGCTCTGTAACCACGGGCGGAAAAGGGTAACGGGGTCCAGAAATATGTATATAGTCCAGCTGTCACCCTGTCGCCTTGTCACGTCTGGGGTTCCAGGCCGAGCAGCCTTCGGGTGTCCGCAGGCGAGGCGACCGGCCTCTGGAGCTCCGTGGCGATCCGGACAACTCGGGTGACGAGGTCCAGGTTTGAAGCGGGAGTCTTCCTGGCGTAGTCATAGTAAACGGCATCTTCGATCCCCACGCGCACTCCGCCGCCTGCGACCAGACCGGCGACATTGACGGGAAGTTGGAATACGCCGAGGCCGGCTGCCGCCCAGAATGAATCCTCGGGCAGGGCGGCGACAAGGGCTGCCAGGTTGGCGATGGTGGCCGGGACGGTGCCGAGGTTGCCGAGAAGCAGGTTAAAGCACTTCCTGCCGCTGATGACGCCCTTCCTTTCGAGGTACTTAGCCACGCCGATCATGCCCAGGTCGAAGACTTCGAGCTCCGGTCTGATCTGACGTTCCCTCATGGTCATGGCCAGGCGCTCGATCATTTCCGGGGAGTTGATGCTTGGCGCGGTGGAGAAGTTCATTGAGCCCAGAGTGAGGCTGGCAAGCTCCGGTTTAGCAGGGCCGGTCAGATAAAGAACCTCCGAACGCCGCTCGAATTCCGACCACAGGCGGCCCGAAGTTGAAACGCAGCAAACCAACTGTGGCCGCTCGCGGCGGATTCCGGTAATGATCCGTTCATAGACCCGAGCGTCCCAGGTCGGGGCCCCGTTTTCGTTCCGCGCATGAAGATGCACGACTCGGGCGCCGGCGTCGTATACCCGGACCGCGTCCTCCACGATCTCTTCCACACTGATCGGGACCAGGGCGGTCATTTTCTTATCCGGCACCAGACCGGTCAGGCAGGCGCTGATCACCAGCGGCGAGTAAGGCGCCAGGGGATGTGGCTCGTTTCTGGCTACGTAATCCCTGGCGCTCTGCGTGCGTTCGAGGTTCCTGAAATAGGTGTCCAGGTCAAGCTCCAGGGTTGTCCAATAGTCGACGGCCGGATCTCCGAAAGAACACACTTTTGCGAGCCGGCCGACTTCCCGGTATCCGTAGCGTCTTTTATACCAGGCGATCGTCTCTGGGCGGTCGGCGTTTGTAATCACCTTATTGACGCCGATCCGATGCATGGCCTCCAGGCGGGCGTCCTGGAGCATGCGCCCGATCCCGGCATTGCAGTATTCGGGAAGGACGCCGAGCAGGGTCGTCTTGCCGCGTGTCTGGGAGAGCACCTTGTAGCCTGCGGCGCCGACGATCCGGCCATCGAGTCTGGCGACGTAGAAGCACTCGAGGTCCAGTTCTTCCATTTCCGGGGACGGGACGTGGTGCATGTTCCAAGGCCGCATGACTTCGAGAATCGCCCCGAGGTCGGCAGGAGTGGCCTTTTCGACAGCCGGTTGTTTCATTGTGAAATCCGCGGCCGGCCCTCAGCCCTGTCCGGGGGGAAGGCGGCCGCGCCTCATTCAGTGCGAGCAGGTAGCAGCGGTTGCTCTGACTGCGTTTGCTGGTTCACCTCCGAGAACGCCGTCATGAACTTCCCGGAGGCGCTTCTCCGAATCTTGTCCGTCGGTTCGAAGTCGATCCGCACTCCCTGGCCTAGGACCTCCGCGAACTTGCAGGTGATGCTCGTTCGATCCTCCGGGGTCAGGCCGTTGTTTGATACGTAACGAAGCACGCACCGGTCAAGACTTTTCTGAACAATCTGGAACTGCTGCAGCTGGGGCAGGAACTTGATTCGAACCACAAGGTTCCAGGGAGAGATGAGTTGTCCCGAGGGCAGTCGAAACAGGTCAATGCTGCGCCCGACGATCTTTCCGAGCGTCGGCAGCGTGCGTCCGCATCCACAGGCTTGGTCGGTTGCCTGGGCGTAGTCTCCGATTTCATAGCGCACCAGCGGCATTACGTGGTTGTTCAAGGTCGTGATGAGGACACGGCCCAGCTCCCCGGGCCGCGCCGGTCCGCCATCCTCGCGCACGACTTCCAGGTAGACGTGTTCGCTGTTCACGTGATAGCTCCCGGCTGGGCACTGCCACGCAAGGAACGCTTCTGTGGTCCCGTAATTGTCGGCGATCCTCAGGCGGAGTTTCTCCATCGCCCGGCGGCGGGTGGTCTCGTCCAAAAGCTCTCCGCCGCAAAACAAGCCTTTGAGGCCAATCCCGTTCGTGTCGTCGTCATCCATGAGGTCGAGCAGTCCTCCCAGGTTGGACGGATATGTGTAAAGGTAAACGGGCCGGTACGAGCGCAGCCAGTCGAGCTGCTCCTGCAAGGGGGTGAAAACCGAGAGAAAAGCGACGCCAAGGGATCGGAAGACCCGGATGACGCGCGCGTCCGCGCTGCCTCTTGGCAAGGAAATGATCCAGACGCTTCTCCGGGCCGGAGTCCAGCCGTGGGCCCGCAGGTATCGGGCGCGCGCGGCAAAGCGGTGGGCCTGATGGGAGAGATCGAAAAGCACCTCGACAGGCCGTCCCGTCGACCCGGATGATCGACCGGCCTGGAAACGCCGGCCGGGGTAAAGCCGGCGGACGTCCTGGTTAAGCAGCGGAATATCAGCACGGGTCAGAACCGGGACATCCTGAAGAGTCATTGGAACGCGGTTGCCAAACCGTTGGTGGTAGAAGGGAATACGAGCCGCATCTTTCAACGTCCTCTCCAGCATCGGTCCGACATGGTTTTGACGGATCTCGTCGGTCCAGAACTGGGATTTGAGAAACCGGCGGTAATAAAGCCCTCCGCCGGTGAGGGCAGCGAGCGCCCCTAGCATCTCCCACATGACTGTCCTTTTCCGGCAGAGGGTAGTTCAAGAAAACAGGAAGGGTCAAGGAAAGATCCGTTCCTTCCCCTACGGCCGGTATTTCGGATTGTAGGAATCTGCGGTGGCAAAGCCGCCCAGGTGTTCACGCATGGGCGAAAACCGGGGATAACTGTCGAAGATGTCGCCGGCTCCGAGCATTCGCGGGTCCTTCTGGGCCGTGAGCGCTCCCTCCAATTCCGCCTTGAGCTCTTTCCTGACTTTTTCGAATTCAGGCTGACCGGCCAGGTTGGTCAGACATCCCGGATCCTTTCGAATATCGAACAGTTCCTCGGCGGGGTGTTTGCCGAATCCTGCCTCGAAAAGAGACTGGACAGATGGGTGATCGGCATGCTGCAACATGTACGTTTTCGTCGGACTGTCATCGATATCGTAATACCAATCGGGGTCGCCGGCAGGCCAGAGATCCGGCTTGAAGTTACGGACGTAAAGATAGTCGGGTGTCCGTACGGCGCGGGAGGGGTACCCGAGGTTGTCGAAGCGGGCATGTGAGTGGCGCTCCCGTCCGCTAAGGGCCGAGCGCCGCGCAGGCTCGATCCAGCCCGAACGGTGCGACCGTAACACCGGACCAAGGCTTCTGCCGATCATCTCTGTTGTCGGGTTCAGCCCGGCGGCTTCCAGGAAGGTGGGGGCAAAATCGAGAAAACTGATCAGGTCTTCGACCACGCGCCCGCCTTTGACCACATCGGGCCACATGATGGCCAGCGGCAGGTGAATGCCGTACTCAGACACGCAAGCCTTGGCATGGGGGAACGCCATGCCGTTGTCAGAAGTCACAACGACGATCGTATTCTCGAGGTCCCCGGTACGTTCGAGATGAGCGAGCATCCGCTCGAGATGGTTGTCGAAGTGTTCGATCTCCGTGTAGTAGTCCAGGATATCGCTCCGCACTTCGGGAACGTCGGGGAGGAAAGGCGGGACAAGGACATCTTCAAGCTTTTTTCCGGACTTCAGCCCCGAGCCCGGCACGTAATCACGGTGAGGCTCGCTCGCACCGTACCAGAAGCAAAACGGGTGGCCCTTCGGTCTTTTGCTGAGGAAATCGGCGAAGTTAGCGGCGTAGTCGGTTTCGCTCACTCCGGGAGGTCGCTGCTGGAGCTTGATGCTCGAAAACTCGTTACCAGCCGGATTGCGCTTCCTGCCCGCGCCTTGCCAGTTGCAGGGCCCCGCGCCTTTGCGGGTAAAACCGACATGGTAGCCGGCCGCCTCGAGCAGGTCCGGGAAAACCTGGAACCTGACAGGGAAGTAACTGGCATGCGTGCCGGCCTCCTCGAGTTGCCAGGTGGGCATTCCCGTCAAGATGGACGCGCGCGAAGGAGCACAGCCCGGGGAGCAGCAGATGGCGTTGGTGAACCGGACTCCGCGGGCGGCGACCCGGTCGAAGCCCGGCGTCTTGACCACACGATCACCCGACGCTCCGGTATGGAGCCAGGACTGGTCGTCGGAAATCGCAAACAAGATGTTCGGCCGGCGCGAGCTGCCGAACGCAGGACGGCCGGCGAGCGCGGCCGCCGCGCACAGGAACTGCCGTCGTGTGGTGGAGGCTAAGTTTGTTATCATGCAGGCGGGATTCTACCAGAGAAAACGAAAGCGGGATCGTAAAGCCTCAGTTTTGTTTGTGGTGCCGCCTGAAGGCGGCACTCTGGACAGCCCAGGGTAGCGCTTTTCAGCCACCTTGGGTAATTTGGTGTGTACGCCCGTTCCCTGAAGGGGAACAGCAAAGCCGCCGTCGCCA
>JBHGBF010000014.1:0-43955 GCA_041946865.1 Acidobacteriota bacterium | reverse complement strand
CAGGAATGGCTGGGCCATGTCTCGATCAATACCACCTGTCGCTATAAAAGCGTTTCTCTGGAACTCAAGCGGGAGGCGCTGAAGAAGTTCTACCTGTTTGAATCGGCCCGCCCAGAAGTCGCGACGGCTCAGGTGGATTGGACCCGCTATCCCGACCTGCTGGCTTACCTCGAAGCTCTGTGACGCGCTCCGTGGACGTCAGCCAGCATACCGGCCTGTCCCGCCCTCGAAAAAATGTCTTGAGTTCCATGCCCCGAAATCTCTTACCGGTTGATTCTGAAAGGCTTAACCAAGCCCCCCGTGTTTAGGCAGCAAACCCTTAGAATTCAATCACTTGAAGGCACTCAAAACATAACCTGCGGCATGCCTTTGCGGTGCGAGCCTTACAGAACTGCCCGGATGGCCGGGATCATATCACCCGTCACATGCTGATGCTCTCGACGTATCTGGGGCATAGCAAGGCAGAACTCACGTACTGGTACCTCGAAGCCGTTCCCGATCTCATGCGGAATATCTCCGAGCGTTGCGAAGCGTATGTCACAGGAGGAGGCAGGCCATGATCCCACTCGCCCCCCACGTGACCGCTTTCTTTCAAGAACGTCTCACCCTCGAAAGGCGGGCGAGCGTCAACACGTGCGACTCTTACGCCTATGCCTTCAAATTGCTGCTGAACTACGCGAGCAAACGCTTGAAAATTGCCCCGTCCCGGCTCCATTTCGAACAGATCGACGCACCGCTTGTGGTTGGCTTTCTCAATGATCTGGAGAGCCAGCGGTCGAATGCAACGAGTTCGCGCAATGTGCGCCTGGCAGCCGTCCGGTCCTTTATGCGGTTCATGGAGTATCGCGTACCTAACGTCCTGGAACAGATACAGCGTGTCCTCGCGATTCCCATGAAGAAGACCGATTCACGCCTGGTGCGGCATCTGAACACCGAAGAAATCCAGGCGCTTCTGGATGCGCCCAAGCCGATCGACTGGTCTGGGATCCGTGATCGGGCCATGTTGCACCGGTGCTTTGCCGCCGGCTTGCGGGTGTCCGAACTGACCAGTCTCGGGCTCGACGACTTGTCGTTGCACCCTCACACCAGCATTCTCGTCCATGGCAAAGGACGTCGCGAACGTTGTTTGCCGTTGTGGAAGCAGACCGCAGCAGCCTTGCGAGCATGGTTGGCCGTACGTGGAGCGGTTGCCGGTCCAGAGCTCTTCGTCAGCACGCGCCGCGAGCCCTTGACGCGGGCGGGATTCGAATACATCCTTGAGAAGCACGTCAAGACCGCGACCAAGAATTGCCCATCGCTGGCGACGAAGCGGATATCTCCCCATGTCTTGAGGCACAGTTGTGCACTGACCGTACTGGAGGCGACCAAGGACCTGCGGAAAGTCTCCCTATGGCTCGGTCACGCCAATATGCAGACCACCGAGATGTACACCCGCGTCGATCCCTCCATCAAGCTGGAAATGCTCGAGGCCGCCACCCCACCAAAGCTCAGGTCAGGGCGCTTTCGCGCCAGCGACAAGCTGATAGCCTCTCTGACAGACGGCTCTTTTATGCGGAGAGAAGAACCTTCTGGCTCCGGGTGGCTCAAAAATAATGACCAATCCGGCCCAAAATTATTGACCGCCGACAGGCTGACGATTTCTCGGGCGCTGCGGAAGTCGCCGGTGCCGGTTTCCGGTATGGGTTTCGCGCGGCCGTGCAGCTCGCTGCCCGGCCCGCGGTTTCCTGCGAGCTGGCTATCCGGGATACTGATTCACGGTCCAGGCCTCTTTCTGAGGCGGTCGGCCTGGCTCAAGCGGTCCTTGACCAAGGCGACTGCGTTTTCAAGAAAATCGACTCCGTGCTGCGCGGCCACGTTCTCGCCGAGATTCAACCCTTCCTCCAGACAAGTCGCTACTCGCGTGCTCTCGTCGTTCCTTTCAACCCCGACCTGGGACGGACGATAGAAAACGGCATCTACCAAATCAATGGCCGTCCGATCAGCGGGACGCTTTTCCGTGACGATCCCGAGTACCCGGCCCTGACCTCCGACGTCCTGGCGATGCTGGGTGAAGGCCGACGGGCGGCTCGCGTGTGCCGACTTTCGGACGCTTTGCCGGACACAGGAATCGTGGTCGGTGAGGGGGCAACAGTTGAGGATCTGCGAGCCTGGGCCGGGCGAGTCGATCGGCGCACACTTCCTGTCGGCGGCGCACCGTTTTTCGCGGCGTGGCTCGAGAGCCGGGGAAGGGTGGCGCGCGCTCGCTGTTGCGCCGAAGCGGGCGCGAAAGCGCTGGTCGTCTCAGGAACCGCATCGCCGGTTGTGGACTGGCGGCGTGTGCGGCCGGACCGCGCTTGCGTGCTGCCCATGCCCGACGTGCTGTTCGAAAGCGGCTCGGGAGAGTCTTTGATGAAATGGGCGGACGACGTTGCTCGATCTCTTCAGGGTGGTACCGGCGTCGTCGTGGCCTCGATTGGCGGGAGACACTTGTTGGACCGGTCCCAGTCGGGGCGTCTGGTAAGACATCTGGCCGAACTGGCCTCTATTGTCCTGGCTCGGAGCAGTGTGGACGAACTGTGGCTGGAAGGCAGCGCGACGGCCTCGGCGGTTATCCGCGGCATGCGCTGGGTGTCACTCACCGTTGTCGGCGAGCTCGCGCCTGGCGTGGTGCAGTTGCAGCCGATCGCAGGCGGTCCGCTCATCATCGTCAAACCGGGCAGTTACCCCCTGCCAGAGGGCACGCATGGAGTATCATGATCCGGCAAAGAGAGGAGGGAGTGATGAGGCTGCCCGTCCTGTGCCGGCTTCCTCCACGGAGCGTATTATGCAGAAGGCTTGTCGGGGGAGCCGCCCTGACATTGGTCCTCGCGTGGCTCCAGGCCCAAGACGGCGCCAGTCCGCTCGATCGCCTTCCAGCCAATGTCAGACAAATCATGGCGTTCGGGGAGAGGGCAGTCTGGTCTCCCGACGGTTCGGCCGTCGCATTCGTCCACAAAACTCTCGGCGACCAGATACGGGAGGATGAACCGGTCCATCTGCCGGGGATTGAAAAAAGGCCGGTGTTGTCCGCGATGTCGGAGGCGGTCATTGCGACATCACTTCCCGCGTCGCGAAATCTCCGCGCTCTTGCCAGGCCGGCAGCCAGGGTCCGCCGTGCCAGGGCGTCCACCTCCTCAGGCGCGTGATAAAGCCTTTCGCAAAAGTCCAGGTCGTAGCAGGCGGCTATCACGCCGCCGGTGTTGGCCACGAGTAAGACCGAGCCCCCCGGCCATCTTTCGCAAAACGGCCATCTGGCGCTCGGGATAATCGCCGGGCAGCACGTAGTAGGCCAGGTCACCCGGCACCTGCTCCCAGTATGCGCCCGGGCCCGTAACTGCCGCGAAACCCATTTCCGCGCAAACCGACAGGATGATCTCGGCATTGCGGCAAAGCGCTGTCTCCTTCTGTGCGCCGGAGAGGCGCTCGAACTCTCGCCCCAGCACCATGTGACGGCCGGAAGCCGCGTCCCAGGCGTGAAACTCGAGCTCCCAGAGCGGCACGCGCGTACCAGGCCGGCAGGCCAACGCAGCTCTGAAATCAGCCGTTTTGCTCATGACAAGTCCGCCGTTGCTTTTACTCCAGACCCGGGACCGGTGTCTATACCGCTCGGTCCGCCAATCCTCGCAGTGGTACTCGAAGCTGGCGTGGCTTTCGTGGCCGTCGATGATCGCCACCGCCTGCCCGTGATTGAGCGGCAGGGCTTTATTGCGTTTCAAGGTGACGTAAACGTGGCGGATGGCGGCCCGCAGGAACTCGTTGTCCTGCTGGTAATAGATCAGGCTGATGGTATCGGCACTGCAGAGCGCCTGTCCCAACAACCTGGTGCAGTGTGGCCCGATGGTCTCCTCCAGGGCATTGAGGCTGCCCATGCGGGCGATCATCCCCAGCCAGACGGCTTTGACGGCCACGCAGGTGGGGATGCGCGGCTGGCGACGCCTGTCCCGTAGTTGCAGCCAGCAGCGTTGTTGCAACTGAAAGGTCTGCTCCAGATAGCGAAGCAGGCGTTTGAGCATGCCGATGGTCGCCTCCCCCGAATGTCCGACCTTAAGGCTCGCGGCGCTCCAGGTGCCCCCACTCCAGCTCGGAAACCTCCTCGAGCAGGCGTTGCAGTTGCTGGTAGTCCTGGACGGCCTGTCTGACCCGCTCCTCCCAGGTTTTGGGGACGAACAGCTGGCGGGGTTTGCCCAGCCGGCTCTGCACCACGTACAGAGACTGGTGAAGTTGGCCCCGGGCGCAGCGGCAGTTGGGCTTGCCGCAGGTGCGGGGCCGTTCGGAAAGCGAAGCTCGCATCAGCCAGTGCTCACTGCACAGCTGGAGAAGCCGGGAGCGAACCTGCCGTTCCTCGGCACTCAGAAGATGGCGTCGCATGGTCCCTCCGTCTGTCTGAAATATTAATATTATCTCAGACCGACGGAAAGTCAAGCCTTTTCCGACGAATGCGAATCTGCTCCTGCGGGTGGGGGAGACAAGAAAAGCGAGCAAAAAACCCGCGCTTCAGCTCACACGGCATAAGGGTTTACGGAACCGCTGCCTCACAGTACCCCATACAGCGCCTTCCGAAAGTCTGTGAGCAGTGGATATCCGAAGACATATTTGAGGCTTCGATTGGGCTTTCCTGAGTTGTCGTTCTTCCCCCGACCGGTGGTCAAGCCCAGATATCTCCAGTTGGCCGCTTTATAGCAGGTCCCCTTAAACCCCTTCTGGGGGTCAATGAAGGTCTCCAGCCAAACCACTGGGTGGTGATAGACACGCTCCCAGTCCCCCGAGATCCTGCGCGCCATCCGCCCCAGCAGATGTGAGGCCAAGTGAGGCACGTGAACGAAGGGCAGAATGAGGAACCGCGTGTTCACCGCGATTTTGTGCAGGTTGGCGAGCCGTTGCTGCCGGTTCCAGCCCAGATATCGGTCCCGTACTCCGATATGGCGGGGAGCGCTGGACCAGCCCAGACAGGCCAGCGGTCTTCCCTGCCAGAAGACGATATATAATATTCCAGGTGTTCGCCGACCGGCCGGGTATAGCCCAGGTAATGGTAGTGGTTGGACCAGGCCCTGGTAGAGGCGTTCCCGCGCAGTGCGCCGGACCATGGAGAAGTCCAGGGACAAGCCGGACAGGGAAACAGCCACCAGGCTGTCATCCAGCTTGGGCTTCGAGGGATGGGCTCTTTTCCGAGACAGCCACGGCAGCTCACGCTTTTGCCCGGGAAGGACGATCAGCCCCTCCCGCTCAAGCTCCAGCATGAGCCCTCGGCAGACCATGTCTTTGAGGGTGCCGTTCGGTTGAGTCCAGTTCCAGCAACGGCAGAGTTCCTTGGAGAGAAAGTACCGGCTCTGTCCCGGATTCCGGCTGATAATCTGCCGAACCTCCTCAATCTCCCGTTCCCCATAGACCCTGCCGCGGTACCGGACCTCGATTCCCACGATGTATTGGGTAACACGGACAGGGCATTGAACGTAAGCGGAAATTCCAGAACTGGAAAGAAGACTGAGGGGTTACGTAACGGCAGACGTTTTGCGGCCCGCTGAAAGAGGAACGGCCGAGCAAATCAATTCGGTCTCACCTCCTCTCCTCATCGGTACTCTCTTCTCGCGTAGAAAGCATCGAGCATGGCGAGAATGTTCTCGGCCGGCACGTCGTCTTGAATATTGTGAACCGCACCGAATATGTATCCGCCGCCGGGACAAAGTTTCTCGATGCTCTCTGTGACCGCTTGCCGGACCTGGTCAGGAGTGGCATGAGGCAGGGTGTGCTGAGTATCGACACCGCCACCCCAGAAGCTCAGCCTTTCACCGAAGTCGGCCTTCAGCACGGTTGCGTCCACTCCGGCAGCGCTCAGTTGAACCGGATTGAGTATCTCCACTCCGCAGTCAATCAGATCGGGAAGAATTTCCATGAGCGCCCCGTCCGAATGCAGAAAACAGTAGAACGGCTTTGGGAAGAGCTGTTTTTGTGCGTCAAACAGCTTTTTGTGCCGCGGCTTGATCAGTTCCCGGTACATTCGAGGCGAAACGAGCAGGGCTTCCTGCCCCGCCAGATCGTCGCTTTCACGGATGAATTGCACGTACTTGCCCAGCAATTCGGCTGCCGCCTCGTAAAAACGAATCTTCATCTCGACGAATTTATCCATGAGCGCACAAGCGAGCTCCGCGTTCAGGGCCAGATCCATGTAGAACTGTTCGACGCCCCGGACCCGGCACGACATTTCAAAGATCCCGGCGCCGAAACTGTCGAGCAGTACGGGATAGCCCCCCTCACAATAATTCCGCGCCTGCTCTACGATCCCCTCGAATAGCCTCAGCGCCTGGGGGTCGGGCCACTCAAAGTCCTCGATATCCTCGACCGTCTTCTCGGCTCCCGCAAGCTTGGTGTCAATGATGCTGAAATAGGTCGCGTCATCCGGCTTGCGGAAGGTGACCCCAAACTCATCACTGAAGACAAAGCCATCGCCATCGCGTTTCAGTTCCGGGTTCTTCCTGACGACGTTCGGCACAACACCCCGAATGTCGACTCCAAGTCTCTGAAGGATGCTCTCTTTCACTACGGGAAGCTGTTGAACCACATCGTAAAGTTGGACCCGGCCTGGATCTTCGCTAAGGGCAGCGCAGAGACTCAGATAAGCCTGCCTGGTTATTCCGGTGACCAGCGAACTGCCCAGGTCAAGCGGTATGCAATCCGGTGCGCGGTGCTCTAGGGTGGTTATGACACGTTCGAATGAATTCATGCTTGCTCCCATTCGGAGGCTGGAACGCCGTGGTCGGCAATACTCAGCCGGATGATGACGTACGCCACAGGGTACAGTTGAAGCGCAGGTCGAGCCCCTCCCATCGCACGATTTCGTCCTCCCGAATCACCCGGGTGGCGTGGATCGGCAAGGGGTAGAGGCACGGGATGTTGTAGCGGTTGGGATGCGCCAGGACATCGGCCATGGCGTCGAAGACCCACACCTGGGTCTTCACCGGCGCGGTCTTGTCCGTCCAGGTGTAGACCGTTTCGTAGGTGCGCGCGACGTGATCGTCGTGGTAATGCGTGAATGTGACGGCATCGACCGATTGAATCTCGTACTTCTTGAGAAAATTTTCAAGGTCTGTCTCGCTCAGGTACCCCGGGTCCACGATGATGGCATGCCGGGAGTCGCTCACGAGGGTATAGGTCACCGGCTCGCCGACAAACACGAGATGAGGTCCAAATGCGTGACTCGGTTTCCGGCTTCCGGCTTTGAGGTTGTTCGGCATGAGCACTTCGCTGGCCCTGTCGAGATTCGATTTGAACTGGTCCAGGCCACCTCCGTCTTCCTCAAAGGGCCGGCTATGTTCGGGACAAACGAGCAGCGGGGTTTGCGCACGAAGCCAGGCGATGGCCTCGAGCGGCTTGGGGAAGGTCCGGGCGCCGTATCCCCAATCCAAGTCGTAGTAGGTAAGGGTTTTGCCGGACGCCGTGTAGAGATCCCCAGTGAAGGCTATAGTCTTCCCGTCGCGGGAAAGGAGGTAAGTGATTGATCCAGGGGTGTGGCCAGGTGTTCGTAGCACTCGGACCCTGTCGCCGCCCCAATCGATAACGTCACCATCCGAGACCTCGCGGCTGACCGGCCCGTTGGAGGTAACCGCGTTGAAACGGGACGCTCCTTGGTAGTTGACGAACACTCGCTTGCTCGCCCAATGCTGCTCGGCGGTCTTGATGAAGGCGCTTTCTTCAGCGGGGATCACGATCCGGATGCCAGCTTCTACCGCCCGTTTGATTCCTTGCAGGCCGTCGCGGTGGTGATGTGTGACAAGGATCTGATCGACTTTGCTGACCCCGATCTCGGCCAGGTGATCGAGCGCCCGTCCGCCCGCAAACCCAATGAGACAGGCCCTATCCCTTTCGACGACCGCGTACACGTTGGCGCAGTCGCGAAACAGGTAAACGCCTGGTCCAACGCTTGTCCAGACTTTTCCCCGGCCTCCGTCTAAGGCGGACTGACCGTTCGAGCCGAAGCAGGCGACAAGAATCAAGATGGGAGAGCAACGGATTAGCCAGCCGTTTCTCATAGAGCCTCTACCCCTGCTCAGCGCTCGCGGCTTGTCTCAGCTCCAGTTGTCGCAAGATACCTTCGACAGTCCTGCGGCCTTCGGGTGTAAGGGGAGCAAAAGGCTTGATCGCGAAGTTCCCCGGGATTCCTCTGGCGTTCATGGCTGCGGTAAAGCCGGCGAAGATCGAATCGACCTGGATGATGGAAAGAAGCTTCATGATCTTGCTTTGGGCTTGCGTCATTGCGCGGAAGTCGCCTGCACAGAAAGATTCCCAGATCCTTACCCCGAGCTCGGGAGCAACGGCGAAGAGACCATCGACAATCCCGCGAGCGCCAAACTGCAGAGAGACGTCAAGAAACGGGGTTTGTCCGGAGACTACGGCAAAATCCGGGCATTCTCGGAAATACTCGGCGCATTTGCGGAAAGTCAGGAAATCGCCTGAGCCCTTCAGCCCGATGATCTTCGGTAGTTTGGACAGCTCGACCACCAGCTCGAAATTCAGGGAGTGCTTGGTATAAGTCGGGTTGTCGTAGAGAAAGATCGGGAGCTGGGACGACTCCGACAACTGCTTGAAGTAGTCGAAGAGCTCGGCATCCGTGAATCTGAAGAAGAACGGCGGGACGAGGGCGACGGCGTCCACCGCAAAGCTTTCAATCCGGCGTATCCGGGCCGCGGTCCGCTCCAGGCTTGTATCGCCGCAGCCGACGATCAGGAACGCGCTTCCGTCAGCCTCGTCCGCGGCCACGGCCACACTCTTTTCGTACGTCTCGTCCTTGAGCAGCTGCATGGCGCCCATCGAGCCCGTGACCAGCAACCCGTTGACGCCCGCCCGCAGCTGCATCCTGACCTGCTCGCGCATGCCCTCTTCGTGCAGATCCTCAGCTGAATCGAGCGGTGTGCCGAGGGCAGTCACAACGCCTCGGATCTTCGAAACTAAGTCCCTCATGCCGACACTCCTTTATGCCAACTGATCTTTCACGGCCAGTCTGTCTGGATCTCTGTACTCGTCAGTTTCCGAGCCGCCGCGCTCGTGTAAACTCCATCTGGTTAATCCCGCGGTCTTTTCCCCCGGAGGGGTCGCCAGGCAGCAACTCGCTCCCAAGCCAAACACGACGGTTGCGACGGCACCAATCACGCAATAGTAGAAAGTTGAAACAGCTCCCAGATTTTGGAGCAATCCCGCCAGCCAGCTTGGACTCACGGCCATGCCATGCAACGCTCCCACGAGTTTTGGCCCGAGCGCAAACAGCAGTACGGTCACAAACCCGGCCATCCCTCCGGCCAACACCCCCGGTCCACTCGCTCTCGAAAAGAGCAGACCAAGCAGGAAAATGCCGAGGAGGACGCCTGAGAAGGGGTACATCACGATGTTCAAGATTTGAAGCACGTTGTTCTCGGCACCCAGCGCTCGGATCCAGACGGCACCGAGGATGACAAGCAGCCCCCAAATCAAGACCAGCAGGCGCCCGAGCCTGACGGCATCGGCGTTGCCAAGCGGCGATTTCCGCCAGCGCCCGACGAAGTCGATCTGAACTGTGGCCGACATTGCCGCCATTCCTCCCTCGAGGCTGGTCAACAAAGCCGACGTGAAGGCCGCAACCATCATCCCGCGAATGCCGGCCGGGAGGACATGCAGAATGAAAACCGGCAGCGCGTCGTCCGGAACTCGCATGAGCGAAGCCTCAAACGGATGGACCCGATAGTACGCGAAGAGAATCAGCCCCAGCATCGGGAAGATGACGGCCAGAGGCTTGAGAAGCAGGCCGTCCCGAAGGATGGAGGCCTTCGACTCCGCCTCGCTTTTTGCGGTGAGGTAAGTCTGGAGATAGACCTGATCCGCGCCAGTGCTGAAAAGCAAGCTCGAGAAGCCGAACAAGAACAGCGTGATGAAGCTAATGTCGTCGGTCACGCTGAAGAACCGGGGCAGCTCCAGCTTGCCGGCTGCAAGCGCGGCACGATAGATCTCGGCCGGGCCGCCGGAATAGGAAATGCCCACGACGACAATGGCGATGACCCCAGTCATCATCACGAAGAACTGGAAGCAGTCGGTCCAGATGACAGCGCGCATCCCGCCGGCGAAGGCGAGCATGAGGGCGAGACCGCCCAGTATGACAATGGTCCAAATCTCGCCGTTGGCAATTCCCTGCTCCGGCGTCCAGCCCAACATCATGGAGATCAATAGCGAGGCGGCGTACAGCATCGTAGCCATCCACATCGCGCGGGCGCCGAGAAACAACAGCGCGGCGAGCGCCCGGACCGGGTAGTTGAAGCGAGCTTCCAGGTACTCGTAAGCGGTTCGGACCCTAAGTTTGAAGAAAACCGCCGGGAAGAGCCAGATCGAAGCAGGAACAGCCGCCATCAAGCCCAGAGTCCCCAGGAGAATCCAAACCGTGCCGTGCGGCCGATTAACCCAGCCGACCGTGCCGATCAGGCTGTTCGTGCTAAACAGCGCCATGAACATGCTCAGTGCTATCGGCCATCGACTCATCGTCCTGCCCGCCAGGAAGAAATCATCCTGGCGGTTCATTTTTCGTGAATGATAGAGGGCGATGCTGACAAGAAGCACGGCGTATACGCCGATCGTCAGCCAGTCGACCAGATTCAAGTTCTTCAGCATCAGTCATCCTGCAGGCCAGATGCCTGCGCTCCCAGCGCCCGCGCGCGCACGGTCACTTCTTTTCAGGCTTTCGGACGGTTACCGAGCAACGCGCCTTCTGGCACGCCTCGCTCAGGTCAATCTCATATTCAAATCCCAGCGGTTCGAGTACCCGTCGGTAGAGCGTGTCGCAGTGCTCGCAGTAGTCGGGATAGGGTTCCAGGTCAGTCCGTTCGAGCAGTCTGCCCATGCTGGGGCAATGGCGCATTTCGATCCGGAAGACCGCTTCGTCCTCATCCAGCGTCATCCGGAAATCGGCTGCTTCTTCCGAGAGGGTGTGGCTCCAATACTCGAAACATCCCGCCAGGCCTTTCTGGGCGGCCAGTTCGCGAAGATTACCAAGGAAGGCGTCCGACAGCGCTTCCCAGAAACGGATCACCTCTTCCTTCCCGCCGCTCGCGTGAAGGTACTTGAACAACTCGTTGTACGCGGGGATGAATTCAGTGCACCCAATCATGCTTGCACCTCGGCCTTCCGAAAGCGCTGGACACAGCGGCCCTCGCCGGGCTCATACTCGCAAGAGCTCTTGAATCCGGCTGCCTCGCAGATCGCCTCGTTGACGCTCACGGTCGTCTGACAATATCGTTTCGTCACGGTCTGGCCGGTCTTCTTCATATGCTCAATAGCCGGGCAGGCGTCGACAAACAGAACCAACTCGTCTCCCTCCCGGGACATCCGGAACTTCCTCCCTTCCTGGCCTAGAATCGTCCGCCAGTGTCGCTCGAGGGCAATCAGGCCTTCAGCCTTGAGCGCGGCAATCAAGGGCTTGTAGTTGTTGCGCCCGACCTGGCGCAAGTACTCGTCCGTCGCCTCCAATCCGAATTTTTCGTCCAGGTATCGAATCGCGTAACACAAGGCGCCATGAAAGTCCTTGTGCAGATACTCGTGCTCGGAACCTCGCAGGTCGAGCACCTTCAGCTTGTTATCTCCGCTTCTCACCACGCGCCTCCTTTTTGCCCTGATCGCCGCCACGGCGACGTGAGTGACTGTCCCGGCATGCTCCTGTAGCGGAGCCTGACTTCCGACACCCGAGGCGTCCGACCTCCGCCTTTCGCGCCAAGCGCCAGCCGATACTGAACCCAGCGCTCTTCTGGGAGCGCAGGCGTCTCGCCTGCCTTCGGCAAAGCAGGAGCCGGTCGCCAGACCGCGCGGCTCAAAGCCTCGGCCGTATCCGCCGTCCGGATCTCTCCCCGCACCCAAGTCCCGGTCGGGACATCCGCTTTCCAGGCCAATCCTTCCACCCGGGCTCGGGACGGCAGTTGATAAGGGGCGGAGATATAGAACTCCTCGTCTTCTCGGTCCATCTGGTTGCCGGGGTCGACGACAATCATCCCGTGGGGGCCTTTAGTTGGTAGAAGCGTCCGCCGGTCCGGCGAAAAGCCTGTCGGGCTGTTCCACCAAACCGCGGAATTGCCCACGTGGTCGCCTTCCACCTTGTGATGGGCGATCGCGATGTCCACCCAGCCGTCCCCGTTGAAGTCGTTGAGGATCGTGCCGGAGGCCGAATGGGCGGGAAGCCGAAACATTCGAGAGGCGGAAAAGCCCTCAGGGCCTCCCCAGTAAATAAAGGAATCGATGTCTCGAAACCGGTTATCGTGGTAGTTGCAGACCAGCAGATCCAGCCAGTTATCGTTGCTCAGGTCCCGGATGCCCAGTGCGTTCACGGCGTTAGCCGGCAATTGCGTTCGGTGGTCTTCCCGCAGCCCCTTCGGCCCGTTCCAATACACGTAGACGAACGAGTCGTGCGGACCCTCTCGCGATGGCATGTGCCCGCCAATGACCAGGTCGAGCCAACCGTTGCCATCCAGGTCTGCGCTGTCCGCGTATGAGCCGTGCCAGACGGAGAGCGCCTGGCGTCTTTCGAAAGCAAATCCCTGCGGGCCGCCCCAGAGGATGAAGCTGCGGTCGAACGCAATCTGGGGTACGACCATGTCGAGCCAGCCGTCCCGGTCGAAATCGGCCAGGTGCAGCCAGCGCGGCTGATCGTAGACCTCCGCGCCCAACCGCATCGGTATGTGAACCGATTGGCTCTCGACATATCCTGTTTCTGAACCGTAGAACACAACCAGGTCCGGGTTAGAGAAGCCGTCGAAGACAAAATCCAGGTAACCGTCTCGGTTCAGATCGGCACAGACGAGACCGTAGGCGCGCCGGGTTGAAAAAACAACGCTGGGTTCGAAGGCAAAACCATCCGTTCCTCCAAAAAACAGGAACGACCCGGGGTCCAGGTCAATCGCGTCCTCTGAGGAGTTAGCGAGCACGACGTCTGTCACTCGATCGTCATTGACGTCCGCACCTAGCGCGCCGATCGCGCCCCGGGCGCTGAGCTCAATACGACGGCCTGGCTGGAAACCGTCGGCGCCTCCCCAGTAGATATAAGCGTTCACCCGACCGCCGGCGTCCCCCGCCGCCTGGTTCACCAAAATGACGCTCTTTGCTCCTTCCGACGTGCGACCCACCAGGACCCGGCGCGCGCCCTGAGACTCGAGCTTCACCGGTTCTTTCGCCAGCCCATCCCTGGCGCCCTTGAAGACAAGCGAGTGGTAAGTAAAGAAGGTCTCGCTGCGATCCTGGCAGACGATGATGTCATCCAAGCCGTCCTGGTCAAGGTCGGCGAGCTCGACATCGCAGCCAGCGGAGGTGCCCAGCTCGGTTCGCGTCCGCTCCCGAAGGCCGTTTCCCAGGTCCCAATACACCGAAGACTGGCGCGAATGCGAGACCAGGACGAGATCCGCAATCCCGTTGCCGTTGACGTCTCCCGCCGCCGCCGCCACGACTCCAGCCTCCTTGAGGACGATCGGCTCCCCAAATCGTCGGGACTTATCGAGGGGCACCAGATGAACCGACTTCGGACGGAATATGACCAGGCAGGCGCGGCCTTGAACGGAGACGTAATCGGCCATGGGACGCGGCTCTTCCGGCCGTTCCGGTTCGGAGACATCCGATCGCGGCGCAGTTGGCTCGCTTTCCGTGGGAATCGGCGCGATTACGCGCCTGGCCGCGTTGAGTCCGACCGGCCCACCCCAGTAGACCGACGTCTGGCCCTCCTTGTCCCTGGCCAGCAGGTCGGCGAAGTCGTCGCGATCGAGGTCGCCGCTTGCCACCTGGTCGACCCGAATATCGAGATCAACGAAGCGCCTGGGCTCGAAGCCGAGCGGACCCTGGTAGAAAAGCCGCGCCCGGCTGCCGAGCGAGAAGGCGAGATCGGGCAGCTTGTCCCCGTTGAAATCCCCGGCCGTGACAGATCGGGCACCCGGCGCGGGGACCAGAACCAGACGGCGCTGCGACAGGCCGCGCGGGTCTCCGAAATAGACAAAAGCGTTCAGATCCGCACGGGTGCCGTTGTTCCCCATCGCCAGCACGAGATCGTCGTAGCCGTCGCGGTTCAGATCGAGAACCGCGCCCGACACCGCCCCGTCCGAAGGGACGACTCGGCGACTGGCTTTCCCGAAAACGTCGCTGTAGATAAAGGCGTCCGGCTGTTCCCTGTACTCCTGACAGTTGGCAAAAAAGAGGTCGAGATAGCCGTCCTGGTTCAAGTCGAACTGATGAATCCTCTGGAGGATGCCGGCCTTCGAAACGTAAAGGTTCTGCCCGGCATTGCCCATGGTGCCCTGGCTGAAGGCGTCAAAGCCGCGGGTGATCCAATCGCCGGCCTGGTCCTCAAGAGGCAACCCGAAGAGAGAGGCAGCCGCCAGGAGACCGAGGAACAGCGGAGCTAAGACTTGACCTCTCACATTCATAGCGTTCAAGCGGAAGAGAGACGCTCTCTCCCTAGCTCACGAACCAGCGGATCGGGTAATGCCCGCTGCTTCGCCGAAACTTCAGTGTGTATGGATCGACGAGCCAGGATTCCACGCGGCCGTCGGTTCGGGCCATGAGCCATCCAAAATCCCAAGCTTGGCTGCGGTACCTCATCGGGATGCCGGGAGCGACGCGGACGACAGGGTGCGACCCCGCAATGAAAAGCTTCTGTTTCGTGTAGTAATAGCCGGAGCCGGTTCTGCTGAATAACTCGTGTCGGATCGAAGGGGCCCCGGGGGCCGCCAGGTCTTGGCAGATTCCGGCGACGCCAATCTTTATGTCGCGCCCGTTCGAAAACGCCTCGGCCAGCTTCTCCACGGAACCCGCTTTCACTCGGCCCTCGCCGTCGTGCGAGAGAGCTTCCTCCCATTCGTCGTCGACAAAGAACTTGAAAACCTCGAAGTCGTAAACGAAATTGCTGCTCGGCGCATTGGTCCCGCTGTCCCAGGCATCAAACTGGTGGTACTTCAGCATGTCGCTGTGATCATCCAGCGCCGAAGCGCCCATCTTGCC
The DNA here is from genome assembly GCA_041946865.1 of Acidobacteriota bacterium. Lineage (GTDB taxonomy): Bacteria > Acidobacteriota > UBA6911 > RPQK01 > RPQK01 > RPQK01. The sequence goes on along the minus strand of JBHGBF010000014.1, from coordinate 28,958 downwards.
GGTCACCGGCCCGCCGTCCAGATACGGACGGGCAATGGCCTGGCCGCCATCCTGGTTATAGAGGAAGAATGACATCGACGGGCGCGGGCCAAAGCCGTCAGGCAGGCTGATCGGCTGGCGCAGACTCATGATCCCCGCCGTCCAGCGATCGTCCACCAGGTACGTGACCGCAAACTCAGCCACCTCGCGAATCAGCTCAGGATTGGTTGATTTCGTGTCGATATGCTCGTTGTGGCGGAACTCGGTCTGGATGCGCAAATCGGCGCCTCGCCGAATGGCGGCCGCCAGTTGGTCCGGGCTGCCGCTTGTCAGCCGCCGCCGGCTGTCAAGCGAGCAGGCATTCACCCATTTCCCGCCTGAGCGCCGCGGCGACTGTGCCGCCCCAGCCAACAACCCTGCCCCTGCCAGTTGCATCAACTGTCTGCGGTTCGGACGACCTTCGCCTGTCTGTCTCATTTGAGACCCATCCTCAATGCCCTGACTCCGGCTGTGCCCCGGCCGGCCGCCCAGAAGATCGCATTCCTGACCAGCCGGCGATACCCGGCGTTCTGATGCGTTTCAGGTCCATGCCCGAGCTCGATGTACACGACGCGGCTCTTTCCGTAAGGACTAATCCATACCAAAGGGCCGTCGCTCGTCGGGTTGTCTGTTCTCATCAGCACGTTGACATCCGGACTGATCCAAAGGCCCTTGTAGGTCTCGTCGCGCAAATGCAGGTCGCCCACCCCCTCCGTGACCGGGTGTTGAGAAACGACCTTGGCGAACACCTCCTGGTCGTGCTGATAAGTGGAAGCGGGGAGGTTGCCGTCCGCTTCCAGCAGGTACCTGCCACCCACCACTTCTCGGTACCACCAGGGCCACCCGCCGTAATCGGCAATCGCGTGATGGAGAACCACCAGTCCCTTTCCGCCTTCGACGAACGCCTGCAGATTCGATTTTTGCTTCTCGGCAATCTCCTTGCTCAGGTCGTAGAGGACAAGCACGTCATAGCCCGACCGAATATCCCGGGCGAAGGCCTGCGTATTGGACGTTGCATGGTGCCAGACGAGCCCCGGGACGTCCATGAAGAGCGAATAGAAACTGGTTTCGTAGTCATGGCCACCAGTAACGACCTGAACCCGGATGGGGTTAGGCGCCTGGCCGGGAAGCAGCGCTACCGCCAGGAAGAGGACGCACGAGCAGACAAGTGATTTGATCTGTCTTCGCATCTACCGCTCCTGTCAGACGGATTCGGGGACCACGAAAGGCGCCCGATACTCGCGCGTCAGCATGCGGTTGGCCTCCTCGTCGTGGGGAAAGTTCATCTTGACCGGATCGAATTCCAGGCTGCGTCCGAGCCGGTAGGAGATGTTGCCGAGGTGGACCAGGGCACACGAATAGAAGCCTTCCTCGATGCTCCGGTTGAAGGTCTCAGGCTTCGGGTCGCGGACGGCACTAACGAACATCTCGTAGTGGTTCCCCAGGCCCTGGCCGGTCGGTCCCGGCTCGCGTTTTTCTCCCATGTACGTTCGCCACTGGTCAACGTCCTTAGCCATGTAACCCTTCGAGCCGAAGAACAAGTTTCCTACCGTGTTTCCCGCGCTTGTCGCCATGTAGCCACTCGTGTCGGACTTCTTCATCCACAGTGGATCCTCGCCGTTGCTGATCCAGTGGCGCACTTCAAACTGGAGGATCTTCTTCTTGTCGCCCGCCCCATTCGGGTTCAAAAACTCGAAGATCGTCGTCAGAATATTCGGCGTCTGCTGATCGTCAGCAAACATGACGTGAGCGCCGACCGCCCAGATCTTGGTCGGAAGCGTCACGCCCAGGCCCCAACGCGCGATGTCCATCTCGTGCACGCCCTGGTTGCCCATGTCGCCGTTGCCGTAGTCCCAGTTCCAGTGCCAGTTGTAGTGGAAGCGATTCCGGTTGAAGGGCCTTGCGGGCGCCGGGCCGAGCCACAGGTCGTAGTGGACGCCCTTGGGCGCCGGCTCGTCCTCGAGGTGCCCAATCGTGTTGCGCCACTTGTAGCACAACCCCTTGGCCATGTAGACCTCGCCCAGGCCCCCTTCCTCGAGAAACTTCGCCATCGATTGGGCGCACGGGTTGTCCCGCTGTTCCGCGCCGTCCTGGACGAGGACCTTGTACTTTCGCGCCGCCTCGACCAGCTTCCGCCCCTCGTAAAAATTGTGGCAGCACGGCTTTTCGACCGACACGTGCTTGCCCGCCTGAATCCCCCAGATGGCGGCGAGCGAGTGCCAGTGATTCGGCGTGACCACCGAGATCGCGTCGATTTCCTTGTTCTCGAGCAGCTTCCGGATGTCGGTGTAAGTCTGCGGACGCGGCCGGTTCGCCTTGGTAAAATGCTTGGCAATCACTTCCTCGAACAGGTTCTCGTCCACGTCGCACAGCGCCGCAACCTCGACGTTAGGGAGAGCCGAATATTCCTTGATGTGATTCTGACCCATCCCGTGAATTCCGACGACGGCGATCCGGACGCGGTCGTTAGCCCCGGCCCAGGAGCGAGAGGCACCCGCCCACAGGGGGCCAGTGACAACGGCAGCTTGCTTCAGGAACTGACGGCGAGGCATCATCGCTTTCTATCCTTTCACTTGAGACCAACTGTAAAGATCAGCCTGCGGGTGACCACATCTGTTCTCAGGTCCGTAGGACCGGCACGTTTATAGAAACCAGACGGAAACTCAGCTCGAGGTCCTACGGACCTCGGTACCCGTTGATGTCCGGTTTCTACAAACGTGTCGGTCCTATGGACCTCCAGGCCTGGCCGCCGTCCGGCCTGCTTGCCTCTTCACCCGACGTTTCGGGCGTCGATTTCCGCATTTGGCTCTCCTTTCACACCCTCACTCCCCGGCCACAGTGAAGTCGGTCGACGTGGCCGCCTTGGCTCTCTTTATCCGGTCCTCGATGGAGATCTTGAGTGTGTACCTTCCCGGAGCCAGGTTCGTGAGCGGCAGTCCTTGCGCCACAACCAGCCGGTTCGCCACAAAAAACCTGCGCCCGTCTCCTTCGAAATGGTTCAGCACCTTGCCCGACTGGTCGGAGATGTCCATCCTGACGGCGATATCCGGCTCCATGGTTGTCTGGTCGACCTCAAAGCCGTAGGCGTGAAAGTAGACGCCCGGCCGGTCCTTAGGCTTGAAGGCCTGACCAAACGACGGCACCACCTTCTCGTTGCCGATGACGAACGGCATCATCTCCGTCGGGGCGGGGGCCAGACGGGTCAGGTAACTCGCGACGATGGGCGGCGTAATCGCCAGACGAGTTGTGTCGACATCCGGGAGCAAGAAACCGAAGCTTCGTTGCCCGATCTTCTTCCCTTTCTCGTGTTGCACGACGAGCTCGGCTTTGTACCGGCCGGGCGGAAGGCGCAACATTCGCTGATAAACCGAGTACTGGTCATTGTGGCGGGCGAATTCGGCGGCCGCGTAATTCGAGAAAATGGAGTCATCGAACTCGTAGTAAACCCGGCCCTGGATGTCCGCCACCTTGAGGTACAGGGAGACCTCCGCGGTCTGGCGGTCAGGAGGGGCGTTCGTGTAGGTCAGATCTTTGTTCTGGATTTTGAGAGAAATCGGAACGATGTACTGGCTTTCATCAAGGCGGAGATAGGAAGAATCAACCTGAACGGGCAAGTCTTCGGGATAGAAAACCCGGGCTTCGACGAGCTCCTTCAGCTTGGGGTTTTCCAGCTGAGGCGGCTTGGAAAGGCTGACGAGCTGGCCGAACTTGTACCAAACCTGGTCCTGGATCCGGCGGTAACGAAACCTGATCTTGTCCGGATTCAGTTCGAAATTGTCCGGATTACCCCAAAACCGATATTGCACCCGGTCAGCTTTCGACGAGAGGCCCTTTTCCTCGTCTGCGGTGAGGCCGATGCCGGCCACATAGAAGAAAGCATCTTTTTCCTCCCCGTCCATGGCCAGATGGTAGTCCCCTGTCATGGTCGAATCGACGAACTCGAGCTCGACATCGCCGCCGACTCCAGGCAAATCGCGATACCACCAGACCTCGAACGGATAGGTGGACGTAACTCCTCCCCCTTCCCAGGGCTTGCGGATGTAAGGACCGCCGGAATTGCTCTCCAGCTGATCGGGAGGGCCGAATCGAATATAGGTGCGGCCTCGGTCCGTCCGCCACCCGGGTTTGCCTGACGTGAGTCTCTCGTTGGCGTACTGGATGCGCCGGTAGTGCTCTTCCTTGAATTCATTCTCGGCGGTTCGCGGGTCAGGATCCCGGCGCCGCCAGAACTGTTCCATGAAGGCGTCTTTCTCATCGTCGGTGGTCAGCTTCTCGAATACAGCACGCTCTTCCGACGAGATGATGTAAACGACATCCTCATCCAGCCACTTCTTATAGTAATCGGTCGATTCTTCGGGTTTCTTCTTCTGCGCAAGCAGGGGCAAACTCAGGAGGAAAATGCATAGCACAACCCCGATTAAACCGCAGCTCACTTGGCACCACGTTGTTCTCATAAAGCTCTCGTGGTCGGCTATTCTAACAGCACCTAACGAGGTCGCGATCCGCCTTGCCGCCTGATTTTGTCCAGCAGCTCGGCAAAGATGCGCACCTTGTCCGGATGCTTGTCGGCGACGTTGTTCTTCTCACCCAGATCGGCCCGCAAGTGGTAGAGTTGAGGGACTGTATCACACCCCATTTCCGTGTTCGTCTTGGCGTGATATTTCGGTCCGTTCCCGGGTTCAATGTACTTCCACTCCCCGCTGATCAACGAGAGCGCCCGGGCATGCTCAACCAGATGCTCGCGCCCTTTCTCGCTTTGACCGAGAAGCGCCGGCAAGACGTTGAAGCTGTCGGGGCCGTCAGCTTCATCCAACCGCTGACCACTCAGCGAGGCAAAAGACGAGAGGAAGTCGATCTGCGAAACCAGGGCGTCGGATTCCCCCGGTCTAACGTGTCCCGGCCAGCGGACGATGAAAGGAACGCGCGTGCCTCCATCGAAGGCGCTGTATTTCCCACCCCGCAAAGGCCCGGCGGGCCGGTGACCACACAGCTTTTCCCTGGCCAAGTCAGCATAGCCGTCGTCTACAACTGGGCCGTTGTCGCTCGTGACGATGACCAGGGTGTCACCGGCCAGCCGGTATCGGTCGAGAGCCTGGAGTATCTGACCGACCGACCAGTCGAACTCGAGAATGACGTCGCCCCGCACGCCCAAAAGACTCTTCCCGGCGAACCGCGGGTGAGGAACACGGGGCACATGAATATCGTGTGTCGAGAAGTACAGGAAGAAGGGGCGAGCCTGATTGCGTTCGATAAACTCCACGGCCTTTCTGGTGATGGTGTCTGCAATCTGCTCATCGACCCATCGGGCCGCTTTTCCCCCGGACATGTAGCCGATCCGGCTGATGCCGTTCACAATCGTCTGGTCGTGACCGTCGCTGAGCCCCATCCTGAGCAGTTCGGGATGGTCCTTCCCGGTCGGCTCGTTGCCGACCGGCTCCCTATAACTGACCTGTATGGGATCGGCGGGATCCAACCCGAGAACCCGGTGATTCTCGACGTACACACACGGAACGCGATCCCCGGTTGCCGGCAGGATAAAGGCGTAGTCAAAACCGACCTCGAGCGGCCCCGGCTTGATTTCCCCGTTCCAGTCGAGATTCCCCTCCCCCAGACCCAAGTGCCACTTACCGACGGCCCCGGTCGTGTAGCCCGCCCGACGCAGGATTGAAGGCAATGTGGTGCGTCCGGGCTCGATAATCAGGCGCGCGTCGCCGGGCAAAACGCCGGTTCCGGGCCTTCGCCAGGCGTATTCGCCGGTAAGGAGTGAATAACGCGAAGGAGTGCACGTGGCCGAAGCGGCGTGCGCGTTGGTGAAGCGCCTTGCCTGCGCCGCAAACTGGTCGACATGAGGCGTTCTGATCCGGGTAGCGCCGTAGCAGCTGACGTCCCCGTAGCCGAGGTCGTCGGCGTAGATGATGACGATGTTTTGCGGTCTGGTCGTCACCGGCCGAGCTGCGGATGCGAGGACGCTCGTTACAGCGCCACCGCCAAGGACACTCAAAAAAGGACGACGGGAGATTACTCGGCTCATGCCGCGCCTCTTGTTAATCCGGTTTGTAGTTCCGCCTTCAGGCGGAAAGTCCCTACGCTCAACTCTCGTCTGATCTTCAACTCAACTGCCCGCCTGAAGGCGGAACTACAAACCGGGACAGCAGAACCGGGCGGGAATCCCTGTGAGACTCCCGCCCAGCGAAGGGAACACCTACCAGCTGATGACGCCTCCCACCTGCATGGTCCTCGGTGCCGCTGTCCAGTAACTTGTCATGTTCATGGTTGAAGCGGTGGCCAGGACAACGCCGTTCCCTGGCGCCACCCAATTGGTCCAGTTGAAGAAGTTGAAAAAATCGGCTCGCAGGGTGAACTTCGTATCTTCCCCGTAAAAGCCCAGCCGGAAGCTCTTCATCAGAGACATGTCGACGTTCTTCGTATAGGGCCACTTCAACGGATTGGCATGCACTGTTCCGTAGGTCCCCGGGTCCGGCTGCGTAAAGGCTGCGGCATTGACGTAGGTCAAGCTCGCGCTGTTCAGCCAGTTGTCGAGGTACATCGAGCCGCCGCTATAGTTCGGCCGCATAAAGCAGGCAGAGCACTGATAGCTCTTGTTGGACGTTGTCGCTTGAAGATCGACCGGCTGGCCGTCCTGGATGTTGAAGACCATGGTGGCCGTCCAGCCTCCGAGCAGCTTGCCCACGATATCCTTGCGTTCGCGGAAGACGGGCAGGTCCCACGAAGGCGTCAGCATCAGGTTGTGCACCCGGGAATGGCTCGGCGGTCCGTAATCGAAGCTGATGTCGTTCGGGTTGCCCCGCCGGTGATACCACCAGGTGCCGTCCAGGTGGCTTCGCGTGCGGGCCAGGGTGTACCAGCTCATCATACGGAAGTTCGACCTCCGAGCCGTCACTTTCAAATTCAGAGCGCTCCAGTTGGAATCGCCAACTTCCGGCGTCCAGTAGTTCATGTCGAAATAGCGGTAACGCTGGTCGGGCCGGCGGTCTGCCATATTCGCGGCATCCCATGTGTCAGTCGCTCCTGTGATTTCGGGCAGGTTCCAGAACATCCTCAAACCCAAACCGTGGCCGTGGTGGCCCTGATAAGAAACGCTGGCCATCCAGCCCGGACGAAATTCGTCTTCGTACGTGAGGTTCCACTGCTGGATATAGCCGACTCTGTCACCTGGGCGCATTGCGCCATAGGCGGTTCTCGGGTTGAAGACGGCTTTTGTGGGATCGGCAGGAGAACCGAGGTCGGGTGAATTGGAGCCAAGCTCATAGGGGAACCAGTCGAGCCATTCCCCGACGCCGGGGTAGCCGTGATCGAACTTCGTGCTGTACGAGTGATTGAACGGGAAAGCGGCGACGCCCTGGTATCCGTCAAAGATCGCACTGGTCACGACATTGTAGAAGAGGCCCCAGGCGCCGCGGATCACACGCTTGCCCTGATCGTCCAGTCGGTAAGCCACGCCGAGACGCGGAGCAAAATTGTTCAGGTCGTCCTCTGCCCCGCTCCTTCCCGGATAACCGGAGTCACCAACCGTAAGGAGACCCGACGGGAAATTAGGGTATCGAGTCGACTGCGCCCCGGGGAAAAAGAGGAGCGAACGGTCGTTCATCTTATAGCCCCAATAGGACGGTTCCCACCTGACTCCGAGGTTGAGTGCCAGCCGGGGCGTAATCTTCCAGTCATCCTGGAAAAAGGTGAAGACGATCGGCTTGGCGATTGGGTAGTAGGGCGGTTCCGTCCAGTTGCCGGAGCCCGGCCACCCGACAAGAAACTCGGCGGCTGCATTAGTCAGGAAAGTCCCGGAGGCCACGTAAAGAGGCGAAGCCACGCTCTTCGCAATATAGATGTTCCTGCCGTACATCGCGCCCATCTTGAAATAGTGACTGCCCCTCGTGTACGAGACCGTGTCCCGCGCTTCGGACGTCCAGCGGACTTCACGTGAGACCCCGGTGTCGATCAGACTGAACCGGGAAGGACCGAACTGCTCGCCGGGCGCGCGGTACGAGAATCCCGCCAGCGGGTCGGGCGCCGGATACCCTGTCCCCATGTCCGAGAAGTTGAACCCTTCCCGCACCATCCCGGTGAACTGGTAGGTACGGTGATATCCAAACACGATCGAGTTCACAAGTTGAGGGCTGAGAGTCCAGACGTCTTGTAAGGTATAGTGCTGGCTCTTCATCCCCGCCTTCCGCGATAACATCATCGAGGACCAGTTCAGATAACGGGGCGTGTTATCGTCGTACTGGTAGAAGAAACTGAAGGAAAGTGTGTTCTTCTCCCCAACAGTATGGTCACCCCTGAGAGTCCAGGTTGGCTGATTGAGGTTTGCCGTCGCCGGAACGTACCCGAAATCGCCGCTGTTCTGGACGATCGGGAACTTGAAGTACTTGTAGATCTTAACGGCGGCGGGGTCCAGGTAGGGCGCGAGATTCGTGATCGTTTGCCCGGCCATCCCCGCGAACGGTGAGTTCGCCGCGTTGGCCGCCGAGGCTGTTACGACGGGCTTTACCTTTGACTGCGAGAAATCTCCCGCCAGCTCGGCGGCCGTCAATCCGCCCTGGCCGTTGTTGTAAGGGGAGTTGGGCTGCTTGATGTTCTGATAGTTGATGAAGAAGAAGCTTTTGTCCCCCGCCCGTCGTACAACCACGGAAGGAAGATGGGCCCCCCCGCTGTGAAGCCCAGCTGATGGTACTTCGACTCGGATTTCTTCCTCCCGTAATAGTTGTTCTGGAATGAGTTGGCATTCAGGTTCTCACTCCTGAAGTAGTCGTAGACCGACCCGTGGAATCTGTTGGTCCCGCTTTTGGTTGTCATCAGAACAGCCGCGCCACCGGTGTTGCCGTATTCGGCAGAGTAGCTGTTGGTCGCCGTGAACTCCCGCAAGGAGTCGGGAGGGGGTGTGTGAGTTGCTCTGGAGTCATAGTTGTCCTGCGCGTTCGTCCCATCCATGCTCCAGCCCATTTTGCCGGAATCCAGACCCCCGATCGTGTAATCGCCGTTGTACATCTTCACGGCACCAGGGATGATGCGCAGTAGTTGGGCCGAGCTTCTGGAACCCAGCGGCAGGTTCTCGACCAGCTTCAGCTCGAGTGAATCCTTCGTCACGCCTGTTGAGGTGTCGACCAGTGGGCTCTGTTCCTGAACCGTGATCACATCGCTGACTTCTCCGACCTGCAGCGGGATGTTGATCTCCAGGGTATCTCCGGGAAGGAGCAGCAGACCGGCTCTAACGAACTTCTTGAAGCCCGTCATCTCGGCCTCAATCTGATACGGTCCGGTGAAGACCCTGGGGGCGTTGTACATCCCCGTATCGCTCGTCAGTAAAGTCGTTCTTACCCCGGTCTCGGTGTTGGTCAATACGACCTGCGCGCCTGGAACTACGCCGCCTGTGGCATCCGTCACCTTGCCGTAAATGCGAGCAGTTCGCTCCTGACCGTATAAGCCGCCTGCCCAGAGAAGAAGTGCCGCAATCAGGACGAGACCTGATAAACGACACAACCAAGGCCTTCCATGCCCAGTGCTCATATCTGCCTCCTCCATCCCAAAAAGAAAAACAACGAACCTCGTTACGGTGGTCTGTCAACCAACTTGTCTTTCCACCGCTTCGTCTGTTGCTCGGCTACTCCGACAACTCGACCGGCAACAGGAACTTCTGATTTTCCAAAGCCTCCCGCTTCGCGGCCTGTTTCAGGAAGCCAGCCAATTTGCCCACGATCTGCTCAAACGGGAGTTGCGGTCGGGCGTGAAGGAACGGCCGCTTTTCGCCCTCCGGACTCACGAACACGAAACAGCCGATCTCCAGCGCGTCCGGGACGGAAATGCCCAGATCACAGGCAGCCGAAGCAGCCAGTCGGGCCGGCGGGTAGCCTTGTGCGACCAACGCGGTCGGGCGGTCCGGCGTCTCCAACAGGCTCTGCAGGTGCGCCCGGACAGCGTCGAGATCCCCGGTCTCGAACCGCAGGGTGACGGCCGAGGGGGGCAGCGCCGCCTGTGTGATCGCTTCCATCACCCCATCGTAGAATTGGTGCGTGCCGGGGCGTCCTTCCGCGCCGACAATCACCCCAAAACGCCGGTGCCCACGCGCCGCCAACCGCTCCACCAGAATGCGCCCCGCCTGCCGGTAGTCGGCATCCAAGAAGGGAATCGAGTCCAAGTCGGGGTCGGGTGTCCCCAGGACCACTGCCGGAAAGCCGTTCTCAATTATGTATTTGTATATTCCACGGGTACCCGAAACTACCAGCGCGCCAGCCAGTGACCCGTCTTCCAATCCGCGGCCCAGAGTCTGTCGGATATACTCCAGGCTCTCATTGGCCGGAAAGACGTGACACTGGATCGCCTGGCCCTCCATCTGCCTCTCCAGTACCCGCAGCATGAGCTCCAGGGGCAAAGAGGCCACATGAACCAGCTGCGCTGGAACGAAAACCTGGACGGCCTGAATCGCCTTGAGCGCCGGCGCCTCCGCCTTCGGCCCGACGTATGTGCCGGAGCTGTGCCGTCGGACGAGAATGCCCTTCTGTTCCAAAAGCTGCATCGCCCGATTGGCCGTGACCAGACTGACACCCAACATATTCCCCGCATCCCGGGTCGAAATATAACGCTCGCCGGACCTGAGGCCCTTCTCTCGAATGTCGGCCTCCAAGCGTTTTGCGGCGCGGAGCACCACCGGGGTCGCTTCAATTGTCATTGCCATGGCTGATATTTGTATAACGGTTCAACTCGGTTGTCAATACACTTTTAAAAACTAATTATATTTGATATAACACTCTCGGCGGACCGCCGCGGGAAAAGAGAAAGGAAGGGAGTTGTTCATGAGAGTGCGCAACTGGTTAATTACCGTTCTGGGAATGCTGGAGCTCGCCTTCGCAGGAGACTTGGTTGCAGCCGGACAGCCCGAAGGGCTCGACATCCTCGTGCCTTCCACCAAGGTCGGGCTGAGCCCGAGTTACGGCAGCATCATCGAGCTTGAGGACGGCCGGCTCCTCTGGGCTTGGAGCAAGCCGGAAGGCGGAGAACCCTTACGAGTCGTTCAGGCCAACGTCTCGACTGACGGGGGACGCTCCTGGTCCGACCCGGCGCCGATGAAGCTGGGAAACGGGCAGCCGTTGAGGGGAGGGGCGGTCAGCCTGGTCCGGTTGAAGTCGGGAAGCATCGGGATGGCTGTCGCGGGCACTGAGGAGTTATTCTTTCATGTCTCGCGAGACGAGGCCGGGAGTTGGTCGGCCGCAGTTCGCGTGCATCCCGCAACCTCGCCCGTGGCTTTTACGAACGACCGCGCCCTGGTCCTTGAGACCGGTCGCATCGTCCTCCCTGTGTACACGGTCCTCGAAGGCCCGAGGTTGCCGGTTCGGAAACCGGAGATCAAGCGCTACGGCGCCGGGTTCGACGGCGGCTGGATGCACTGGATGATGTACGCCTACACCTTGTACTCTGACGACGAGGGAAAGACCTGGCAACGGAGCGATAACGACGTCTTCATCACCCTTGACTATGGGGCTGGTGGTATCTATTCAGCCCAGGAGCCGGCTGTAGCGGAACTGGCCGACGGACGGCTGGTCATGTTGTTCCGCACCAGTCTGGGCCACGTTTACCGTTCCTATTCAAAGGACCAAGGCAAAACCTGGCTGGAAGCCGAGCCGACGGCGCTGATCGGTCCGCCGGCCGCGGTGAGCCTCCGGCGCATTCCGGGGACAAATGACCTCCTGGCCGTTTGGAACCAGCTTTCCCGCTTCGAGGTGATGCAGGGTCTTTACCGGCACCGGCTCAGCTGTGCGATCTCGAGCGACGGCGGGCTGACCTGGCGCAACTTCAAGAACCTGGAATCCCTGGACGACACCGTCCGGGTGGGGGACGACCCCCCCGGCCCCGTGTTGTACGGCCCGGGTCGCCAACCTCTCGATCGAAAGCGCTACTATCGCGCTCCGGGCCCGCTTCGCGCGAGTTATCCAACCTGCCTCTTCGTCAAGGGTACGGCAATTGTCACCTACGGCCTTTCCACCCTGGGAGACAAGGAAATAATCACCGCGACCTACGGCTTGAGCTACGACGAGGTCGTCCGCCGCCTGGGGCTTGGCCCCGAAGTGCGGGCGAACAAGGTCCGGGCGATCCCGGTCGAGTGGTTCTACGAGGCCGGGCCGTCCGAAGGCGCCGGTTCGCCTACGACAGGCAGCGATCGTTAACGGGATTGTGAAACTTAAGACTTAAGGAGTGTTCGATGCTCAGAGAACTTGGTTCGTTCATCCTTATCAGTACGACGCTGTTTTGTTCTTTCGCATCTGGAGCCGAGACGCGGGATAGGGCCAGGCACCGGATTTCATTCAACGACGACGGCCAGGTTTTGAACGAGGCGCCGACGACCGGTACCTCCACATTTGTCAAGGCTTGGCTTGATCGCGAAACGGATACGGTCCCCTTCACCACGTTCGTCTTTGATTCGGCACTGCCGGATATCTGCACCTACGAGACAAAAGTCGGAGAAGTGTTTGCAGCCCGCTTCGGACCGGATTTCAAGAGAGAGTGGGCGCCGGCGATACGGGCCCTGCGGGCGGAAGGAACCGACGCTCTGCGGGTCGTGACGGCCCACATGAGAAGCAAGGGTAAGGAGGTGCTGGCCGGCATCCGCATGAACGACACGCATCATCGGCTCGACCCCCAAATGCCTCTATGCCCGCAATTCGCCCTGGATCACCCTGAGTTCGTCATCCGGCAGCCGGACGGGCGCCCGAACGAGTCGGCGCTTGATTACAGCTTCCCGGAAGTCCGGCAGCACCGGCTGGCGATCATGCGGGAGATCGCCGAGGGTTACGACGTCGACGGGTTGGAGCTGAATTTTGTTCGCTGGGCCAAGCACTTTCCGCGTGACAAGGGCCGGGAGAAGGCGCCGATTCTGACCACCTTTCTGAAAGACATCCGCCAAATGCTCGACGCGGCCGCCCGGAAACGGGGCCGGGGACGCTTGACGCTCGGAATACGGGTGCCTGAATCCGTTGATACTTGCTGGCTGGCCGGCATCGACATCAACCGCTGGATCAACAGCGGCTGGGTCGATTACGTCGTTGTTTCAACCTTCAATAACACGGATCCGCAGGTACCGGTTGAAGAGTTCGTGCGCCTTCGAAAGAAGCCCGGGGTCGAGATTCTCGTCTCAATGGGCCAGATGATGGGCTCGATCTCGTCCGGACCACCCTCGATTCTCGACCGTGGCATAGCACTCGCCGGCCGGCCGGAGAACGGCTACACTTCGATGCTGTTGACCGCTCCAGAAGCGAGGGGCGCCGCCGCCAATTACTATGCGTGGGGTGCGGACAGTGTCTCGTTCTGGAACGTAAACATTCACTTCGGCTCGGCGAAAACGGCGACACCGGAACAGCGGGAACGCATTCGCCGGTGGACCCATGCCGTTGAGAATCGAGCGAGCGTGTACGCCGGCCCCCGCGTTTATCGTTTCCTGCCGATGGGCAAGGGGATCGGGTCGCGCAAGCCGCCTGTCCGTAACTATCCCTGGTATGACGAAAACCACAGCCCCCTCGGTCAGCCAAACAGCCCGGTACTGCAGTTTACGGCCGAGAAGATCGGGCAGCGCCTGGTTTTCCCTTTTCGGATGGCCGACGGCCGGAAAGGCGAGAAACTGGCCGGTCTCTTGCGTTTCTGGGTCTACCACGTGACGCCGGGAGATCGGCTGGAAGTCGACATCAACGGCCGGAAAATTCCGGCTTCTCTCATCAAGCAGCTGGACGCGGCCGAGCGGCGGGGCTTGGTGCCGGGAGCTCAGTACGAGATTCGGCTGGCTGATTGTCCGCCGCTCAAGGGTGACAACGAGCTGGGCCTGGTCCTGTCACCCGCGTCAGAACCGAGGATCACGCCATACATGGAAGAGCTCGAGGTGACGATTGGCGCACCGACCCCAGTTTCTATGCTGCAAAACCAACAGATTGTGGGAGAGAGATAGATGAGAAGTGCAAAGGAGTTGCTTGTCGGCTATGGATTCACGCCTCTTACCGGAGGCATGTTTCTCCTGGGCCTCTTTGGACTCTCCTCAGCTCTGGCGCAAGATCCGAAGGCGCCCGGGGTTTCTATGACGCGCCCCGATGAAGTGCTGGCCACTCATTACAGCCGCTACGGTCATGGTTCCACTTTTGTGGAACTCCCGGACGGGCGGATTCTGCACGCCTGTGGAACCAGCTTCATGACCTCGAGTGATCGCGGCCTGACCTGGTCGAAATCATTCAAGAAAAATGATACAAGCGGCGAACCGGTCGGCGGAGGCGGATCCTGTCTGGTCAAGTTGTCGGATCGCGGAATCGGTCTGGCGGCGATGCGCCAGGACTCGAAGGCGAAAACTCCGGCGGAGAGGGTGTGGAGCAATCATATCGTTTTCTGGCGATCAGAAGACGGGGGTGAGACCTGGCAACCACCGGTCCGCGTCAGCCCGATGGGCTTGGCAAGCTTTTGCCTTCAGGATGTGGCGCTCAGAACCAGTACCGGCCGGATCGTTCTCCCTGTCTACGTCGCCTTCGGGCAGCGGATCGGCCCCGACAACCAGGCGATCCCGGTCGAGGGACGGCTCGTTAACAATCAGTTCGTGAGCACCGGGGCTCACTTCCACGATCCCCGGTTCCTGGCGGTCTACGTCTTGTACTCTGATGACGACGGGCGCACCTGGAAGAGAAACCAGGATGATCTCCTCTATATCCTGAACGACTGGAACAGCAACTTCGACCGGGTGGCCGAGCCTTCCGTGGCCGAGGTCGCGCCCGGGCGCCTGCTCATGATCCTGAGGACCGGAAACGGCCGGCTTTACCAGGCCTGGTCGGAGAACAACGGCGAAACCTGGACGAGGCCCTCGCCAACCTCGCTGGCCGCCACGGAAACGCCGGCCCAGATCCGCCGCCTGCCGAACGGTCATCTCCTGATCGTCTGGAATCAAGAGAGCGAGGAGGAGGTGAGAAAAGGGTTCAACCGGACACGGATCTCGGCCGCGATCAGCCGTAACGGAGGCGGTATCTGGGAGTTCTTCCAGAACATCTCGTCGATGCTCCCCGGAACCCGGGTCGAGCCGGGTCCCATCCATCCGGTCCGCCCCGAACAGGTCTACGTCTCGCCCGGCAAGTCCGCCCGGGTCCGTGACGGCAGTTTCCTGGGCGACTCCGACTGCTGGATTCGAACCTCCTACCCATCGGTGTTCGTGATGAGCGACCGGGTACTGGTTGCGTATACCTATTCCACTTACCTGGAGGACCCGGTCAAGGGACAGCTGACGAGCAGCGGCGACCAGCCGGGCGGCTTCAATCAGATCCTCAAGGTATTGCCGATCAGGTGGTTCTACGGGGGAAAGGAGCCGGCCGAGAACCCGACGCTTCAAGAACTCTACCAGCCGGCAAAACCTTAACTGATGGGGAGGATAAAGGGTGAGAAGAGTAATCACAGCTTTAGCGGGAACGGCATTTGCGGGTGCGGCCAGTTGGTTAGCGGGTCAGAACCCGGAGCTCACTCCCTGGCGAGACGACCAGGCGAACATTGGAATCGTCAGGCAGATCAATCGCGCCTACGCGCACATTCCCTTTTCGACCGAATACGAAGGGGTGCTCGACGACTGCCCCTTCGAGATTGAATGGACTGTGGGGCCGGACATTCCGTATCCGTGGAAGGGCGGCATCAGCGGCGTTTTCGGCGACAAAGTCGTCTTAGCGGGTGGGCACTGGATGGGCGGCAAACCGCACACCTACTTGTTCGACCCCCAGGCCCGAACATATGGCGAGATCGCACCCTACCCGGTGGCTACGGGGTTCAGCCAAGGGGACGCGGACAAGGACAGCCTTTACCTGATTGGCGGCAAAACCGCGGGCCAGATGGCCGTGAAACTGAACAAGACAACGGCCGGCGACTGGCAATGGTCCGACCTGCCGCCTGTGCCGGAAGCGAATCGGTGGACGTCGTCGGTGAACGTCGCTGGTCGATGGCTGCTGCTCTATGCCGGCAGTTTCATAGACGGGGGGAAGCACGTCGCGCTACCAGCGTGGCGGCTTCGGCTGGACAGACTGGAGGACGGCTGGCAACCGATGGCTCCCTACCCGGGAGGCGAACGTGCGGTCATCACCTCGGCGGTCTCCGGAGGGAAAGTCTATGCTTTCGGCGGCTGGCGCGGTGACAATTCGCTCGAAACGGTCTCTGGAGAGCTGGACCTCCGGAAGAAATACGGCTTCTGGATCTTTCCGCCCGACCCGGCGGTCCAGGGCTTTCGCGACGCCTACCGTTATGATCCGCAGACCAACCATTGGGAAGCGATAAGGAATCTTCCCTATTCGATCTTCGGTGGTAAAGGGATCCCGATCGGGGATCGTTACATCCTCCTGACCGGCACTAACAGTCTCAGACGCTGCATTCGGGTTGGAAGGTCAAATCCGGACGCGGCGCCGCCATACAGCAGCCAGTGCTGGCTGGGTTACGACGACGTGATTCTCTGTTACGACATCCAGAAAGACAACTACTCGCGAGTGGGCGTGATGCTCTACGGGGTCTCCAGTTGGAACTGGGCCCATGTTGGCGATCAGCTGTTTTGCTTCGGCGGAGAACCGGGACACGGGCTCAATGACAACCGCGAAAACGTGCTGCAGATTGGAACCATTCGTGAGAGGCGCTGAGAAGGTGAGTACCTGTTGCCGCCAAGCGTTGAGACGGCCGCGCCGCTGGTTAGGCGCAAGCCTTGTCGTCTGGGCGCTCACTTCGATCACGTATCCGTTTCAGCATATTGAGCCCGGGCAGAAAGGGGAGTCAGAGCCGCCTTACTTCAACGAAAAGGCGCGCCAGATGCTGATCGAGGGCTCTTACAGCATCATCCCTACCAAGCCTCTTGGTATCGGTGCCGAACGCCAGCTGCTGATGGACAACTACGTCATCAGCGATTCTTGGGGATGCAGGCGCACGGTCCATCAGCCCGAGAAGTATCCAGACAACCCGATCATGGCAGGCGAACGGGGTGTTCTCGGCCCGGGCTGCCAGGGCACGATTCTGTTCGATCCCGACACCAGGTGCCTTCGGCGGTGGAACCTACTCTGGTTTTTCAGGCGTAGCGAGTATGACCTCGGCCAGGTGCTGGGGTACTACGAATCCGAGGACGGGATACGATGGGTTGCTCCCAAGCTCGGACTGATCGAGTTCGATGGAAACAGAGAGAACAACCTGATTCTGGGCGAGAAAGGGCTCAGTTATGGTCCGCCGAGCGTCATTTTCGCGCCGAAGCGAGTGGCCGCGCGAGGCAAATTCATCATGCTTTACTCCCTGGGCCGCCAGAAGCCTCTGCCCGGTCAGACGCACGGGCTGGAACAGCGGGTCGCATGGAGCCAGGATGGAATTCACTGGAAGGACCAACCGGAGAACCCGGCCATCCGAGGGCGAAGCGATACCTTCAATCAGCTGGTCTATAACCCCGACCGGGACGTCTTCATGATGTACCGCTTTGCCTCGGTCAATTCCAACCAGGTACGCATCCAGGCCTATTCCGAAAGCAAGGACCTAGTTTCCTGGACCCAGCCCGAAGTTATCATTTACCCGGACGAGCTTGATTCGCCCATGTTCCACGGCCTGACCGTCACGAAGTATCAGGGCGTGTATCTGGGTCTTCTCGACATGTTCTACCAGTGGATGCTGCCGCCTTTTGATGACCTCGACATCCCGAAACCCAAGCCGCTCCAGATGGACCTCCAGCTCGCTTGGAGCCGGGACGGCCGAGAGTGGCACCGACACCCAGAGAGACCCATTTTCCTGCCCAACGGGATGGCCGGCACGTACGATGCCGGCGTGATCATGCCGTACGCCGGCCTGATCGAGCGGGGAGACAAGATCTACATTTACTACCGGGGTGATCCGGTAGTTCCCCGCATCCAGCTGTTGAAACAGACAACCAGCGCCTCGTTGTGCCTGGCCACGCTGCGCCGCGACGGCTTTATCTCGCTCGATGCGCCATCGACGGGCTATATGCTCACCAAGCCGCTTCTGTGTTCCGGAGGGAAGCTCCACGTCAACGCGCGAGTGAAGCCGGGCGGGTTCGTGCGGGTGGCCGTCAGACGCGGGGACGGGGAGAAGGACGGCGACTGGCTGACCGGCTGGAATTACGACCAGGGACCGGAGTTCGTCAACGATTCGACAGACGCCGTGCTCAATTGGAAAGCCCAGCCTGATTTTGACGAGCTGAAAGGACGGCCCATTCGTCTGCATTTCTGGCTCCGCCAGGCCGAGCTTTACTCCTTCTGGTTCGACGGCTCAAAGAAACCGGCAGGGGGTGACCGATGAAGGCTCTTCTCATGCTTTTTCTGCTGCTGCCGATTCAGGAAGGAGATCCTTTCCTGGGCCGGTGGCAAGGGCATTACCAGTTGGAGAGCTCATATTCCGGCCCGTTCGAAACGGATGTCGTGCCGCTCGGGAAGGGAGCGTACCAGCTTTGGGTGCGCATGGGTGAGCGCGGCTCACGATACGAGATCCAGGGCTTGCGGCAAGGGGACAAGGTGTTGTTTCAGGGCCGCTTCCAGGTGGTGGAAGGAACCGACGACGCTGCGTACGACTTGACGGGCGAAATCAGCGATGGCCGCTTGACGGGCAGATTCGAAAGCCCGGAAGGCAACGGGACTATCGAGCTTGCCAAGTTGTCAGCGTCGAATCGGGCTTCCGTCAATCCACCTGATGGGGCTGTCACCCTGTTCGAGGGCCGCGGCCTTCAGGAGTGGAAGGCCGTGGACGGTGGCCGGATTGCGTGGAAGGTTACAGACGGCGGGGCACTCGAGGCATCTGGAGCCGACCTGGTCTCGAAGCAGGCTTTCGGCACATTTCGGCTCCACCTGGAGTTTCTGTTGCCACTCATGCCCGAGGCCCGGGGTCAGGAACGTGCGAATAGCGGCATCGTGGTTGCCGGCTCGTCGGAGGTGCACATCCTCGACTCCTTTGGCGAGGAGCCGACAGCGGAAAGCTGCGGGGCAATTTTTGGTATTGCGGCACCGCGGCTGAATGCGTGCCTGCCGCCGCTCGAGTGGCAGGCGATGGACGTTACGCTGCGTGCGGGCGAGATCACGGTGACGCTAAACGGAGTAACGATTCATGAGCGGCGTAAAATCCTGTCCTTCCAACAATCGCCAGTCCGCTTGCGTTCGACCGGCAGCCCGGTTCGTTTTAGGAATATTTGGGTGCGGCCTTTGGAGGATCAGTAGGTGACAGCACTTCACTACGGCCCGACTCTCCTGGTTCTGACCCCGGCTCTGATCTGCTTTTGGATCGGCCGCGCAAGCGAACCGATGGGCCCCACAGATTCGGTCAAACTCGAGGCCGACCGGCTTTCCTGCATCGTCACCAACAATACCGCCTGGGGCGACCATCAGGCGGGGTACAACGGGATCGCCGTTCTGCTTTCGCCCGACTGCCCGGTATCCCCGTTCGTGGCGGCCTATGCCGGGCTGAACCTCGAGTTTTTCTATGACTCCCGGCCTGCCAGCACGGATCGAGCTCTGCGCTTCGAGCCGCGGAACCACCCGATGGCCCTCACCCGACTCGCTTCGCGTTCGGCCGAACTTTTCCAGGCCGCCACCCCGGTATCAGGCGTCGAAAGCCGGACCCGCTTCGACTTGAAAGACCCCTACTATGTCGACTTGACCTTCACGTGCATTCCGCGAAAAACGGACCTGCCCGGCGGCTTCCTGGGCGTCTTCTGGGCCTCCTATATTGACGATCCGGAGAACAAGAGCATCTACTTCCTCGGCAACAAATCGACGTTGGACAAACCCTTCTGGGTCCAGTTCATGGCTCAGCAGCACGTGCGG
Organism: Acidobacteriota bacterium; assembly: GCA_041946865.1. Taxonomy (GTDB): domain Bacteria; phylum Acidobacteriota; class UBA6911; order RPQK01; family RPQK01; genus RPQK01. The sequence continues at coordinate 9,141 of JBHGBF010000014.1, read as the reverse complement.
GACAGCACGGTGGTTGGCGAAGCGGCCGAAGATCTTCCGCTCGATACGAAAACCCGGGCACTTTGGACCGACATCTCTCCGCTCCGCTACTCGGTCCCGTTCTTTTACGGGCGCTTTCGAAACATGGTGCTCGTCTACATCTTCAAGCCGGGGCAAGGGCAGGAGGTCAGGTTCGCGCAGTCTCCGACCGGCGGCGGGAACACCCGAGCGGGTGACGGGCGCAATCCCGCATGGGACTTCCACCTGGTGATCCCACGCTATGTCGGCAATCGCGCATACGTCTTGCAGGCTCGTCTTATCTACAAACCGTGGGTCGGCCGAGAGGACGTGCTCCGCGAAGTTTGGCAGTATCTAGAGTCGCCGACGGACAGGTAACAGGAGGAAAAGGCAATGAGGCATACTCGTCGTTCATTTCTGAAGACATCGGTTGCGGGGGGCGGCTTTCCCACCATTGTCCCTTCGTCGGTCTTCGGCTTCGACGGACAAACCCCGCCCAACAACCGGGTCTCGATCGGGCTGATCGGCTGCGGCAGCCGGTCGAAGGCTGCGTACGACTATCGCGATTGCCCGCAGTCGGAGGTCGTCGCTGTTTGCGATCCCAATCGTGAAAAACGCCTGGTCCGAGCCGCCGACTTCGGCCCCGGCTGCGCCAACTACAACGACTTTCGGGAGCTGCTGGCTCGCAAGGACATCGATGCCGTCCACATTGCGACCGGCGACCACTGGCACGTGCCGATCTCCCTCAGGGCCGCCCGGGCCGGCAAAGACTGCTACACCGAAAAGCCCTTGGGACTGACGATCGAGCAGTGTTTTGCCACCCGCGAGATTGTCGATAAGCACCATCGGATCTTTCAGTACGGAACACAGAACCGCTCGCTCGCGCAGCTGCGATTGGGATTGGAGCTGGTCCTGAACGGGCACATCGGCGAGGTGAAAGAGATTTATGCCTGGTGCCCGCCTGGACTCTCGGGCGGATCGCCCACGCCTGAGCTGCCGGTCCCGGATGGCTTTGACTACGATCTTTGGCTAGGGCCCGCCCCCTGCGCCCCCTTCTGTTTCGACCGGTGCATCGCCGGGGGCGCTCGGAAAGGAATTTTCCACATCTACGACTACGCGATCGGTTTCATAGCCGGCTGGGGCGCCCATCCCATTGACCAGGTGCAGTGGTGGGCCGACACCCTCCACTTGGGGATTCCAACCCAGTATGAAGGGACGGGTGTGGTCCCCACCCAAGGTCTCTACAATACGGTGACCACCTTTGACCTCACCTGCACATACCCAAGCGGGTTGAAGCTGAGGTTCGTCGACGGCCAGACGGCGCGCCAGAAGAAGAGTATCCCGAACATCGACGAGCTCACGTTTGACCACGGGTCACTGTTTCTCGGCGAAAGAGGCTGGGTGGCCGTGAGCCGGGGCGCGTGGAAGGTCTTTCCGGAGAAGCTCTTCAAGAACGCCCGGAATCCTGGTCAGGTCCGGTTGAAGGTCAGCAAGAGCCACCCGGTGAATTTCGTCGAGTCCATAGTCGCGCGCGAACAACCGATAAGTGATTTGAAGACGGCGATCTCGTCCGATGTCATCTGTCATCTGGCCGATATCTGCATCAGAACCGGTCGCCCGATTCAATGGGACCCGGCCAAAGAGACGATCGTGGGCGATGCCGAGGCTGTGGCGATGATGCGCCGGCCGATGCGCGAGCCGTGGACGCTCTAGAGGCAAAGGAGAAGAGCCATGGGAAAGATCAAGCTGGGAATCAACCTCGAGTTCGTGAGACACGAGGACAAGCCCTTCGAATGGGCCGTCGAGAAAGCAGCGGAAATCGGCTATGAGTATGTCGAGCCCATGCTTCATTGGGGGCGGGAATTGCTTAGCGAGGCCGGCTATTTTCACAGCGTCTCGATGCTCGACGATCCGCTTAGAGTGCGGCGGGCTTGCGAACAGGCGGGAGTCAAACTCTCAGGCTTTTCGGCGCACACCCCCTTGTGCAGGCCAGAGGTCAGCACCGAGTACCTCGTCCAGGCAGTCCGGTACGCGGCCGAGTGCGGGGCACCCGTCGTCAACACCGACGAAGGAAGGAAACCCGACTGGACGACTGCCGAGGAAGACCACGTGCTGATGGGCTACGTCCTCGGGCAGGTGGCGAGGGTGGCCGAGCCACGCGGCATTCTGATCGGGCTCGAACCGCACCAGCAATACAGCCGGACCCCGGAAGGTCTGGAGCGAATCGCCTGCCTGGTGAATTCGCCCGTCATCGGGATCAACTTCGATACCGGCAACGCCTACCTCGGCGGCGCAGATCCCATCGCCTGGCTCGAGAGAGTCAAGGGCCGCCTGGTCCATCTGCACGCCAAAGACATATCGGTCCAGCAGTCGGATCAGGAACGTGGGAAGGTCACCGGGACAGCCGTCGGCTGCGCGTGCGGTGATGGCGTGATCGATTGGGAACAGGTGATCAGGGTATGTGCAACCTGCGATCGGGACATCGTTCTGAGTGTCGAATGCGGCACTGTGGAGCAGGCGATCCGCAGTCTGCGGCACCTGTCGGGCGTATTGAAGAGCCTGGAAGCGGCTACGGCCTGAACATGCGTGCACAAGGATCGAACAATGAGGAACGTCGATAAGCAAACAGCGAAACCAGCCGGAGAGTCACGTTTCAAGCCGCATCGGGCGGGCGGTCTTGCCATCTGTCTCACCTGCGCCGCGCTGTTTGCGGGCATGACCGTCGGTCAACCACAGAAAGCGCCGGAGTCGCCAAAGGACACCTTTCTGCGCTTCTCGGGGAACCCTCTCCTCGACGGGCCCAAGCTCGGCCTGAGGCGCATCATGTTTCCCTCGGTAATCCGCGTGCCCGAATGGGTCAAGCAGCCCAAGGGCAAGTTCTACATGTACTATGCGGAGCACAGCGGCACATCCATTTACGTCGCTGCCGCAGACCGGCCGGAAGGGCCGTGGAAACCCTTGCCGGATCCCGTCCTCACGATCGATCGCACCCCGTTCCCGGACCACATCAGCTCTCCGGACGTCCTCGTTGTACCCGAGCAGAAGCGTTTCTACCTCTATTTCCACGGCGCTTATCTGGATTTACCTGAATACGGGTACAAGCGCGAACAGCCGGCCTCCGTGACGATTTCAGACGATCCGCTCCACTTTCCCGCCAGCAAGGTGATCATCGCCACGCCGGGCGTCAATTTCGCCTACTTCCGGGCGTTCCGCAGAGACGGATGGTTTTACGCCATCGGCCGCCAACAACGCCTGTTTCGCTCGCGGGACGCCGTGCACTGGGAGGGAGGGCCTTACTTGCTCAGCTGGGATCGGTTCGGTGATCTGACCCGAGAGTACCCGCTGGCGCTAAGCAGCAAGGAAATCACAGGGCGCACGATCCACGCGGGCCTTGTCGTCCACCCTGAAGACCAGACCCTCGACTGCTACTTCTCGCTCAAGGACGAAACCGGGGTGAGCCTGCAGAAGGTGCGGATTTCGACGCGCGGGGACTGGCTGGGCTGGGCGCCTGTCGAAATGCCTGTCCGCGCGCTGACCGCGGGCGATCCTCTGGACGCGTTGCCGGACGGCGCCGCTTATGTCCGCGATCCCTTCGTCCTGGCCGAAGAAGGGCGCCTCTACCTCTACTACGTGGCCGGGCCTGAAAAATACATTTGCCTGGCAACGTCTAAGGCGCAAGTAGGAGATTGATCTTGAGTTTGCCGCTCATCATCACGCTGCTGACTTGGCTCTCAGCCTCGCAGTCGCCTGACTGCAAGAGCGGGCGAGCCAGTGTAGGGGTTAACCATACTCTGATAGTCAGCGGTCAAGGTGACCTGTACGCTTGGGGTTTGAACACGTACGGCCAGCTGGATGTCGGCGGCCATGAGAACGCCTGTTCGCCTGTCAGGGTCCGCCTGGGCAACGTAGTGGCCGTCGAGGCCGGCCTCTATCACAGCCTCGCGCTGACTGCCGATGGCGCCGTCTGGTTCTGGGGCTTGCCCGCCGCCCCGGCGCTGCCAGCCGAAAGAGGCCCATTCGCAAGCCGGCCGGCTCGGGTCGACGGTTTGCCGCCGATCACAGCCATTGCCGTGGGCCAGGAGCACAACGTCGCGCTGGACCGCGAAGGTGGTGTCTGGACCTGGGGCGCAAACCAGTTTGGACAACTGGGAGACGGGACGACAAGGCCGCGGCTCACCCCCTCGAAAATCTCTCTGAAGGGCATGGTCGCGATTGCCGCGGGTTCGGGCCACACTCTCACCGTCGCTTCCGATGGCACCGTCTGGGCGTTTGGCCGCAACCCCTATGGGCAGATCGGGGACGGTACCACAACCATGCGGAAGTTCACGCCGGTGCAAGTGTTCGGCCTCGATTCAGTCACCGCTGTTGCGGCCGGCTACGACTTCAGCCTGGCTCTCCGAAAGGACGGCACTGTCTGGAGTTGGGGCCGTAATGCTTACGGACAGCTCGGGGACGGCACGAACCTCACCCGAAGAGCGCCCGTTCAGGTGAAAGGGATACCGAAAGTCCGCCAGGTCGCGGCGGGACAACTGCACGCGCTTGCTGTAGTCGAGGATCGGAGTGTGTGGGGATGGGGAGCCAATGAATGCGGGCAACTGGGCGATGGGGCCACCGTCGATCAGACGAAACCGGTGCGGGTGAGCCGAATCGTTGCGACGGATGTCGCGGCCGGCGGGTCGGGGAGCCTGGCTTTCGACCAGGCCGGAAAGGTTTGGAGCTGGGGACACGATCCGTTCGGACGGAGTCACATCCGACCCGAATGTATATTTGTCGAGACCGGCCCATCCCCGAGCCAACGGGCGGGCTCGGTTCGACGAGAGTCCGGCCAGAATGAAAAGCCGGTTGCGCCGGGGGACGGCCGCCCTCCCGCGGCGCAACCGGGATCCCGATACCGTCATCTGACTTACGTTTCGGCTGTGGACGGGACCGAGCAACCGTATGCGCTCTACATCCCCAAGAGCTATGACGGAACCACGCCGTACCCCCTGGTTGTGCTCCTCCACGGCACAACCGGTGACGAACGGACTTTCTTCGACAACCCTCTGTATCTGGAACATCCTGCCATGGAAGCGGCGGAGCGCCTGGGCTTGATCCTGGCTGCTCCATACGGGCGCGGCCCGACAGATTACCGAGGCCAGGGTGAGCAGGATGTTTTCGAAGTGATGAGTCAGGTGCAGGCGAAGTACAAGATCGACGCCGACCGCATCTATCTGGCGGGCCATTCCATGGGAGGAACCGGAGCCGCTTACCTGGCCCTGCACCATCCCGACATTTTCGCAGCCGCTGCCCCGCTCGGCTGTGGTTCTGACTACATCTGGCAACGGCTTGCGCCGAATGGCCGGTACCTCCCACTCTGGTTCATTTCCGGTGCGAACGATCAGAAGACGTTTATTGCGTCGATCGAAGACGGCGTCAGGAAGATGCAGGCGCTCGGGAATCCGGTCAAGTATCTCCTCGTTCAGAACGAAGGGCACTATGGTGCGGTCAAGGACATGCACGGAGTGCTGACCTGGCTGGCACAGCATCGGCGGATCGCTGCCCCCCGCGAATTCACTTTTGTCGTTGATTCCCCGCTGCACGGTCGAGCTTATTGGACCCGTGTCGACCAACTAACCGAGCCTGGTCGCGTTGGTGTCATTAAGGCGCGAGTCCACGGCAATCAGGTCTTCCTTGACCCGTCGGGAATTCGAAGCTTTTCTTTGCTTCCCGATCCGGCTGTCTTGCCTCTGAATCAGACGCTGAAAATCGTTTTGAACGGCCAGACGTTCGAGGAGCGGGTGCGAGAAGACGAAGAACTGTGCTTCAGGCTCAGCGGTAATCGCTGGGCCTGCCGCTCTGAACCTTTCAAGACGGATTACTTGACTCGGCGCTGGCGGGTTCCCGTCGGCTCTGCGCGGGCGCAACTTGACATGAGGGGGATAGAAGCACCTTTGGCCAATTGGATGACGGATGCGATGCGGAAGGCGACTGGAGCGGACGTCGCGTTGCTCAGCCGGCAGTATTTCCGCGGGGAACCATTCCGGAGAGGTCCGATCTGTGTTGCCGATTTGCTCGACTGTCTCAGCGCTGACGCCCGGCTGGCCGTCGCGCGTCTCACCGGTAGGCAGATCGAGGCGATTCTGGACGAGAACGTTCCGAACCCGGCCAACGATCGCGACTACATCACGGATGGCCCCGAGGCTTCTCGGCTGCTTCAGATTTCCGGCGCCAGATACACGTTCGATCGAAGCCAGCCTCCCGGCCGTCGGGTCGTCCAAACGAGCCTCGTCCCTGACCGCGTCTACTCTGTGGTCATCGACGCCGACACTTTCATGGGGGATCAGAAGCGGATTGCTATGTCTGAACCCGGCGTGAAATTCCAGGTTACGGAAAGCACATTGATGCTGGCCGTTTATGGTTTTGCCGCTCGCTCGGGAATTGTCTCCGGGCGGGTAGAGGGTCGGGTCCGAGAGAGAGTTGAGTGTGGGCTCGAAGCGAAGAGCGGTGACCAATAATGAAGAAAATTCAATTTGAGATAACGTCACCCTGTCGCCAGGGTCACTGCAGGCAGAGAGAAGTTGGCGGATTTTTGGATGTAAGGAGAGATGGGATGAAATGCAGAATCATGGTCTTTTTCTTTCTCTGTCTGGGAACAGCGGTGGGGCTGGTCGCCCAAGTACCGCTGAACACGCTCACCCCCGAAGAGAAAGCCGCCGGGTGGCAGCTACTGTTCGACGGCCGGTCCTTGGCCGGCTGGCGCGCCTACAACAAGACAGCGCAGATCGGCAGCGGATGGAAGGTCGAAGACGGCCTGCTCAGAAAGGTAGCCGGCGAACGAGGCGGAGACATCGTGACAGAGGAGTCATTCAATGACTTCGAGTTTGCCTGGGAGTGGCGCCTCGAGCCTGGCGGCAACAATGGTGTCAAGTACCTGATCAGCGAAAGCCGGACCAGTGCGCCGGGACCTGAGTACCAGATGATCGACGAACTGGCGGAAAAGCTGAAGGACCTCCCGCCCCTGCAAAGGACTGCCGCTTTCTATGACGTCCTGCCAGCCGCCGAAGACAAGCCTCTCAAGCCCGCAAGCGAGTGGAATTCTTCTCGACTGATCGTCAACGGGAACCATGTCGAGCACTGGTTGAATGGCAAGAAGGTCCTTGAGTACGAACTGGGAAGCGAGGTGGTGCGGGCCGGAATCGCGGCCAGCAAGTTCAACAAGTTCCCGGACTTCGGGACGAAAGTCCGGGGACCGATCATGCTGACAGACTACCGCGACGGGGTCTGGTTTAGAAACCTGAAGATCCGCCAGCTGAAGTAGGTGTCCGATAGGCAATTGAGACCGGGCCGAGCAACACTCGGCAAAGTGAACCAAGGCTGTTTCTGAACCTATAAGCTCGTCAAGACTGAGGAGACCCTGTTGTGACCGTCTCAATCGACTGGGCGCGCGCCGATTCGAGATGCTTGATTGACAATGCAACCGTCGTCCTTCCCGGAAGTGTCGTTCTCAATCAGTCTCTGCTCATTGAAAACGGGAAAGTGGAGCGGATAGCCCCGGCGGGTCAAATGACGGCCGAAGTCGACCAGCGTTTCGATCTACATGGCCAATACCTGGTGCCCGGATTTATCGACCTGTGACCCATACGGCAGCGACAGTGGAACAGACGGTGGAGGCGATTGAAGCCGGCGCCAGGCATGCGACCCACTTCTACGATGTCTTTCCCTGCCCTCCGGAGACTGAGCCTGGGGCGAGACCGTGCGGGGCGGTCGAAGCAATACTGGCTGACCCCCGTCTCAGCGTCGACTTCATTCTCGACGGCGAGCATGTTCACCCCGTCGACGTGGGTCGCGGGTAGGCCCCAGTTGACCGACGATCACTCGACGACTGAAGAACAGGAGCGTGCTTAAGGTCATGGCAAGAGAGTCACGAGCCGGCGCTGCCGGGTCGAACATCATTCCCCACGACTCGCAATTCCTCTACGGTTACCCGCTCGTGGATAGGTACAGCACCGGTATTCATGACCCCCTGTTGTCCAGCGCGCTGTTCCTCACGGACGGAGTGACCCCGGCGATGTTCATCAGCAATGACTTGATCTGGCTCGGCAAGGAGAGCACGCGCAGGATCCGGGATGCTGTCTGCTCAAGAATCGGGATCGCTCAAGGCCAGATCATGATCACGGCCACTCACACGCATTCAGGGCCGATGACGTTGGATATGATCAGCAACGAAGCGGATAAGGCAGTACCGAAGGCCGATTCCGCCTACCTCCGGTTTGTGGAGGAATCGGTTGTCGCTGCGGCCGAGAACGCCTTCCGCTCTGCGGAGCCGGCGGAAGCCGGGCTGGCAATCGCCGAGGTGGAGGGAGTCGGCACCAATCGGCGGGATCCGGAAGGCCCAGCGGACCCGGAAGCGCCGGTTCTCCTCGTTCGACGCACGGCAAACGGCTCGCCGATCGCCTGCATGATCGTTTACTCGATGCACCCGACCGTCCTGCATGAGGACTCTCGCCTGGTCAGCGCCGACTTTCCAGGTATGATGCGTCTATACCTTTAGCAGGAAATCCTTGGTGACAAGTGTCCGGTTCTCTATCACACCGGGCCGGCCGGAAATCAGAGCCCACGGCATCGGACGCGAGCTAATACGTTCGAAGAAGCCGAACGCCTAGGCCAACTGCTGGGGGAATCAGTCGCTAGGACCTTGCACCAGATCGCCTTCTCCTCGAGCCTCAAAATCACCTGCTCGCAGGCTTGGACTGATTTGCCACGTCGAAAGCTCCCGTCTCCCGAAGACGCCGAGCAGAAATTGAGGAGTACGCGGGAGCGCCTGCAGAGACTGAGAGATTCGGGCGCAGCTAGGCAGCAGGTCAGAACAGCCGAGGTCGACTGGTTTGGCGCAGAAGAAACCCTAACACTCGCCAGGACGGCTGAAGACCGCCGTCTCAAGTCCTCTTACGCTTCGGTCCTTCCGGCCGAGATTCAGCTGATTCGCGTGGGAAGGTGGAGTTTCATCGGCTGGCCGGGGGAGCTGTTCGTCGAGTATTCGTTGGCCGTAAAGCGGGAGTTTCCTGACGCTTTTGTCATCTCGCTGCGCGCACCGGCTCAATTTGGACACTGATTCCAATCGAAATTGGCCAGCATTCCGGGCTGAAATTGGACACTGATTCCGAC
>JBHGBF010000139.1:0-14345 GCA_041946865.1 Acidobacteriota bacterium | reverse complement strand
CGCTGGATGGGGGATTTTGAAGTGGCCACAGGTGGGGGATTTTGGGTGGCCATCAGGGGTAAAGCGCTCAAACTGCTCCAGGCCGCCCTTCGGCTGCATGAGGATCCAAATCTCAGATATCAGCTCGGACAAATTTACTTCGGCCTCGCCGATTACGCGACAGCAATTGCCGCGTACGAGGTGGCTGAAGACGGAGGCATTCAGACCGCTCAGTTGTTCGGCCAGAAAGGCATCGCGTTCGTGGGACTATACAGACAGACAGGAGATCGAACATTTCTTGATAAAGCAGAGGCGGAGTACAAGAAAGCCGCGAAGCTAGACCGTGAGCAGCTGATCAACTTAGCTAACGTTTGCGCTCAAAAGGGTGACAAGGATCAGGCAATCCAGTTTCTGGGGGAGTTCCTGCTAGAGCAGCCAGAAGATCCCCATGCATTGGCTAACCTGGCGGTCTACCGTTTCGGCTCTCAGCCGGAAAAGCTGGCGGCCCAGTTGGAAACCCTTGTGCAGCTTTTCCCAGACGAGTTAGTCATAAAGAACATCCTCGCGGATGTCTACTACCGAGCACACGCCTGGAGGAAAGCCTTGCTGTACTACCATGAGGTTCTGAAGCCCGATACGCCAAATGCTTATCAGCTGGAGGAGGCGTATTGGAAGGCTGCCAAATGCACGGAATGGTGTCAGCCGGGAAATAAGAGCGCTCTCTTGACCGCTGGGAATCTAGTCAAGGAGGGACTCCGGCGCTTTCCGGAAAGCAAAATGCTTCGGGCCGCGCTCAAAGAAGTGGAAGAGAACATTAAGTTCGGAAGATGGTAAGGGAACATGACATTCCCTCCGCACTGCGAGGATGGGTGCGCGGGAGGGGCCCCCAGCACTCGGCCGGGGGCTTGCCTGGGATGAAGTGACGATTGGAATCACGCCACTCTCTTGGCGGGGATCTTGATGGGTTTTCCGGTGCACACCCCGACGACACCGTTCAGCGTATCCCTGACGATCGAGACAAACCCATCCAGGTTCATCTCATAGCCAAAGAAGCTGAGAAGCATCAGCATCAGGGCGGTCCGGGCCCACTTCTTTCTGGACAACAAGGCGACCTCCTTATATGGAAAGCCGCCACGGCCGGAAGCAGAAGCCCGTCCGAAGCAAAGCGCGACAAGGCTTCACAGCTGTGGCAGCGACTGATAGGGGGAATGGACAGACAGGCTCGGGTCACGGCGGTGACAAAAGTGCAACCGATGTACAACTCCACGCTATCCGCCGGAATCCGTAGCAGCCGGGCCCGGTGGATCCACTTGACCCACTGCGTGCAAATGGTCGCGCCGCTCCCGACTGCCCGGATGAGCCCGTCGAGCCCCATGTAAGGACCGAGGACGATGAAAAACAGGACCAACGCGGTCGTCCGGACCGACTTCGTCCTGAAAACCAAGACGACCTCCTCTATGTAAAAGCCGCCGTCGCGCTCACTCAAAGTCCGCGATAGGCACTCCGAAGTGCTGGACCGTTGGTCGACGGCAGCGGCCAGGTTGGCAGGATCCAAACAACCGTCCTGCCGATTAGCGGCCGGAAAGCCGAACGTCAGCCGGCCGCCGACTTCAAACGGGGCCATCTTTAATCGACTTCGCTGAAAAGTCGATGGTCACGGTGCCGCTGAATGATGCGGCGGTGGCAGGTAAAGTCAGGCCAGGGAAATTGCGGTTCTAATTCGATGGGGTTGGGTTGGAAGTTTGGTAAGAGATGCGGAGTGTGATCTCGGATGCGGCCGACTCTCTGATGATTCGGACGATTCTGCCGGCGAACCCGGCCTTGATTTCCGCTTCCTTCAAAATGATCTCTCGCCGCTCGGCCGCTTCACGGGCGACTGATTGGAGCCGACCGGAGATATCCGTTCGTCGGCTGAGTAAAAGGCTTCGTCTCCCAGCCAGGTCTTCCAGACGCGTCTTCTGCTCGACCAGCGCCTTCTCGAGTTTGTCCGCCTCTTTGTTCAGCAAAGGCTCGGCGCGGACTGGCAGCAATCGCCTCTCGAGCTCGGCTCGCTCCAGTTCGCGCGAGTGCATCTCCCGTTCCGTGGCTCTGATCTGGATCTCGATCTGCTCGAGATCCGCCTGCAGCCGAGTCGCTTCCTCCTGGAGCTGGAGAGCCAAGGTTCGTAGTTGCTTCGAGACGTCCCGGACGGCAATCGGTTGACCGTGAGACACATCATCCCCCTCCGAGATCAGGAGTCGATCGTCTGGTCGAACACGCAGCTCGACTAACCCGACTGTTCTTTGTCCTGCTTCGGCCGACGGATCCGGGAGCCTGGGTGGTAGATCATGGATCTTGGCCAGTACGGTTCCCTCACGAATCACCAGGTGACCGATATCCTGTTCCTCGATATCCCGGTACTCAGCGTGTTCGAGCCTGAGCTTGTCCAGGCGCAGCGCCACGGAGTCGTAACGATCGCGGTGGACGCTCAATGGAGCAAGCTTTGCCGGGGTCAGGTATCCATAGTAAAGGACGCGACTGGCGCCTGGGAATCTCGGCAGTTCCCCCAGAGTCCGGCCGGCCATCTGGATCTCCCTGGTCGAGATCGTGGTTGGCTCCCCGATCGCTATCTTCACCCTGGTGGGGAAGACGTGCAGTGGGGCGGTCCTTGAGACCAGCTGTTTCAGGCCTCCTTGCTCGATCAGCACGGCGCCGCTATCAACCGCAGCCAAGACCTCGAAACGGCCCGCCACCTTCTGGTTGGAAATCGCGTCGACCCCTTCAAGGTCGACCCAGATTCGATTGCGCTCTCCGTACTCCTTGAAATCCGTCGAAACCGAATAGATATCGCCGAAGGCCTGATGCAGCGAGAACGTGAATCCGTCCCGAGCGAGTGGGTAGCAGGCCAGATTGGCGACGAGACAGACAGTCATGAACCAGTAGTCTCCCCGGCCGGCGGAGACAATCCGGTACCTCTCATTCCCAAAGAACACGCCTCGGATCCGGGCCGGCCAGAACAGGTCAACGCCGGTCTTGTTGAGAGTGTCCACCAGAATGTGCGAAGCAAAGCCAAGCGTCAGAAACCAGGCGTACTGAGCAGAGGGGGCGCCAAGCCAGCTGCTGAGCGCCCAGCCGAATACGCAAGCCAGGAAGCCAAAGAACACAATACCCAAGAAGCTGTGGGTCAGTGTACGGTGCCCGATCTTCCGATTGACCCAGGAGGCGATCGGGAAGAACGGCCGCCCGATCGCCGAGGTGGGCAGATCGATGTCGGGCAGGAGCGAACCCGCGGCCGTCGTCACTACACCTTGAATCGTTGGCGGGGATTCAACAACAGAGCAGCCGATCAGGTAAATCAGAGCGGAGCTCGCCAAGTGAGAAGAGCTGGTCATGATCGTCGATTGGCCTTTCTGACGAGCATTGAAAGGAAGATGAAGACCACCATGCCGACCGCGCCGATGATGTAGGCGTCCCGGTCTCCGAGGCCTCGGCCGACATAACGATGAATCGAGAACAGGAGCGCGCCAGCGAGGACCACCCAGGAGACCGCGAAGTACCGAACTCCCTGTTCGCTGGCGATCGCACGGATGGCCTGGCTGTCGATGTATTTTTCAAGCGAATGATCGGCCAGCAGGTCCTTGATCGCCCGCGGATTTCCCTGGCTCTTGCGCCAGATCTCCCGCCGGTACCAGGCGATATCCGAGACCGCAAACGGGGCGGCATCGAAGCAGCAGTCTATCAATTCCTCGGACTCCGCCTGGGAGAACTCCTTCAGTTCGACCTTTGCCGGCACGCGGTCCAGAACCGGTTTCAGCTTGGGGTTAGCCGGATCGGAGGTCGCCAGGATTACGGTAGCGACGTCGAAGAACTGGTGAAACCAGGCGAGCTCGGTTGGGGTGGCCCGTTCAAACTGGTCACAAATCAAGGTCGCCTGTTGACCCTTCAGGCTGAGGACTAACGCCTCCGCCAGGGCTTTTACGGTCAGGGCTCGGACTTTCGGAGCGAGTTTCTCCCAGGGCAACGCCCGGACGACCGACGCCGCCAGCCGCGGATGGAGGAAGATCCTCTTCTCATGAAGTTGCTCCGCCAGCTCGACCAGTGCATTCTTGAACGGGCGAATCTCGGAGATCCGAAAGACGTTCGCGTCTCCGCGCTCGGACAGGCCTTTGAGGAGCATTTGAAGGAGAACAGTCTTTCCAATCCCGGGTGCGCCAGTGACCAGAACGTGCCGGCCTTTGGACGCCAGTTCCCATAGCTCCCCGAGCTCGCGACTCCGACCGACGACGATCGGTTGGTAGCGTTCCCGGGCGCCGCCCGTCTTTTGTTCAATGTCCAATCCGGACCTCCTTCCATTCGTTTGAGTCCGCGAAATTCACGAGCGGATCGCCCGGGTTCCTCAAAGCATCGAGGCGCAGCTCTTCGACCCGAAAGCGCCTGGCAGTTGCCGTTTGCTCGGTCTTGTCGACCTTCATGAGGATTTTCGTGAAAGTGTTCACGACGACATCGCGGCCGAGGTGACCGATGAACTGACTGGAAACGACGAGTCCCATGCCGAACTTGCGCCCTTCGGTTGCCAGGCGGTTCAAGGCGGCCAGCGGCGAGTCCTTGCGGGCGGGCGTGCAGAGCTTCGTCTCATCGATCATCAGATAGAGCGAGACGGCCTCCTGAACACCGGCGATCTGTCGCCTCCGAAAGATCTGTTTCAGCAGGGTATCGGTCGCCAGGTACTGAAGCGCCGCCGGCAGACTGGCGAGCTCCAGCCGGAGGCCCCGGCCGGGAGTCGCCTTGCCCGTCCTCAGAATCGGGATCTCCGCCTGGGGCTTGCTGAAGATCCTGGAGTCGAAGATCGGGCTGATCTTGGCGCGGAGGCCTCGGAGGCGTACATCCTCCGGTTCGGCGGCAATTCGCTTCAGCAGTTCGGTCTCGAACTGCCCAAAGTGCGGCGCCGCCAACTCCCACGTGGATGGGTCCTCCTGTCGCATGCCGGCCTTCGCATACGCTTCTTTCAGGCAGGAATCGAGCACTGCCAACTGAAGAACACCCATCGGGCGGAAGGCGTTCCGTAGCTGCTCGAGGACTTCGAAACGTTGTGGGTCCGGCCCGCCGCCTCTCGAATCAAGGCCAACCTCCAGGGGATTGACGCCGAAGCCGGAATCAAAGGCGATCGGACAGGTTTCGACACCGCTCAGCATCAGGTCGCCGTGAAAGTCAAACAGCACGCAGTCATAGCCATTCCGAAGCAGGGCTTGCGCCAGGTGCCGGATGGTCCAGGTCTTACCGCTCCCCGATCCGCCAAGGATCAGCACGTGAGGGTTCGGATGATTCTCGGGCGTCCAGCAGATCTCGCCACCCAGCCGAATCGCTGTGCGCGCCTCCGGTTCGTTCGGTTTCGTTTCAGTGATGACCGCGACCGGAAAGGAGCCGGGGTCGAAGGACGCCACTCGTGCTTTCCTTCGAAGAGCGGGGACACTGAGGATGAGGATGACAGCCGACACGACCAGGAATGTGAAAAGAGTCATGCGGCCGCCACGACTTTCCCGACGATCTCCATCATGCGTGTCTCCAGACCGCGGATCTCGAGTTCGGTTTGGGCTTTTTCCACCCTCACGCGGGCGACCGCTTCTTCGGCCTCGGCGAGATCAATCGGATCGAATTCGAGATATTCAAACCGCAAAGCCGCCTTCACTTTCTCGAGTTTCAGTTCAAGCGTCCTGGAACGTGCATCTATGGCCTTCAACTCTTCAAGGAGCTTCAGCCGGTTCCCGTAGAGAACTCGGAGCGCTGCCAGCTTCGTCTGAAACAGCCGCTCGTATTCGACTTGCTTCATCTTCAGCTCCAAATCCCGGTTCTTCCGCTTGTGGAGCAGGTCATCCAGAGACACCGACACGGAAACGCCGACAACGAACGTGTCCCCCGACACCTGCCGATCCTTCTCGGACAGAACCGGAACGTACGCTGCGAAATGCTGCGAGTAGCCGGCATGCAGATTGACGTTCCTCGTCCAGCTCTGCGCCAGCGCCAACTTGTCTGCTTCCAACCGCAAAGCCAACAACTCCGGCGACCCCTCAAGCTGCCGCTCCAACTCTTTCAAGCTCGGGAATTTCTCCGGGGGCGCAGGCGTCTCGCCTGCTTCCTGGCCAGATGCCAGGCACTGGAACACCATGAACACCAGCCAGAACCACCACCAGCGCCTCTGGCCTCTGACCATCGGTCGTTCCTCAAACCGAATCTCGGATCCGACGACCCGGGCCACGCTGTCGACGACCTCGATCATTCGGTCGACATACGAGGCCGCGAGCTGAGCGCGCAGCCGCGGCCCGGCCACCAGGTACATTGCTTTGTCGAGATGGATAATCGTGTTCTTGAACCGGACAAGCGTGGAGACTCCGGCGGTCGACATCTCGTCCACGCCGGAAAAATCGAAGACCACCTTTCGGTTTCGCTTCTTCCCCAGGATCTCCTTGCACGCGGCCCCGAGAATCGGCGCCGTCCAGTCGTCCACCTTCCCGAGCCTCCACACGACCCCCACGCACCCTTCGCCGATCTCGAACATATCGAAGCATTCAGCCGCCTCTGGCGTACGAGGCGTTTCGCCCGGGCGCGCAGCCGACTCACGTGGGAGCGCGGACGTCCCGCCTGCTCTGGGGCCGCAGGCATCCTGCCTGGTCGAAGCGTCGGCAGACTCTTTCTCGATCATCTCCGTCCGCGCTGCCTCTTCTCCCTGGGGCTGTTCCGGACCTTCTTCCTCTGAGGACGGTGCCACGCGAGCGAACCTCGCCCCGGCCGTTCGCCCGGCCTTCGTATTCGCCTTCTGGACCCTGTCCAGGGCACCTTTCGGCACGAGTTCAACCACTTCTGCCATCACTGTTTTGTGTCCTGTGTCATGATTCTGTGGGCGGGATCATCATTCTGTGCTAATCCGAGCCCTTCGAGGCCCTGGCACCATGGCCGGCTACGGTCCTCCAACCCAGTCGCCATGCGGTCTTCCGCGTCTTTTTCCGCGATATTCCGCGAAAATCCGCGGGTCACAAAATGGGTATTTAGTAACCGTTTTCGACCCCTCAACACGACCCCTCCCCGCCCGATTTCAAAACCGTCAAAAGAGGACGCCGTCTTCCCATCAACGACGTTTCCTGGCTCGTATGTTGGCGCGTTCAACTCGACACTCATCTCTCGATTCCATCTTCTTAAATTGTTGTTACTTGTAGAGTTGCTCCACCGAAGTTCGCAGCTTGCCGGCATCTATCGCCACGTAAATCTTCGTCGTATTCATCGACTCATGACCGAGCAGAGCATTGATGTGCTCGATCGGCTGACCCTTCAAATGAAGGTGCGTCGCGTACGTGTGTCTCAGCAGATGCGGGGTGATTTTTTTGGACAGTTTCAACATTCTGTGGAGTCGGTCGCAGACCGAGTTCACTCCGAACTTCGACATCGGCTGCCGGGTCCTCAAATTGATGAAGACTTTCGAGGTCGCGCACTCCGGCCGGAACCGGTTGTACGCCTGGTACGCCCCAAACGCCGGGGGAGGAAAAGGGCCATGCGCTGCTTGTCGCCTTTTCCGAAGACGTGAAGATAGATCTCCGTCTCGCTGATCTTCTCGATGTGCTCGTACTGGATGTTGACCAGCTCCTCGCGGCGGAGCCCGAGGTAGTAGAGGATGGAAATCATTGCGTGGATCTGCTTCCCGCGGATCGTTGAGGTCTGCCGAAGGGATCCGGTGTATCCGAGCAGCCTCTCGACGTCTTCAAAGGTGAGGAACTTCGGGATCCGCCTGGCGACTTTCAGCTTCCGAACGCCGACCAGGGGGGAATGCTCGACGAGGCGCTGGTGGATCGCCCAGGCAAAGAACGAATTCAGCGAGAAGATCTTCCGATTGATGGTCGTCGCGCGGAGTCCTTCGCTCGAGAGACACGCGACATAGTCTTCAATGTGATCGCGGGTGACGGTGAGCAGGACGATCGACTTCCCGTCCTCGGCGCCCGGAACCTGCCGTTCCCCGAGCCACGCCAGGAATCGTCGTATGTCCTGGACGTACTCTCGGACCGTGCTGTCCGGATAACTGAACAAATGCCGGGCGTTATCTTCGTAGCCGGCAAGCGGATTCTGTAACCATTCGTCCTTCATGGACGAAATTACACATCCGCTCAAAAAACGAAACAATGTTCACCGTGCCGCCAAATGACGCGCACTTCTTCGTTTTGCACCTGGATGCAGCTGAAACTCAAGCGGGACGCGGGTCTGCGCTCAGTTGGACGACGTTTTCAGCGCTGGGCTCGATGGGGAAATTGTTGAGTGAGATTTTCTGAAACCCACCCTTGACACCCTGAGGCAAAACTCCAGCAATGACGCGGACTTAACTGTGGGTGTAACCAAGCGGAAAGGCCAAATCAAATACACCTTTTCCACAGGTCCTAAAACCCGCGTCGCAATTGGCTTTGCAGCTCGTCTTTCCCCTAACTCGAACAAACACAGCAGGTTAGAAATACACCCACAATATACTCGAAATACACCCGCTTCCCTCTTCCTCTATCTATCTATTTTTCTTTTAGTTAGAGAAGAAGAGAGAAGAGCAGGGTGTCAAGGGTGTAACCTGCAGGAAATTTAACGAATGATACGTGAAGGTGAGGAATTGAGGTTGAACCCGAAAGACAGCTCGCCGAAGTATCGTTCCCCAGCCGAGCCGTTTTTCACCTACCTTCCCGGGGAACTAGATTCTCGCAAGAAGGGCACTTTTCACGGCGCGCGCAGCCCCGGGCACATCGAACGATTCGGCGAGTCCCTCAGTGCTTAGCAGCGCCTCAACGTCTTTTCCGAAGCGAGGATCGGCAAGCTTCTCGTCCAGGTTCTGTTCGAACTCGGTGCGACTGACTTTCAAACCCTCGTTAGTCAGATAGCAGCGGAAGCCTTCCGCGATCGCCTCCAGGTTGAGCTCCGGCTCGCGCTCTAGCGCCAAGGCAAGGTCAAACAGGTCACGGCCGCGTTTACGTTGGTACAAGGCACGGAGCTTGGTCGCGAGCAATTCTTCGAGGCGGTATGTAACGATCGGTTCTGTTCCCGAAAACCACGAGTTCTCGACAACCAGGTCCCGCGAAATCAGACCGAGAACGGTGAAATGCTCGCGGGTGCAAATCTCGACTTTCAGACGCATTCGGGTGATCGGAGGACTCTCGGAGTCGAACCGGTAGTAGAAAGTCACTCGTCCGGCGCTTTGTTTCCAAGTCGGCTTCCCGAGCCAAGGATCGAGCTGAGCACGCAGCACGGTCATGACCGGCCCAATCGGGCCTGCCTCAACTTGGACCAGGTCAATGTCCTCCGAATAGCGGGAGGCAGGGGTGAGGAAAAGCTTATGCAGGGCAGTTCCGCCCCGAATGGCAAGTTGGGACGCGAGATCATCTAATGAAAAAATGTCGATCAGAGCCCGGCAGATGGCAAGATCCTGTTCGACTTGTTCATCAGTTGACCAGGGAGCGTTCGCTCGCCAGGCGGTTATGGCCGCGCGTGGAATCACTCCTCCACCTCGATCAGCTCGTTTGGATAAAGACGCCAGCGAGGGTCGGGTTGAAGACCCTCAACTCCGGCGGAGGGATTCAGAGATGCCTGTCGAGGACGGGAGCGCGCCACCAGTTGAGCGAGCGGCTCGGCATGTTCACGACGGCCGATCGCTTCGAGCAGGTATCCGAGACGTTGGATGAGCGGCAGTGTTTTCTCTCGCTGAGCCAGTGAAGCGAGGATCTCGGGCTGCATGGCTTCGGACAATTCCGCCAGGACACGCGCGACGCGCGTCAGATCCCCGAGGCTATCGGCATAGCGGACCAGATCAAGAGCCGTGGCTTCGGAAGTGGAAACGGCCATGGCACCCGTCTCGGTCTTCTTTTGAACCGTCTCGGTCTTGTCCAACTCTCGCTTGACGAAAAAGCGTAGGCGGGCACGCCCAGCGGCAGCCGGCCGGGTGGGGAAATCGGTGACGACCTGAAACTCCTGCGGTTGCTGATGAGCGGCGCCGTGCAGCGCAGCCGCAGTCAGCAGTCCGACATAGTAGCGTTGCTCGAGAAACTTCATGAAATCATCGACAAACCAGGAGGGAGGAGGGGCGCCGGCAGCCGAGTATTCGGGCGGAACGATCACGTAAAAACCTCGGCGCGGACTAACTAACCTCCTCTTTCCAGCCAGGCGTCGGGCGGCCGCTTGGAAGGCGATCAACGACACCCCCAACGCATGGATGGCTTCATCACGCGAAAACGTGTAACGTCCCTGTGATTGGAGCTGTCCGACAAACGCCCCAAGACGGTTGCCCTTTCGCATTTCGCCATCGTCGAGTGTCCTTTGCATTACGTTTTCAAAAGTTAACAGAAAACGTTATGTTGTGCAAACGCACTGCAGACAGACGAGGCTAGCCAGGCTTGAAAAAAAGCCCCGGCGGTCCGTCCCGAGAAGCTCTCTGACTGACCTCGCTCTCGGCGATATGCATTCTGGAGCCGGGTGCCATTCAGTGAGGCGTGTGACGGACTGCCCCGTGAACGATGAGGGAACGTGTGGGCCAGAACCTCGACACTGGCATCCCGATCGGGCATTTTCCGGAGGCGACTCGCACCCATGCTCCGATCTTATTTATGAGCAATGAGTTATGTCGGGTGCGACCCATCCGAACAGCCAAATTAGCCGCACCCAAAATGGTTTCTTAGGATTCAATCCCCGTGCGGCTTTCTTCGGACTGGCGACCGTAAACAATGCAAACAGGCTATTTACAAGTCGCACCCAAGTTGCACCCAGAGCCGCATTCACTTCCCCCTTCATCTATCTATTTATTCCTCTATAGGATAGAAGATAGAAGAAGAGAGTGGGGTGCGGAGGGTGCGGCTCTAGAAGAATCACTCTCTCAAAAGGGGGTGGAAGGCGATGGAGAAGGACAACCGGGTGTAGAAATTCTGGAACTCCGGGTCGCCGCCCGGTACGATCTCGCCATGTCCTATCAAACCGTGACCTATGATCGTGAGAAGCTGTACCAAGAAGTCTGGACTGAACCGATGTTTCAGCTGGCCAAGAAGTACGGCCTATCTGATGTCGGGCTGGCCAAGATTTGCAGGAAGCTGGAAATACCGAGGCCTGACAGAGGCTACTGGGCCAAACTGCAGGCAGGAAAGCGAGTTGAGGAGCGACCGGAGCTTCCTCCGCTCCCAGGCGTCGAGACCCTGACCGTCGAGAGGCAGGTGAAGGACGAGGACCCGCTCGATGAGGAAACGGAGAAGCAAGTCCACGTCTTGCTTGCCGCGGAAAAAGAGCCAATAAACCAGATCCGGGTCAATAAGCGGCTTTCATCTCCTCATCCACTTATCGAACGAGCCGAAGGGATCCTCGGCGGGAAGCAGACGTATCGATGGGACGACGAGCGCCGATACAAGCACCTGGCCATTGATGTCAGCGATGCGTGCTTGCCTCGCGCCCTTCGGATCATGGATGCACTGCTAAAGGCCCTCGAGAAGCGCCAGTTCTCCGTCAATATCGTCAAGGAGGAGGGACGAGATCGAAGGTACGAGACCCGAGTGGGAATACTGGAAGAGGCCATACCGATCCGTCTTCGAGAGATGTACAAGCAAGTCGAGGTGACCGACTCGACTTACAAGAGGATCGATCTCGTGCGCAATAGGAGGCTGGAATTGCAGGTTTCGGGCTGGGGGTACCCCACTCGATGCCGACGAGATGGGCAGAAACCCCTCGAAGAGCAACTGAACTCCTTCGTGATTGGACTCATCCAGGAAGCCGCGGAGAGAAGGGGAAGATCCCTGCGGTGGGAGCGCGAAAGGAAGGAAGCGGAAGAGCGTCGTCGGCTTGCCGAAGAAGCGGAGAAAAGACGGCAGGCGGAGGCCAAGCGAATTGAGCAGCTTGAACAAGATGCCGACGATTGGGACAGAAGTCAGAGACTGCGGGCTTACATCGGAGCCGTAGAGAAGCAGCACGGGGGTGAGCGATGTGGAGACGAGATGAGAGGATGGCTCGAATGGGCGAGACGGCATGCGGAAAATCTGGATCCGCTGAACCGGTTTGAGCCAGGGAACACTAACGACGATCCGACCGATGACACCGACTGAAAAGAGTCCGCGACGTCGCGACCGGATTAAGCAACGGGGCGATCGCCGGTCACTCGAACTGTGGTTTGACGAGCAGTTTCAGTCGGTCTTTGCCAAGCCCGTTCCAAGCCCGAAGTTGACCAGTTTTCAGGGCTTCCCGAATGCTGGTCAAGATCGCGGAGGCAGGTGCTCAACTTTGTCGGGATACGCATCAACTTCTAAATAGCCAGTGGACTGCGGTGGTGCACGAGCTAAGGCCGTCGTCGAAACCCTAAACCTTGAAGCCCTTCTTCAAAGCCCTGTTGGCTGTACTTGCGCCGAAATACTTGGTTGAAGGGGTACTTCAGATGACGACCTAGTCCGATCGACGAGAGAAGCTCTTCCAGTGAGATCCCTTGCTCGGTTCGAGTCGCGTTCCCAAGAATCCGGAAGACGATGGCATCGGCCGAGCAAATGTGCCAATCGGTCGATTCCTGACCGAAAAGGAAAGTCAGAGCTTCTGTCTCACCGGCGTCTAATCCCTCAACATACCCGGCATCGAATTGCGCGATGAAGGTGTGAATGTCGGCGAGGTTTGCGTCGACTACAAACACTTTCCCCGAGCTAATGTCGGGATCGAGATCGATTCCGCATCGCCTCTGATCGTCATCTAGGAAGTACTGTGCCTCGTCGAGTACGGTGCGCGGTACGTACAATTCGCATCGCTCAACCAACGAGGCCCACAACCCCATCCGAAACGTCTCGATAACAACGTTGGCATCAAGCAGGAGGCAGGCAAATCTCTCCGGCATGTTCCTCCCCCTGCTGCTCGACTACTCGCATCGCTTCTTGTCTGCTCACCCCCATGTACTCTGCAAAACGCCCTGCTGAGAGGGCTCCTTTTTTGAGGGCGCGAAACGCTAGGGCACAGTATCGAGAGGGCCTTTCCGGTGGTTCCTCGGTACTCCGCTTGTCAAAAAGAGGAGCCAGTCGCCGGGCCTGTTCGACGTTCTCACGCGTCAGGTCTTCCTGATCGGGCGTTCTGTAGAGGGAATGCAGCCTCCACAAGAGGGCTCCAGCGGACACGTCGAACTGACGTGCTATGTCGAAGATCTCTTCGAAAGGAAGTTTGCCGTCTCGGCTATGTTCTGAAATCGCGGATCTCAGCGGTTCATCCGGCATGAGGAGTGCGCTCGCAAAGGTACCAGCGAACTTCTCTTCGACCGGGTCCACCTCGACTGCGCCGTTCTCCTCGGCGGAATGAAAAACTTCCCACGTAACCAAATGAAACACTTCGTGCGCTAGGTCGAAATTCCGTCTCCATCTGGTATTGCTCGCGTTTAGCAATACGGCTGGCCCGAATTCGTCGCTGTACGTTGAAGCGGCTGCGCCGCTCGGCTCAAAGTCACGGTAGATGACTTTCACTCCACACACTTCTTCTAGCACTGTGAGGAGAACCTGGGCCGGGCGATCACCTAACTGCAACTCGTCTCTGACCTGCTTTGCCAACGCGCTAGCCTGGCGATACGTGAACCGAGACGGAATGCCCTCTGCGATGGGCAGTCTCACTTTGAGTCTCTCATCGCACCAAGTTTCAAGATTCCGGTATTGTCGACAGAACTTAAGAAACTGCGCTTCGATTTCGGCTGCTACTGATGGCTCCGGACGTTCTCTCCACAGGACTACTTCTCGACGCACGGGTCCTTCTTCGAGAAAGAAACTGATGGATCTGTGATAAATATTCGCCAGTTTTTGAAGTTGGGCCAAACTGGGGATTCGACGCCCGTTCTCAAACTCAGAGATGCTTGAGGCACCAAGCCCGGACAATTCAGCGACTTTCGAGGCCGTCAAGTGCAACGACTCCCGAGTCTCTCGAAGACGATCATGGAGGGGCATATTCTGTAATGACGAAGTATGTGCCATTTTGGTTTTCATTTCAACAACATTTCTTCTGATTTCCAGAATTCGTATCACATCGGGTTCTCCCGAATGAACCACCGACCCATCCTAGATGGCGAATTACTCCCGGCCTCGTTTCCAGAGCCTACCTTCGTACGCCGGTCAAGGGGAAGCCTGCACGATAGCCCCAACTCCAAAGACTCGGGTCGGTTTGTCGGAACAAAATCGGAACACACCTCGGCGAAAAAGGCAAAATCCGGGGAAAATCCACCCAAAATGGGGTGATTTTCTGCCTAACGCTAAGTGCTTGTGAATGCGTGAGAAATCGGGGGCGTTGTTAGATATTGGTGGGATATTGGCAGATATTGGCGTTCGTGTCCAGAGACTCAAAATCTGGCGAGCCTTACAGCTCGTGGGGGTTCGACTCCCCCCTCCGGCACC
>JBHGBF010000138.1:0-14369 GCA_041946865.1 Acidobacteriota bacterium | reverse complement strand
CATGATGAACTCCAAAAGCGCCTGCCGCTTCGCTCGCAGAAAACTGAGCGGTTACGCTGGGGCCGCTTTTCCGATTTCTTCTCTTTTGTTAGATTTGCAGGATGGAGAATCTGCTGGCGGCGCGCACGCAGATGGCGATTTCGCTCATGTTCCACATCATCTTCGCCGTCGTCGGTATCGCCGTCCCCCTCATGATGTTCATCTCCGAAGCCGCCTGGCTGCGCACGCGTAACCCAGTCTACCTGGATCTCACCAGGCGCTGGGCGAAAGGGACCGCCATCTTTTTCGCGGTCGGCGCCGTCTCCGGCACCGTGCTGTCCTTCGAGCTTGGCCTGCTTTGGCCCCGGTTCATGGAATGGGCCGGCGCGATTATCGGAATGCCTCTTTCCCTCGAGGGCTTTGCTTTTTTTACCGAGGCGATCTTCCTCGGCCTTTACTTATATGGATGGGACCGGATGCCTCCCCTCGCACATCTGCTGGCCGGACTGGTCGTCGCTGTCAGCGGGGCCGCTTCGGCGGTATTCGTCGTTACCGCGAATGCCTGGATGAACACGCCGGCCGGATTTCAGCTGGTGGACGGCAAGCCGATCAACATCGAGCCTATCGCCGCCATGCTGAACCCGGCCGCTTTTGCCGAAGTCCTGCACATGCTGCTAGCTGCTTACGCGGCAGTTGGCCTGGCGGTCGCAGGGATTCACGCTTACATCTTGCTTCGTCACCCGGGCGATCGTTTTCACCGGGCGGCCCTGACCATCGCGCTTGTCGTGGGAGGCCCAGCCGCGCTTTTGCAGCCGATTGCCGGTGACATTGCCGCGCGGACGGTCGCGGCTACTCAGCCGGTCAAGCTGGCGGCGATGGAGGGACAGTTCCGGACCGAGAAAGGCGCACCGCTGCGAATCGGCGGCTGGCCCGATCGCGTGAGGCGCGAGACCCGGGGCGCGATCGAAATCCCCAAGGGGCTCAGCTTGCTTGCCTATCACGATCCGAATGCCGTTGTCAGGGGGCTCAATGACTTTTCGCCGGAGCTGCATCCACCGGTAGAGATCGTCCACATTTCATTTCAGGTCATGGTCGGGTGCGGGACCGTCATGGCGTTGGTCGTGCTGATCACCGGAATTCTCTGTATCCGGAGGCGTCGCCTTCCCGAGAATCGACTCTGGCTGTGGGCGCTCGCCTTCGCCTCACCGCTGGGTCTTATCGCCATCCAAGCGGGTTGGTTTGTGACGGAAGTGGGACGCCAGCCGTGGATCATCCAGGGTGTCATGTTTACGCGGGATGCCGTGACCCCGATGCCGGGTCTGGTCGTGCCGATGACCGCCATTACTCTCGTCTATATCCTGCTTGGCGCAGTCGTAGTAGTTCTCCTTCGCCAACAAGTCCTTGCCACAACCCCTTCGGAGATTTCCAGGGAGGGAGCTTCCTCCGATGCTTGAGCTGACCTGCGCTCTCATTATTGCTGTGGCTCTGAACATTTACTTTCTGCTTGGCGGGGCGGACTACGGCGGAGGTGTCTGGGACTTTCTGGCGTCCGGCCAGCGGGCTGAGCGGCAGCGTGCGCTGATCGAACAAAGCATCGGGCCAATCTGGGAGGCCAATCACGTCTGGCTGATCGCCGCCATTGTCATCCTGTTTACCGCTTTCCCGCCGGCATTTGCCCGCATCATGACGTTTCTTCACATTCCCCTGCTGCTGATGCTGCTCGGCATCGTGGCCCGCGGCTCGGCATTTGCCTTCCGTTCATACGAGACCCGGCGGGATTTTCGCAAGCGATGGGGCACGGTCTTTGCGACGGCGAGTCTCTTAACTCCGGTTTTGCTCGGCACCGTGATAGGGGCGGTGGCCTGGGGGAAACTCGACGGCCGGATCGACTCACCTTCCGTGTTTCTGACCTCGTGGTTCGGGATTTTCCCATTGTCTGTGGGGTTCTATGCGCTGGCCATGGTTGCCTTCCTGGCCGCCGTTTACCTGACTGTCGAGGCGACCGAGACGGATCTCAGGGAGGATTTCCGCAGGAAGGCTCTGGTCGCGGCTTTTTTCCTGGGTTTGATGGCAGCCGAAGTCCTGGCGGTAGCAGCTTTTGATGCTCCCGAAATCCTGCGCGATCTCTCACGAGCTGGCTGGTCCTGGCTTCTCCTCGCGGTAACCGCTCTGGCGGCGGTTGGAGCGATCGGCACTCTCTGGCGCCGTTTCTTTCGCTGGGCGCGGCTTCTGGCCGGCGCGCAGGTGTCCTTGATCATCTGGGGCTGGTTCTTTTCCCAATATCCTCACCTTGTCAAACCGGACCTCTCGCTTTACGAGGCAGCTGCGCCGCCGTTGGTTCTTCGCCTGCTTCTGACAGCTCTCGCCGGCGGTTCGCTTATTCTCGTGCCTTCCATGTACTATCTCTTTCGGGTTTTCGGCAAAATCGGCGGCCCAACGGCGGGTAGGCGGTGACCGTCGCATAGAAGAAGCGATGAGCAGAGGTGCAGGGTCGCGTTTCGGGTTGCGGTCGGTGATTTTCGGAAACGGGTTTCGTAACCGCTCAGTCTTCGCAGGACGCGACTGGAGCCACCGCCTGCGAAGACTGACGGAATACAGGCTTTCGAAAATTACCATTGGCAGAGACCCCTCGAATCACTAGAATCAGTGAGCTATTCTCGGGAAACGGGCATGAAGAGAACATTTGCTTACGAGAAGGATGCTTACCTGACCGAGTTGCAGACGGAGGTCATCGAGACCGGCATCGAAAAGGACAAAAACTTCGTGGTTCTCCGTGACACGGTTTTTTACCCGGAAGGGGGCGGCCAGCCCTGCGACCGCGGCTGGATCAACGAAGTTCGCGTCAATGCCGTAAGACAGGAAAACGGGCAGATCCGTCATTATCTCGACGGGTCTGTCGAGCGCGGCAAGGTTTTGGCTAAAGTCGATTGGCTGCGCCGGTATGACCATATGCAGCAGCATACGGCTCAGCACCTGCTGACTGCGATCGCGCAGGACCGATTCGGCTGGTCCACAGAGGCCTTTCACCTGGGCAATGAGGTCTCCGACATCGAGCTCGGCGTATCGCAGCTTGCGGTCGTGCAACTGGAAACGCTCGAAGAGGCGGTGGCCGCCGAAGTCCGAGCCGCTCGGCGAGTGCGGACGAGCCGCGTCCCCGCAGACCGTCTTCAGAGCTTAAAAGTGCGGACCAGGGGGCTTCCCGCCGGCCATGAAGGGCCGATCCGGCTGGTGGAGATCGAGGGGATCGACCTGAACACCTGCGGTGGAACGCACGTACGTTCCACGGCTGAAATCGAAGCCCTGAAACTGCTTCACACCGAGCCCATGCGGGGCGGCACCCGGCTCTATTTCGTGGCAGGAGGCAGGGTCCGCCGGAGACTGGCCGAACACGAGGCGCGAAACTTGGAACTTCGCTCGTTTCTCGGAGCTCCCGAACGCGATTTCGTCAGCGCCGTGAAATCGCGCCTGGATCAAATTCAGGAGCTGCAGCATCGAGAGCGATTAATGCGCGATGAGCTGGCCGAGGCTGCCTCGGAAGCTTTGGCCCATCGGCCGGAAGACCTGCTGGAAGCCCATTTCAAGTCGGGAGATCCCGCCTTTCTTCAAAGCGTTGCCCACAAGCTCCAGGAGAAAGCACACAGCAAGGCCGCCTTGCTGACGACCGGAACGGAGGGTGACGGATTCTTTGTAGTCGTGGCCGGAGAACGGGTGGGCTGTGACGTCCAGGCCCTCGGACGGCAGGTGGCGATTCTGCTCCAGGGGAAAGGCGGCGGGAGCGGACGGATTTTCCAGGGCCGCGTGCACACTCTGGCCAAACGCAAAGACGCACTGGCGCTGTTTCAGTTGGAGCTGGAAAGAGACTGAAGCTCCGGGCTTTGAACTGGCACACAAGCCGCGCCGACAGGTATTGAAAAAGGTCCTCGGACAAGCAGGGTTCCGCCATCCGTTTGTAGTTCCGCCTTCAGGCGGGTTTTTCAGAGCCAATCCATTGCAGGATTTGCATCTTCAACCTGCCTGATCCTCCACACAAAACACCAGGCGTCTGTGCGCCGGGTCGGGAGGCCCACCCTCCACCGTTTGGCCAGCCGGGCGGATCCCTTGACTGCTACCCGTTTCTTTCCGCCAGGTACCGATCGACGATGACCAACGCAGTTCCCTGGTCACCGACTCTTTTCAACTGCTCGAGCACCAGGGTCGCAGTCTTCTCCTCCTCGACCTGTTCCTTGATGAACCACTGGAGCTCGTTCTGAGTGGCGTAGTCGTTCTCGTCCACGCTCATTGCATAGAGGTTGTTAATGCGGGCGGTGACTTCCTGCTCATGCTTGAGCGTTTCCTGGAATATGGCGAGGGGGGAGGCGAATTCCGCCGGAGGCTGAGCGATGGGCTTGAGGACCACCCGGGCACCCCGGGCATTCAAATACTCGAAGAGCTTCATCGCGTGCGTCAGTTCCTCCTTGGCCTGGTGCTTCATCCAGCTCGCGAAGCCGGGCAGGTTGATCGCCTCGCAGTGCCCGGCCATACTCAGGTACAGGTAAGCGGAGTACAGCTCAGCGTTGATCTGATCATGGATCGCCGCTATCATTCGTTCACTTAGCATAAGCTTGGTCCATTCCTTTCGCAGTCTTAGCTCCTTTCCTTCCAATCCAGACGAGCTAAGCGCTTAATTGCCGAAATATAGTCACGTTGTCAGGCTTTTTTGGACTGGACTTCGACCGAGCCCGAGGAGACGGCAAACTCGCCGGTGGGAAGGAGATTTCGCGGGACCCACTTGCCCCTGGCGGCATTTTTGTAACGGGCGCATTGGCGATGATTCGGAGTGCTGCAAAAGCGGGATCTCCATTCCTCGGTGCTGCGGGCATGAAATCCACAACCATTCCTGCGTCGGCATCTCATAATTCCACCTCGCTGCCATCTTCTAGCGAAACGCGTGCCAGAATCAAGCCAGTCCGCAAATTGTGACTTGTCAGTGCCGGGCGGTTGGGCGGGTATTGGTTCGAAACCGATTCAGCGGGATATGCCCCGCAGGTCTGGGTCGGCTTGCTCAGTGCTCGTAGTCGGGTTCTTCGATCGGCGGGCGGAGGACATGGACCCGGTTGTAGATCATCTGCTCAGCCTGTCGGAGCAGATAGTCGACCTGCGTCTTCTTGATCCCCATCTTTTCGGCAATCTGCGATTCGGTGCGACCGTCGTAATGTCGAAGCACAAAGACTTCGCGTAGCGGCGAAGGCATGGTGCGAATCCTCTCCACGATGCCTTCAAATACCTGTCGTCGGACTCCCGGTTCTAAGACAACCATGGTGCACCTCGCACATTCGTTCTGTCTTCTCTTAATATACGAAAACCGAGGGAGCGAAGTTTGGTTACAGCCGCAAAATATGGCATCATGAGGG
The DNA here is from genome assembly GCA_041946865.1 of Acidobacteriota bacterium. GTDB lineage: Bacteria > Acidobacteriota > UBA6911 > RPQK01 > RPQK01 > RPQK01. The sequence continues at coordinate 9,000 of JBHGBF010000138.1, read as the reverse complement.
GGCGAAAAATAGGGGCCTGAAAGAAATGCTCAACGAACTGAAATTCCTGGAGTTATCGAGTAACGAGATCGGGGACGAAAAGTCCATTGAGTCGGCCACCCAACGCGTTGTCCAAGCCGCTCAGAAGCCGGTTGTGAGGGTGGCGGCCATGGGGCAGACCTACAAGACCCTGCTGGAGGCCGGGGAGAAGTCGGCAGAGCAGGACCTGGTGCTGGGCTCGGCGCTGGCCGAGGGAATACGGACCTATCACGTGCAGCTCGCCCAGCAGATCATCACCCCTGCAATCTTCCGGGAGGCAAGGAATGTCCTGTCAGGCCTGTTCGACGAGCTGGCCGATTTTTTGAAAGGGCTCTACCTGCTGGAGGAGTTCACCCCGCAGGCCCGTAAAATCCTGGATCGTTACGGCGAACGGGCCGCCGCGGTCGTCATTTCCCACGCGTTGCGAAGCAAAGATATCCGGTCGGCGTCGCTTGCGACCAAGGAAGTTTTCCACGAGCCGGATGACCTGTGGAAGGAGGTTCAGGAGCTGCTGCAAAAAGGAATAGTGCCCGTCCTACCGCTATCTCTTCACCGCTCAGAGGCTTCCCGAAAAGCGGAAAAATAACGCTGAGAGCCAGCAAAAAAATAGTAACAAAACTTTCCTCTTGACATCCCTAATCTGTGGTATAAGGCTTTTTGCGTTTTAATACGGTACGGTTCGGGGAGGGGCGGCGGTGACCCCGAAGCGCGGTGCCGTAAGGATGAGGTGTAGCGGTATGGATAACAAGGAAAAACAGAAGGGACCGCAGAGGACTCGTGTTCCTGAGAAGGAGGAGACCCCCATTCAGTGGGAGTTGACCGACGATGACAAGGCCTTCCTAAGGTCTTGTAACATCAGTTCGGAGTAGGTTCGGTCGATTCAGTAATCTCAACCAGCACTACTGAAATATTATCGGGAGCGCCCGCTCGGTACGCTTGATCAAACAGGCCACCGAGCGCGCTTTCGAGCGAGCGTTCAGCGAGGATTTTCGCAATCTGGTCGTCGCTTAGACTATCCGTCAATCCATCCGTTGATATCAGAAAGCGATCCCCCCGGCGGAGAGGAAGCGAAAAGATTTGCGGTTCGACCACCGAGGAGATGCCGAGGCACCGGTCAATCAGGTTCTTGTGAGGGTGCCTCTGCATCTCTTCCTTACTGATCATCCCCTTCTTATACAGTTCGAAGACCGGCGAATGATCCTCGGTCAGCTGCTCCAGCGCAGAATCCCGGTACCGGTAGACGCGGCTGTCCCCGATGTGGGCGATAGCCGCTTCGTTTGACACTTTCACCCCAAGCCAGATAGCGCTGAGCGTGGTACCCATTCCGGTGAGCGCCGGAGTTCGGGACTGTTCCTCCATGATCGAAAGATTCGCTTTCAGAATCGCCTGGAAGAGAATCTGCCAGACATCCGCCTCCCCGGATTCCCGGATGGCCTGGGCAAAGGCCCCGGCCGCCAGAGAGCTTGCGACTTCACCCGCGGCGTGTCCCCCCAGGCCGTCGCAGACCCCGAAAAGGCCAATCTCCGGGAGCAGCAACAACGAATCCTCATTGTTTTTGCGAACCAGCCCGACCTTCGAAGAAGAGCAGAAACGGTATCGGACTTGATCTTTGCAGTATTCTCGCATCGAGACAATCAGGCGGTGAAACGGAATGTCTCCACCACCGGTTTTCCCTCAGTCGGCTTCCCTAAACCGCCCATGAACTTCAGATTACATCGCACCCAGCCATAGGCGATCAGGATCAGGAGCACCCACGCTCCGATCTTCTTCCAGAGCGGGTATGTCAGCTGCATCCCGCATACCGGACAGTACGTTCTACGGCCAAACGAGATGTAGTTGCAGTTCGGACAGGACTCAAGTCTCAAAATGACTTCCTTTCGGCTGACCCGCGTCTTGGGACTGCCGCTCCAGTTTTCCTAGTTGCCTCAGATAATCAGATCGGACCTGCATAAAAAAGTCAATGACTGGTTGGGACGCGTAGTCGCGATAAGTCCAGGGAAGAGGCTCGAAAGCATGCCGGCGAAAGAGCAAAGTCACTTCCCCGTAAACACCCTGGCCAAGATACAGGCGATGGGCGTGATTCTTGACCGTTGCCAGCACCAGGTTCCAGCCGGTCACGTAACCCGGATCCAGGTTGACCGTTCTCCTGAAACCTCCTTGTGCCTCGATCGCAAAACGCTTCTGGATCTCCTCGGCGGATAATTTGACCGCCACCAGGGAATCTATCGACATCGGCCGCCTGAAGGTCACGAAGTACTTCCACACTCGTCCGCCCATTTCTTCGTCGTAGTACGTGCTGAACCGGCTGAATTCATAGCGGTCCGAGTGGGAATCGAGGGGGCCAAAGACTTGCTCCAAGGCCTCTTCGGCCGGCACGTGATACCGGTCCGCCGCCGTCATGATGGCCATGAAGGCCTTGGCAGGAGGAGGAGTTTTCAGACGGGTGGTAGACATTCAGTAAGCCTTATCTCAACTGGTTCCCAGAGAGCCGCGCCATGCAGCCTTCGGCTCCTGGCGCTCTGACGCGTGGGTCATGTTCTCACCATTTCACGCAGTTCTTCCTCGGAAATCTGGCGGATCCCGAGATCTTCGGCCTTCTTCAGCTTCGAGCCGGGGGATTCGCCGACAAGCAGAAAGTCCGTCTTCGCCGATACGGACGAAGTGACCTTGCCTCCGGCGGACTCGATCAGCTCCGTGGCCTCGTTGCGGCTGAGCGTCGGTAGCGTGCCGGTAATAACGAACGTTTTTCCCGCAAGGGGGCCTTCGTGCTTCGCCGCCTTTTCACTGCTGCTGAACTGCAAGCCGGCTTCCCGCAGCCGGGTGATAAGCTCGCGATTGGCCTCCTCCTGGAAGAAGTCGTAGACGCTGGCGGCGATCTCGGGACCGATCCCCGGGATATCGGAGATCTCTTCTTCGGAGGCGGCAAGCAGGCTGTCGATGTCCGTGAAATGATCAGCCAGAAGCCCGGCCACGCGCTCACCTACGTGGCGAATGCCGAGTGCAAAAAGCACCCTCGGGAAAGGCCGCGTTTTACTCTCCTCGATGCTTGTCCGGAGATTCCGAATGGATTTCTCCTTGAAGCCGGGTAACCGCCCCAGATCCTCGTCGCTCAGGGAGTAAAGATCGGCGGCGTTTTCAATAAGGCCGAGCTCGAGGAGTTTGGCGATCGTCTGGGCACCCAGGCCCCGGATGTCCAGGGCGCCCTGGCTTACGAAATGGTTCAGCGATTCAAAGCGCTGCGAAGGGCAGCTCTTGTTGGTGCAATAAGCCATGGCCACACCCGGGTCTCTGCGGACCGGGGCGTGGCAGGAGGGACACTCGGCGGGCCACTCAAACTCTCTTTCCAGGCCGGTCCTCTTTTCCCGGACCGGCCCGATGACCTGGGGGATCACCTCCCCCGCCCTCTTAACCACAACCATGTCGCCTTCCCGAATGTCCTTCCGGCGGATGTCGTCGGCGTTATGGAGAGTAGCCAGTCGGATGGTGACGCCTCCGACCTGGACGGGTTCCAGCACGGCAAAGGGGTTAAGGGTGCCGGTGCGGCCGACATTGATGCCGATCTTGACGAGCCGGGTCGTGGCGACGTCACTCGGGAATTTGTAGGCCACGGCCCAGCGCGGGTCACGGCTTACGACTCCGAGTTTCCTCTGGTAGTCGAGCCGGTTGACCTTCACGACCACGCCGTCAATCTGGTAATCGAGCGAATCGCGCTTCTTTTCCCATTCCAGGCAGTACTCGACGACTGTCTGGAAGCCGGCATGATGCCGATAATGGGGATTTGTCGCGAAGCCCCAGGCTTTGAGTTGCGCCAGCACTTCGTCCTGAGTCGCGAACTCCATGCCCTCGATATAGCCGATGGCATAGGCGAAGAAGGCCAGAGGCCGCGACGCCGTAATCGAAGTATCAAGCTGGCGGAGAGTGCCGGCAGCGGCGTTCCGCGGGTTGGCGAAGACGCTTTCTCCGGCCTCCACACGCTCGTCGTTGATTTTCTGGAAGGCGGACACGGGCAGGAAGGCCTCGCCCCGAATCTCGATGACTCTTGGCATGCGGCCATCCCCGCGCAGCTTGAGAGGGATGGTGCGGATAGTGCGGAGATTGGCTGTCACATCTTCCCCGATCAGACCGTTCCCCCGGGTCGCGCCTCGCTGGAGCAGGCCGTTCTCGTAGGTGAGGGCCACTGCCAGGCCATCGATCTTCAGCTCGGTGACAAATTCGATATCGGTCGTCTGAAGCAGGCTGCTGATGCGCCGGAAGAAGGCGCGCAGCTCATCCTCGTCAAAAGCGTTGGCCAGGCTGAGCATGGGCGCGTGGTGCGGCACCTTGTTGAATTTCTCCTGCAGACCGCCGCTGACTCGCCGGGTGGGTGAATCCGGCGAGGACAGCTCCGGATTCTCCTTTTCCAACTCGACCAGTTCGCGGAAAAGCCGATCGTACTCCGCGTCGCTGATCGCGGGGTTGTCGAGCACGTAGTAGCGGTAGTCGTGAAACTCGATTTCATTCCTTAACTCACTAATTCTCGCGACAATACGGTCGATGTCTTTATCCACGAAAATCGAATATAGCACACGGGGGTGCGGGTTTGCGTGCCCCGTCAAATCTGCTATCATGGCTGGGAGCCATGAGTCTTCCGGTTATAAGCAAGATCTTATTTACGATTACGTATCCGGTGAACGGACGCCGGACACACGTGCCCTTGGGGAAACTGCGCTCATTGGCGAGGAAGCAGCTTTCTGACATGGAGGTTATCGAGACGATCGATCACCTCTTCACCTGCCAGCGGTGCTTCGAAAACTACCGATTTATCCGCACCGCTCATCTTTCGGCATCATAACCAATTGGCAATTGACGATTGCAGATTGACGATTGAAGACTGTTTCAAGGATCGGGGTCAATCTATTGCAGAAGTCATCCTTCGTCCGGCGCCGGTCTTCAATCGTCGCCATTTGCAGCGTCGCGGTGCCTGATGATCGCTGATCTCAGCGCTTTCCTTTACCTACTGAATGCCCGGTTCTGGATTGACCTCTGGCACGAAATCAACTACGACGACTGCTGGGGCATGGCCGCTCAGCTCAGTTATTACTTTCTGCTGGCCTTTGTCCCTTTCCTGATCTTTCTGCTCGCCTTCGTCGGCTTCATCCCCATCCATCCGGGGCTGCAGCAGGATCTGCTGACGGCGCTCGACCGGGTCCTGCCGGACGCCGCCTACGCCCTGGTCAGGGGGATCATCCTCAGCCTGATCAACAACACCAATAGCGGCGCGCTCTCGCTGGGCCTGCTCCTGACGCTGTGGTCCGCCTCCCGCGCGTTTTCCGGTATGGTCGGGGTTTTCAACAGAGCTTATGAAGTGCGGGATCGGCGCTCCTTTTTCAAGATTCAGCTCCTGGCGGTCGGAGTGACGGTAGTCTTTTCAGTTTTCGTCATAGTCTCGACATTCCTGCTCTTTTTCGGCGACGCGCTGATGCGCCTCGTCCTCAGCCGCGGCGCCTTTGCCGAATCGAGCATGTTGCAACACTGGGCTCGCGCAGCCTACTGGCTCGCGCGCTGGCTGCTGATTTTCACGCTGGTTAACGTCGGTATTCAGCTTGTGTACTACCTGCTTCCGGCCCGGCGATTGCCTTGGCGGATTTTCACGCCGGGTGGCCTGGTGGCGACCCTCGGGTGGATTGCGGCATCAAAGGGTTTTGCGTGGTATACGAACTCGGTTGCGGATTACCAGAAAGTCTACGGGAGCCTGGGAGCGCTCGTCGTCCTGATGGTGTGGTTTTACCTCTCCAGCCTGTTTCTCCTGACAGGTGGCGAAATCGACTCCGAGATCTTCCGGTTGCGCAAAGAAATGGGCCGCGCCAAAGTCAGGCCGAAAAATTAGCGTGCACGGTGTCACTAGCGCCATGCACCCGACGCGCTCCGCAAAAGACCCTGGGCTTGCGGCTCTGTCCGATCGCACCCGGCGCGCTCCGCGAAAGACGCTGCGCTTGCGGCTCTGTTTCGCCGGACAAAGATCGTGTAAGGGTCAGGTCAAGGAGCGACGGTCTGGCATCGAGGCAAGTGGCGCGCCCGGAGGGATTCGAACCCCCGGCCTACAGATTCGAAGTCTGCCGCTCTATCCAGCTGAGCTACGGGCGCGCGAGAAGCCATTCTACATCAAGCACTGAAAAAGTCACAGGCGCGAGGCCGGCCCCTGGCCCGGCGATAAGTGATCGCAGCGATAGCCAGTGTGAGCGGTCTAGCGGCCGCTCCGTTCGCGGCTGCTTTCGCCGCTGTCCGTTGTCGGTTCAGGGGCGGGGGTTGAGGCAGGTGCGGGGGGAGTCAACCGGGCCAGCTCCTGCAGGTAATACAGGTTCTTCCCCGCGCAGACCTGGTGCAGACTGGTGATCCTCGTCGCCTCGGCGGCTGTGAGCAGTCCGCTCTTCTGAAAGGACTCGACTATCGTCTTCAAATGCTGCTCGACCAGGTAACGCGACACCCGCAACCTGACCCGCTGCAGACGGTCGGAAAACCGGTCCCTGAAGTAAGCCAGCTCCAGGCAGAAGCGAGCCTCGGACCCCTGGAACGGGACCTGCTTCAGGTTCTGATACGCATCCTTCAGGAGCGTCACGACCTGCTGATCCTCGGGAGAGTCGAGACTGAAGTCGTCGTCATTGACCGAGAGCTCCGCCACGAGTCGCTCATCAGAGTCGATGCTCAGGGCCATGTGGCTATTCTCACCGTTAATCGGCCGGTCGGCCAGAATGTAACTTGCCCCGGGCGTAAACAGAAACTGCCTGCGCAAGGCCAGATTCTGCTCGTGCAGCTGGCTGACCGTCTGGGCAAATGAAGCCCGCAGGCTGTCGTCGAAAGAATTGACCAGGGCCGGAAGCGAGGCAGGAGGGAGCTTCTCCAGCTTCTCTTTTCCGCTCCAGTTCAGCAACGTTCCCACCCGATAGTCCCCCGCCAGGTTCTGGACTTTGATATCCAGGCGAATCGGATACAGGTAAATCCGGTTTCGGAACTGGACGAAGTAATCCTTGTCGGGTGAAGCGCTGGCCAGCGTCGGATCGCAGATAATCCAGTGCGGCCGGCCGTCTCGGGTCTGGAGCGCGGCTTCGACCCACCCGTGCGGGCCCATGTTGTTGAAATCATATAAATAGCCGACAGCGATACGGCTGGGGATGCCCAGGGCGCGAAGCAGGCACACCATGACCCGGCTGTAGTCATCACAGTCCCCGATTCCCTCGGTCAGGATCTGCACCGCGGTCCGGTTCATGTTGTTGTTGAAATACGTGATTTTTCCGCTGGTCACACGGTGTACCAAGAGCAATTGCTGATACTGATCGGTGGTCACCTGGCTGATTTCGGCGGCCAGACGGCGCAGTTGGACTTCCTCCTCGGGGGTCATGAAGTCGCGCCCGGCCGCCAGGCGGGCGCTGCTGACCAGCCGGGAGTTGAGCGGAAGCGTGTAGTTGGTGAACTGGTCAGGAGGGACGACCGTGTAGTCGTTCAGGGTGATCGACCCTTCCATGATGACCTCGACCGGGTAGCGGACGTCAGGCTTAGGTCCAGGCAAAGAAGTAAGCGGCACCATCACCGAGAAGACGCCGTCATCAAGCCCGGCGGTCACTTTGAAGTCCACGCGCTTCGTGCCGATGATCACGCGCCGGACGTCCAGACGAGGCGAGAAAATGATCGGAAGGCGAACGAAGAGATACAGCGAGGTCTGAGAGTTGGGCGCTTCGGCCGGGCTGAGCGACGTGCGAATCAGGAAGGGAATCCTGGTCTTCCCGTCAATAGGGCGGATCCGGACCATCGGCATCTTGGTCTGGTCATGCGGATCCTCATAATTCACGAACATCCGACCCTGCTCCAGCACGTAGTTAATCTCGTCCGCCCGGGGCTTGTCCGATTGGTGATAAAGGATATAGACAGGCTTCTGCGGAGTGAGAACCGGACCGATGGAGCTGGCGTGCTCCTCATCTGAGGTGAGTAGAGACCGGACAGGGGCATGCGCGGGCCGGGTCAGCGGATCGACAAACCGTTTGATGATGGATCCCGGCGCCTCGGGTCCGGGGCTCTCCTGCTCGCTTCCCGCCAAAAGCGCGCTGGCGAAGCAACAACCGAGAAGAGCGATGAGGGGTCTGAAACGAGAGGGCATAGTGCCTCCTTTCGATCTCGATACCGCCGGTCACTCCGTTTTCACGAGAGGATTATAAGCCCCTTTGGGGAGTCGGCGCCGCTGTTTCGGCATGTCGGCTGGCGGGTCGGTGAGCCCGTCATGCGCCGGTCTGGAGGACTCCCCAACCCCCGCGTGTTGAACCGATTAGCCAAGCTTTCGCACTTGCAGCGCCCCTATTGAGCGTGTATACTGCCTTTTAGCTCAACTCTCTGTATGCGTTTTTTGTCCCTCAACGTTGGCTATGGCGGCTGCGTTTGGGTCGGTTGAGAGTGGGGTTAAGTAACTCAGAAGCTACTCGGACGCGTGATCCATCGCCGCCAGTGACTGACGGAAGCAGATCCAGGTCAGGCTTCTCGGTAATCCTTTCAAGGTAAGGTGTGTATGACGATGAAACTTTTTGTTGGCAACCTCTCATTCCAGACCACTAGCTCGCAACTGGAGGATCTGTTTTCGCAGGCCGGTACGGTTCAATCCGCTACGTTGATCACGGATCGGGAAACAGGACGTTCACGGGGCTTCGGCTTCGTTGAAATGGCGACTCGCGAAGAAGGCGAGCAAGCTATCCGCCAGTTCAACGGGATGGAAGTCGACGGTCGTAACTTAACGGTAAACGAAGCCCGTCCTCGCGAAGAGGGCCGGGGGCCCAGAGGGGGCGGCAGGAGCGACTCCCGTGGTGGCTCCCGCAGGCCGCCTCGCTGGTAAGCCAGGGCTCGGATCTCATTCCAGCCGGGCTCGCGAGAGCCCGGCCACTGGACTTTGGCGAAAATACACAGATGTGTATTTTGGCCAAAGTCCAGGGTCCTAACGGACCTCCGAACCGAAAACTGAGGGAT
>JBHGBF010000137.1:0-14458 GCA_041946865.1 Acidobacteriota bacterium | reverse complement strand
TTTCGTCCTCGTCGTTCGCTGGTCAGAAAACTGAAAATTGAAGCTCTGACACCCGTTCTGTCCATGGGTCAACCGTATCGACCATAGTCCTCTGCACACTCATGCTTGAATTGAGTTTCAGTTGTCAGTTTTTGTTTGCGCAGGTCCCTATTTGGTTCAGTGCACGCGACGCACACTACGGCGCCGGACGGAGATTTTCTCGAGCAGGGTAGGCGCGCAAATTTCAGCCCCGATTCGTAAGCGTCGTGTCTGAGAAACATAAGAAGGTTCGCCCCACTCGATGACATCCCCCACGGCCGGCCAGATCGGCCGCGCCCCGGAAGGCGGCACACCCGAACTCCGTGATCGCCACCGGTTTCCCCAGCGCTCTGCCTTGCGCGACAAACGGCCGCATCTTCCAAAACAACGGTGACAGCTGACCGAAGTGACGGACATCAGGACACCAGCGGATTTTCGAACTGCAGGTCGGAGAAGCGATGGAAATCGTTATCGGATGAACACAGCACGCAGGACTTCTCGACGGCCAGCGCGGCGAGGTGCGCATCCATGGTCAGGTTCCCAGCGCTTCCGCACTCGGCCAGCAACCGTTTCAGAATCGTCCAGTGGGAGTCACCCGGGACAACGAGCACCGAACATGGTTGAGCCAGCCATTCGTCCACGATTTCGATCGCTTGCTCCGACGTCAACGGAGTTGGCATGAAGCCAGGCCTCGTCATGAGCCGAAGAAAACCCAGAACCACCGGCCAGGCAAAACCGATGTCCTCCGAACCCGACAGGACTCGCTCCAGCCAGATTCGCGCCTTCACATGGTAAGGGGCGTCCGAGTTGACGGCGTAGATCAGAAGGTTGAGATCGACTATTCGCATCTTACTTTCTCATCCGCAACTTCTGCACAACCTCTTCATCCTCCAGGCTGCCCGCCAATTGGAGGGCCTTGTCCAGGTTCGATGCGGGGGGGAAACCCATCGAATAGGTTCGGCAACGAAAACGACGCCGGGCCGACCCGGGCTGCATCCTCTCCAGACCATTCCACAAAGCGCGGTTCACGACTTCCTTGAAGGAGAGCCGAGACTGGGCTGCGACCTTCTTCAGCCGCTCCATAACCTTCTCATCAATCGTCAAGGTGGTACGCATGTAATCATCATGATGCTAAGCCGAGGAGTTGTCAACGCATCTGAACCATGTTGAGGGTTTGAACTACAATTCAGCCTTTGGGCGCGAGGGTGACTTGGTCGGACGGCTTCTAGCGCGACTCCGTAAACTCGCTATAGCGCCCGCTGATCGGCGGGTACATCGCCGGCGGGCGGTCGAAGTCGATCTGCTCGATGTCGGTCCACGGCACATACTCGGGGCGCCGGCCCTCGACGAAGATCAGCATGCCGCCATTCACGTCGCCAAGGTCTCCGGTTCGCTCGAGCTGCAGCTCCTCGCCGCTGTGGAGAATCACCCTGGCTCTCCGGGGGCCACGCCGCGCCGGCCGTCCCACACGCGTACGCCATCGTCGAAGTCGCTGGCGTCGGAGCGGTTGAGGTTCGCCACTGTTCCGTTCTTGAGACTCACCCGCACATTCATGGCGCCGGCAGCCTCGATGCGCGCGAAGTCGCCGAAGCGTGCCATGAAAGGCCGACCCAGGTCGATCTGGCGCTCCCTGGCGATCTTGATCCCGAGGACCTCGATGCTGCGGTCTTCCCTGGGCAGCCGCTCGGGTTTCACGTGGGCGGCCCACGGATTCTCGTTTCTAACGCCGTTGAAGCAGTCGCCCCAGAATGCCTCCTGGTCTCTTCCCCAGCGCAGCCGCCCCTCGTAGCTCACGCCGACTCGCCGTCGCGCCACGAAGCTCGAGCCATGCATTGCCGCAAGGGTGTTGGGCTTGAGTACGGCCAGTTCATGAGAGATGGAAGCGGCGAGAGTTGCGATTCATGGTTCTCGAGGAAAGGCCAAGTGGATTGCGACTATTTGAAGGCTTCACTCCTACTTCAATCGGTAATTGATCTCCATTCTCGCTCGTTGTCGAACCGGCTGCCCGCCGATCGTCGCCGGGCGAAACCTCCAGTCTTTGCCCACGACTTCGAGCGAGCGACGATCGAGGCTCTGTTCGAGGGGTTTCAGGACTGCCAAGTCCCGGACTCGTCCGTCCCGCTCGATGACTCCTTCCAACAGGACCGATCCCTGGACCTTCTTGGCAGCGGCCTCACGCGTGTACTTCGGAAGTTTCTGCCGGAGGGGTTGAGCCTTTAGGTAAGGAAGCCCGCACGCCTCCAGAAACTCGGCGTTTGGCATTTCCACGAGCAGGAGGTCCGGAGACTGAAGACGCGCCTCGACTTCCCTGCGCACTGCGGCCGCTTCTTCCTTGCGGCCGAGAACAAGCAGCGTCGCCCCTTTCTCCGTCAGGATTTCGAACTCGCACTCCGGACACTGGTCGAGCCACATGCATTCGACCAGACCGCAAATCTCGGGACGCGGGCCGCGCCGATAGGCCTCCATGAGAGCCGGGAAGACCTGGGTTGATCCCGAACCCCAGCTTCTGTACACCAGGCGGAAAACGAAAGGAAGATCCTCCGGATTGTGCCCGGCCAACGTCCGAATGGCTCGCCGCGCCTGGAACCACTCTTTGGCTCTAAGCCCAGCGGCGGCCAGCTGGAGCAGTTCGCGGTCCTGCATGATCGCGAGGTGTGACGAGGCGGCGGAGAGGCCAGGTTCCAGCGCGTGCGCCCTCTCATAGGAGGCCCGCGCGTTATCCTCTTGACCGGTTGCCGAGTAGCACTCCCCGAGGCGCAGGTGAGCTTCCGCGCATCGAGGGGACCTCTCGATTGCCGACAGAAGCCCGGGAATCGCCTCTTCGGCGGATCGGGGGCTGAGGCATTCGCGCAGTCGATCCAACAACTCCGAAAGCTCGGCGCAATCAGCGCTGACCGTCTGGCCGGCCGCGTGAATCGGAGGAAGGCACAAAAGACAAGCGATGAACACGGACCGCATGGGAGGCCGTCCTTTCGTGCGACGCAAGGCAAACCGATTCTCGGCCCGCCCCGGTCCGGCTGTCAAGGTCTGCGGCTTGCCTCAGCCTGCTCCTGTTCCCAAAACAGGAGGTGTTTGCAGTGTGCAGGTATTCACCTGGCTCGGTGTGGTCTGGCGAAGGGCTGTAGTAGAATTGCAAGAGGTCATATCTTGACTAAGCTGGAAAAGGCGTTTGCGGAAGCTCCAACCCCCCAATGAGCTATGACATCGAGAACCACTGAGCGGTTCCAAAAGGCCTTCAGCGGTTTACCAGACAGAATTCGGGAGCAAGGCAGGACGGCTTGCAGGCTATTCCACCAAGACCCGTTTCATCCCAGCCTTCATTTCAAGCAAGCACACCCTAAACCCATTCTATCGGTTGCAAGCAGCCGCGAGTACGGGGCTCTGGGAATGACGCAGGCGGACACGTTAGACGCAAGAGGGAGTATGCGAAAACGCAGATTGATATCGCTGACCTGCTGTGCATTGCTGGCGCCGGGCTTGATTTTAGGTACCTATGCGGTCGCTACTCGTATTAACCTCACCCCCAGTATTCAGTCGGACAACCGATTGACGAGCTAAATGGCGTCATCATCTACTTCAACGGTGGCGTCAATACAACAAGAGGGCGGAATCTTTCGAAAGACGGTTACAACATCGGTATTCGTTTTCAATGTGTGGAATTTGTGAAACGGTATTATTTCGAAAGGTATAACCATCGCATGCCAGATCCTTATGGCCATGCCAAAGACTTTTTTGATGCGGAGCTTTCAGATGGGCGCTTGGAACCAAAGAAGAGGAATGTTGCAGTACGTAAACGGGGGCAGCTTCAAACCTGAACCGGATGATCTCCTCGTGTTTGGCCCATGGCTTTTCAATCGATACGGTCACGTCGCAATAGTCTCGTCTGTGGGAAACACCTCGCTGGAGGTTGCGCAACAAAACCCAGGTCCTTTTGGGAGTTCCCGCGAAGTTCTCGAGATCACCCACCGTGACGGGAAGTGGTTCGTCGATCATCCTCGAGTGTTAGGCTGGCTTAGGTTGATCCCAGGGGGCATGCCAGCATGCATGGCAGCGGATCGTGTTGGCTCATGATCTTCGCTCTAATAAGGGCCGAGGACCAGACGCCTCAGGAAGTCTTCAAGGCAGCCCTTTTAGCGATGCGCCAGCAGATTAGCGATCTTCAAGAGCGCCAGGAACTGAAGCTTCTCCTCTCGGAGTTCTTTCGCCGTCTGAATTGCCTTAGGGAAATCGTCAAACGCGGTCGCCGCAATCAGAAGAGATTCAAGCTGATCCGCCTCGGTCGGGTGATGTACGCCGACCTTAGACGTCTGCGGATTTGACCGCGCTTTGAGTGTGGCTTCATCCTCTCGGTCGCGTAGCTTCTGGACGAGTAAGTACCCCTGGTTGAATACTTCCCGGCTCACTGTCCCCTCGCAATTCAAACAGGAGTAAATTAACTGGCTGTAAAAGTCAGCTCGGCAGCTCCTGCACGTGGGCGGTGGCTCGGGAGGCGGAGGACGACTTGATTGGCACCTGCGGCTTCAACGCACTCTCACTCAACCAAGGCTGGGCCGAGCTTGCTTACGACCTGAATCGCCTGTATTGGGGACGGGGCCTGATGACGCAAGCCGTAGAGGCCTGCCTCGGATGGGCATTCGAACAGCCCGGCCTCAACCGGGTGCATGCCTTCGTCATGGTCGGCAACGCGCGCTCTGAGCGGGTACTCGAACGGGCCGGCTTCACACGTGAAGGACGGCTCAGAGCTTTCAGGACCTGCGGTGGCCAGCCGCGGGATTACTGGGTCTTCAGCATTCTCCGGCCGGAATGGCTACTGCGGCAACACCGTGCTTCTTGGGTTTGACTGCCTTTACGGGGCCGCGCCTGAGCGAACCCGGGTCGGCGCCGCGTCGCGGACCCGGGTTATGGCCAGCTTGTCTAACCTGCTCGGCCTCGTTGGGCGGGAGCTCATCAAGCAGGAAGCGTTCGAGCCAAATCTCCGGGATTTTATCGCTCGTCATAATCTCTCCAGTTCTCGTAGACTTCTCCGCAGCCGTCCGAGCTAAGCGGTCAGCAATTCCCCGGGCTTTGCCGGGGGATATTGACTCAGGTCATGCTATGCTTACTCGACCGAGCGTGGCGGTATTCGTCGTGTTGGTGGCTGTAGCGTTTGTAACCGGGCCTGAGCGGGAAACGAAGGCACGATGCGGATGCACTACCTGCAGCATGTCCCTTTTGAGACTCCGGGCAGTATCGAGCCCTGGCTCCGGGCGGCCGGTTGGACGCTTACACGCACGTCGTTCTTTGAATCGACGACGCTGCCGGATCCCGGTGAGATCGATCTCCTGGTGATGCTGGGCGGACCGATGAGTGTGAACGATGAGAGCGACTTCCCCTGGCTGGTCGCAGAGAAGCGGTTCATCCGAGACTGCATCGAGGCCGGGAAACGAGCTCTCGGGATCTGTCTTGGCGCTCAACTGATCGCCAGTGCGTTGGGCGCTCGGGTCTATCCGAATCGGCTCAAGGAGATCGGTTGGTTTCCCGTACAGGGGATTTCATCGGCCGAACCGGCGGCTTTCTCTTTTCCCCCGTCGATCGACGCTTTTCATTGGCATGGAGAGACGTTCGACCTGCCGTCAGGCGCCGTTCACCTGGCGAGAAGTGAGGGCTGCGAGAACCAGGCTTTTCAGATCGGCCGCTGGGTCGTGGGTCTCCAGTTTCACTTGGAAACGACGCCGGAGTCCGCGCAGGCCATGGTGTCGCAGTGCCGCGCGGAACTCGTGCCGGCCCAATACGTTCAGTCGGCGACGCAGATCCTGGAGGTCGGGCCGCACAAGTACCGCGAGATCAACGACCTGATGGAGCAGTTACTGGCGTATTTAACGCTCCCTTTCAGAGCGCGGTAACCAACCGCAGGACATCTGGACAACGGCGGTCGGGAACGTCTTCTCCGTTCCCTGCCTGCGAGCCCTTGCCCCTTTCCCATCTGCTGATTTAAAAAGGGACGTGCATGCCCAAGAACAAGCTGAGCGCCGTGTTATTCGACTTTGACGGAACCCTCACGGTGCCGGGTCTTCTCGACTTCCCCAAGATTCGAGCCGCCCTGCGCTGTCCCGATAACGAGACTATCCTCGAGTACATCAACAGCTTGCCGGATGCGGAACGGCGCGAAGCGAACCGAATCCTGGAGGAATTCGAGATGGAGGCGGCCCAGCAGGCCGTGCCAAACGCGCGGGCAATCGAGGTTCTGAATTTTCTGAAGTCAAAGCAGATCCCGTTCGGCATCATTACCCGCAACCGATACTCGATGGTTCTGCGTTCACTCGAAAAGTTCGAGGGTATCCGGAGGGAAGACTTCGCCGTCATTCTCAGCCGTGACGACAGCTATGCCCCCAAGCCCGATCCGGAGGGAATTCAGGTAGCCGCCGCGCGGATGGGAGTACCGGTCGAGGAGGTCCTTGTCGTGGGGGATTTCCGGTACGACATCCAGGCGGGCGAACGGGCGGGCGCCATCACCGCGCTGCTGACAAACGGAGATCCGGACCACGGTTCAGGATGTTCACCCGATTACCGGCTGTCGGACCTGGAAGAGGTAGAGGGACTGATCCGCCGCCTTTTGCCGCTGCCTCCCGGGAAGCTCCCGAATGAGCTGCTCGGGCCCCTGCTGTCCGGCCTGCGTTCAACGGATCCGAGTCTTCTTATCGGGCCGGACGTCGGCCAGGATGCGGCGGCGGCCCTCCTCCCGGCCGATCAGGATGTCCTGGTGTTGAAGTCCGATCCGATCACGTTTACGGTAGATGAACTCGGTTATTACGCAGTCGTCGTCAACGCCAACGATCTGGTAGCCGCCGGCGCCGTTCCTCGCTGGTTCCTGGCGACACTGCTCATGCCGCCGGGATCCACGGCCGAGCAGGCGGGCGATCATTTGCAGACCATGGATCAGACCTGCCGGCAGCTGGGGATCAGCCTTTGCGGCGGGCATACCGAGATCACGCCTGCGGTCAATCAGCCGGTTGTCAGCGGCTGCCTGGCCGGAACAGTGGCGCGCACAGCCCTTTTGCGAAAAGAGAACGCATCCGAAGGCGATCGGGTCCTTTTGACTAAGGGGGTCTCGGTAGAAGGGACGTCGATCCTGGCTCGGGAATTCGCAAGCGAATTAGCAAGGCTGGGCGTGCCGGAGGATCGCCTTGAAAAATGCCGCAGATTTCTGTTCGATCCGGGGATCAGCGTCGTCACCGAAGGCCGGCTGGCCATTGAGACGGGATCTGTCGTCGGCATGCATGATGTCACCGAAGGCGGGCTGGCAACGGCTCTGGAGGAGTTGAGCCTGGCCTGCCGACACCGCGTGCGCGTGCGGACCGACCGGATACCTGTCTTCCCGGAGACCCGTGATCTGTGTGCTCTGATCGGGCTTGATCCGCTGGGTCTTATCGGATCGGGCAGCTTGATCATCATCTGCCCTTCCGGCCGAACCGGTGACTTGGAGGCCAAGATTCGCGAAGCGGGCATAGCCGTATGTGAAATCGGGGAAGTTGGCGAGCCGGGCACGGGGGTTGAGGCGACCGATCAGAATGGCAAACGCGTCCCGTGGCCCAGGTTTGAAGCGGACGAGATCACCCGAGTGGAAACACAGCTCGCTTCACGAAAGTCCCGCCCGCGCGGCGAGAGCGTCGATTAAGCGACGCGGTTGTTAACCGTAAAGGGTTTTGCCATACTGAAGTCAAGGCTCTCTGGACTCTCTTACGTTGACCAATAAAGGAGACTTTGAGTATGCGAGGAAAAATCCTTTCAGCACTCGCTTCTCTGCTGTTCGGTCTCTTGATAGGAAACCAGCCGCTGCAGGCTGAGAACACGGTGGTCTGCATTCCGCAGTTTGCTGAAGGCTTTGACGGCCAGTCTATCTGGCAGACTCAGCTATTCCTGGATGGGCGTACCTTTGGCGCCAATCAGGCAGTCATCCAGGTGTTCAGTCCCCGAGGCCAGTTGTTTCATCGCATCGTCCCCGGACAATTCCCCTTTCTGGAGGCATTCTTTGGGCGCGCCGGCCTTCCTGTCCTCGGGCCGATACCGATTCTCGGGCCGTTCGCTTTCCGGGACCTCCTGTTCCAACCGCTCCAAACCGGTTTCCTGATCATCGAATCGCCGGGAACAATCAATTTGACGGCGGTGATCCGCCGCTTCAGTCTTTCAGGAATTCTCCTCTCCGAGCTCGTTATTTCACCTTTTGACCCATTCCGCCGTGCCACCCTGCTGATCGAAGAGATTCGGGCGAGGGAACTGGCTTTTGCGCTGACTAACAACGACACGCTCAAACGGGCACTCGGGCGGTTTGATTTCTTTCCCTTAGGGTCACTGGTCCCGCTGTTTTCCTTTCCCTTTGACATCGCTCCACGCAGCCAGTTTTCGAGTTTCCTGTTCGACATGTTCCCGGAACTGGTATCCAGCGGTCTGAGAGGGTTTATTCGGATATCCTCGGACAGCCCGATCTCGCTGCTGGCCGTTTCGATAGATGGAAACGGCCTGCGTCAGGTACCTGTGATTATTGAAGAATGAAGCCGGCCAGGGAGGAAGGGATGAAGAAGCTTTTTTTCTGGTCGTTTATCCGCTTTCTTCATCTTTCATCCTTCGGCCTTGGCTTTTGCTGGAGACCCGGGTAAGGGGTGCGAAAAAGCCACGTCAGGCCAAAGGCGACTGCGAGCAGAAGCAGGGAGAAGAGCATGGTGATTCCGGTCAACTGCAGCGGGCTGGTCTTGAAGTAGTACGCAAGCAGCACCGAGGTCGCATTATTCAGCGCGTGCCAGAGCATGGCCGGAAAGATCGAGCCGGTCAGCAAAGTGACGGCCGTCAGAATTACCCCCAGGAAAGCAGTCGGGAAGAGCCGAAACAGCGCCATGTGGAAGAACCCGAAGATCCCGCCGATCACGAGAACCAGTACGACCGGATGGTAACGTCGCCGCAGACCGTAAAGGAGGACTCCCCGGAAGGTCAACTCCTCGCCAATGCCTGGGATGACTGCGATAAGCAGAATCGCCTGCCACAGGGGAAGGCCGGGGGGAATGACCATCTGACTGAAACTCTCGAGCAGCTTTTCCGGGACCGGGACGAACAGATTGGCGAGGCGGAAGACGCCGTGCGCCAGAACCAGCGATGCGGGGGCGCCGATCAGGACAGCCGGCCAGACCGCAGGATGGACCGGGCGAAGCGCCAGGGCCTCTTTGATCGGAAGCTTGTACCGCCAGATCAGGAACAGCGAAGTTCCGCAGAACAAAAAGACCACGTTAAAGAGGAGCTGCGCCCACATCGAGTGGAGAGACTCCACATTGACCGCCGCAGCGAGCAGAATCGCCCAGATCAAGCCGAACCATTTCAAAACGTGCCTGGGAAACAGATCCGGTCCGCCGCGCAGATCGGCCAGATCGGTTTCGCCGGCCGTGATCAGCTTTTCCGTCACCAAGGTCTTTGTGACCCGGCGGGCGACGTAAACGCCTGCGGCAGCCGTGATCAGCCAACTCACGAGCAGCATCGGCCAGTCGTACCGGCCGACGAGTATTTCCTTCACACCCAGGCTGATGTTGCTGATCGGCAACAGGGCCATCGCCGAGCGGAGTTTCAACCCTGGAAAGAGCGGCGCGATCGCCGGCAGCAAAAAGAGGAAGAAGACCGGCGTGAAGTAAAGCTGCGCTTCTTTGTACGTCTTGGCCAGTCCGGAGATGAGCAGCAGCGTCCCGGAAGCCAGAAAAATAACGGGCAGATAAAGGACCAGGAGCAACAGGGCACGCCCGGGAGAGACAGCCACGGTAAGGCCCTCGGGAAGGTTGATGAGATCGAACCCCATGTACAAGAGCAGGTTGATGATCTGGAGGCCGGTAATCACGAACGAAACGGTGAGGACCAGGAGCAGTTTGGCCCCAATGATGTCCGAGCGGCGGATTGAAGTTGTCAGAAGCGTCTCGAGCGTGCCGCGTTCCTTTTCCCCAGCAATGCTGTCTACGGCCACCGCCGAACCGCCGACCATCAAAAAGAAGATCAGGAACAGAGTCAGGAAGCGCCCGACGTATACGCCGCTCGCCTGGTCCCTGGTCGCCAGGTCGTGATTCTCCACTCTTCCCAGATCGCGGAGCTCGAAAGCCAGGCCACGGGCCTCCAGAAGGGAGTGACGCGTCTCCCAACGCGTTCGGAGCAGAAGCTGCCGGACACGACTTGCGCCCTTGCGGGAAGAATCGCGGTCGCCCCGATAGTAGATCGTGATCGTCGGGACGTTCTCCCGGCCGCTCAGGATTCCCTTCTGGTCGTCCTCCGGGTCAGGCTCCGACAACTTCGCCTCGGCTTTCCCTCGAGGACCGGCAGGATCGGCCCGCGGACGTCGAGCCTCCAAGTAGAAGCTGATCTTTTCGGCGGAGAGGCTTCGTTGCGGATCGGCGTCCCGCACTTCCTCCAGCTTGAAGCGGCCCTCTCTTTCGGCCTCGTCGCTGCCCTTGGTCCACCCCTTCCGGACGCCTTCGGCGATGACCGACCTGAGTCTGGAAGCTTCCGGTCCCAGCAGGACGTACTTATGCGTGATCGCTTCCAACTCCCTGGCGCGTCTTTCCTGTGCCCAATGGGAGCCGAAGATCAGAAGAGGCATGACGATCACGGGCAGAATGATCGACAAGATGACCGCTCGTCGATCACGGAGGAACATCCGCAGCTCCTGCCGGTAAAATTCCAGTAGTGGGTTGCTCAACAATCGCATAGTCGCCGCTTCGGCGTCACCACCCCAAGCCGCTTCTTTTCAACACCGTCTGCTACGGGCGCTCCGGGGTGGCAGCGAGCAGTTCACCTTTCACGTACTTCACGAAGATATCCTCCAGATAACGGCAGCCCGTCTTGTGTCTGAGCTCTTCCAGCGTGCCGCAGGCGAGAATCCTGCCGCTGTGGATAATGGCGATGCGGTCGCACAGACGTTCCGCTTCGCTCATGATATGAGTCGAGAAGATGATCGTCTTCCCCTCGTTCCGAAACTCGTTCAGCACCTCTTGCATTTCGAGCGCGTTAAGGACATCCAGCCCGACAGTCGGCTCATCAAAGATGAGGACCGGCGGATCATGGACGACCGTACGGGCAATGGAGACCTTCTGCTTCATGCCGCTCGAAAGGCGGTCGATTCGCGCGTTAACGTAGCTGCTGAGACCGAAGCGTCCGATCAGATAATTGACCCGGGCGTCACGGGCAGTGTCCGGATAATGGTTGATCCGCGCAAAGAACTGGAGGGTTTCGCGGGCAGTCAAACGCGGATACAGGGCGGTCGAAGAAGAATAGAAGCCGAGATTCCGCCTGACCTCTCCCGGTTCCCGGCTGATCTCATAGCCCATTATCCGCGCACTCCCGGAAGTTGGGGCAAGGATCGTCGCCAGCAGGCGAAGCGTGGTGGTTTTTCCCGCCCCGTTGGCGCCGAGGAGCCCGAAAATCTCTCCCGGAGGGCACTCGAAACTGATGTCGTCAACCGCCCTTACTTCGCCGCGCGCCTCGTCGTAGAACGATTTGGCCAGGTTGGTGACGGTTACGGGATAATCACTCATCAAACTTCTCCGAAGGGCACGGTCGGGTTTCGCTTCAGAAGCCTTTCCTTGACGAATTTGCCTAGACTGCCACGATAGGAACCGATCATAAAATCTTCAAAGCGCACAATCACGCTGGCAAACCGCAGCACGATAACGATGCAGGCCACCTCGGACAGCAGGGTCAGGACGGTGTTCAGAATCAGAATCTCGCCGTTGATGGCCTGTGCAAACAGCCTGGTGACATTCACGATCGGGATGAGAGCCTGCTCGGGTGTAAAGGGCCCCTCCGGTCGGATGAAAACGACGGGCAGAATGATGGCCATGTAGAAAGGCGTGATCATCGACTGCCCTTCTCTGAAGCTGCGCGCGAAAGAGGCCAGCAGCATCATGACGGCGGCGACAAAGAGCGCGAGCAGCACGGTCCCCAAGGCCATCACCGGCAGCGCGGCAAACGGCACCCTGAACTCGAACTTCTCGCCGATCTGCTGAGTTAGCGGCGCCATCACGGCTTTCGCGGAAAGCATCATGGAGGAGACATTAATGAGGCCGGCGACACTTCCCAGAGTGGCCACGAACAGGTACTTGCCCGTCAGTATGCTCTGCCTCGAAGCGGCCGTCGACATCGAGGTCTCCCAGGTCGAGCGTTCCCTCTCGCCGGCGGTAGAGTCAACGGCAGGATAGAAGCAACCGACCGCTATCATGATGACCAGGAACAGCGGCAGCATGGTCGAAAGGAGGAACCGGCCCATTTGCCGTTCGCTGGCGACGTTCTTTCGCTCGATCATGAAGCCCTGCCATTGCTCCCCAGTGATACGAAGCCGGGCGGCCTCCTTTTCCAGCCACTGAGACCGGTAAATCCCGACCGCATCCGCGAGCCTTGCCTGCGCCTGTTCGCTCCGGTCCTTGGATCGATCATAGTGAATCCGAGCCGAGAAATTCCCGCGTGGGGACTTCGGACCGGGCGCAACCGGCGCCAGCTCGATCAAGGCATCGAGCTCTCCCGCCTTGATCTGCTCCAGTGCTTTCGCCTTCGGCCTGGGAGCTTGCAGTCGGCACTTCTCGTCCCTGGCCAGGATCTTCCTGAAATCGTCGCCGTGGCCCGTCTGATCGTCGATGACGACTCTGGAAGTCAGCCCCTCCACCTGGCCCACGACATAGGTTATCCCGGTGAACATTGCCCACAAGAGAAACGGGTACATGAAGATCGGGATGAGGAGCGTGTTGATGACGATCGAGCGCTCCCTGAGGGCCGCGCGGAGCTCGTATCGATAGAAAGTCGCGACATCGCGCCAGTTAAGTGACATAACCGATCCAGGGTCGTCGGAAAAGCGGTCGGAAACGTAGAGTCTTACCGAAAGCCCGGCACAAGTCAATCAGCGGATAAGCCGGCCGGTAATGCCTCAAGATTGAGGCATTACGCTGGCCGGGGCTTCAGCGCGCTCCTGTTAAAACCCCCGTTTCACGCTCCTTTTTCCTTAGCGGAGAGGGAAACGGCAGAGTCTGGGGAGTGACCCAGGTGCCGGTTGTGAACTTAAACGGCGCCTGGCCAGTACCGGGAAAAGTAAGCTCCATGAAGTAGGCGGTCCAGCCTTGCGGCGGGGCTGCCACCCGAGCCCGGTATTCCCCTTTTCCGACCGGCAGGACGGGGCTGCTGGTCCAGGCCGGGCCGATGGCGTCCAGCCGGAAATCGCGGGCCTTCGGATTGGTCGCTTGCCACAAAAGAACCGCAGCCGGCGAACTCCTGGTCTTGACCCGTATGGTCCCGTCTTTCTCGACTTTCCAGGAGAACTGCGGCAGCGGAAACCCCTTCAGAATCGCCTGATAAAACGCCAGCAGGCTCTCGACCGCGTCGGAGCCCTTCAGAGAGTGATCCGCGTTGGGCACGTACCTCAGGTACTTCACGCCTTTCAGGTCATCCCAGTAGAACTGCCAGGAATCAGGAAGGAAAAACTGATCTCCCGAGGCGTTGATCAGGAACTTAGGCATGGTCAGGCGATCACGATAGGAGTACGGATCGACAAGCTTCATCAGCTGGTCGAACTCCTTGCTCCCCATCCACTTGTCCATGATGCCCATCTCCTGGTAGTCGTGCACGGCAGGCGCCCAGAAACCGTAAGCCTGGAAGTGATGCTCGAACGACGGGACGACGTTCAGGAGGTCGATCACCAGCGGGACGACGGCGACGACACGCTTGTCGGTAATCGCCGTCGTCCAGGTGGTCCATCCGCGCTTGGATCCTCCCGCCACCACAAACCTGTCGACCGTGACTTTGTCCGTCAGCCCGCCGCAAAAGGACGTGATGGTGTCCATGGCCCGGACGGCGCTCTTGGTCATGGGGAGACGGGGCGCCCATTTGGGGTCGCCGGTATGCAGAAACTTGTCCCAGGCATAGGCGATCATCTCGTCTTCTCTACGAGGTTTCCTTTCGGCCACGAAGGTTAGCGGCTGATTGGGCACCTGGTGGAGCTGCGCCACCACGGTCTGCGTGGCCTGGGCTATCGACACCAGCATCCGGTCGGCAGTCTTCGGCGCAGGTCTCCCATTGTCTCCTCCCCCGATAAACAAGAGCCCCACACGGCTCGTGACCTTTTCGGGCTTGACGACGACCAGCCAATGCCGCCAGACGGGCGCGGTCACCTCGCTGCTGGTCAGCCACGACTGGGACGCCATGTCGATGACGTAGGTCGTATAGCCCTCGCCGGGCATTGATTGGGCCAGTTCGTAGCGGTAGGTCGGATCGGGCGCGGCCACATATTGGTCGAGAGCGGTTCGGGGCTGGGCGTTAAGGACCGCGAAGAGAAGGACAAAAGCAAGACCGGTCGGCAGACGTCTTCGCATAGTTCAAGCATTATAAGACACACCTAATAACCGCTCAGTTTTCTGCGAGCGAAGCGGCAGGCGCTTTTGGAGTTCATCATGCCCCT
>JBHGBF010000136.1:0-14501 GCA_041946865.1 Acidobacteriota bacterium | reverse complement strand
TCACACATCTGTTTATTTTTGCCAAAGTCCAGTGTCCCTTCGGGACAAAAAGCAGGCTCTCCTCCGCGGGCAAAAGCCCTTAAGTCAACAGTGTTGCGCCTAAGGGCGGCACTACAAACAAGATGAGGGCTTACCTTGGGCCTGCACGGTTTGGCCTTGGCCCGCTGGTTATCCTGGACGTTGGTTCGGTCGGTTAATTCTCTAAACGCGCCGGTCGAGACGGACCTGAAGACAGGTATGACCCGCGAGTGCTCGCAAGGGGAAGGCCAGACCGGGCTCGTTGGCCAAGGCCGTGGGTGAACGCTTCCTTATCGACGGATTAGGGGCGGCGCACGCCTGGTCCTACCGTTTTTCAGCCTTGTCCGGTTCCGGTTCGGGATCCTTGAGGAGGATATCGGACATGATCAGCTGCGTGCCGGCATTTGGCTGAGAGGGGGCCGCCCGCCTGTCCGGCTCGCTGGCCTTTGGGTGATGCCTGTCGAGAATCTCCACGATTTCATCGAGGTTTTGTTTGATCTCGGAAAGTGTCTGAGCGGGGCTGACCTTGCGCTTTCGCAAGGGGAGCTCCTGGCCGTTGACCAGGCCTTGTTCCAGGAGGCGGCGGCCCGCGCCGGCTATGGTGTACCCTTCCTGGTAGAGCAACCGCTTGATGGTGTCGATGATTTCCAGGTCTTTACTGCGATAGATCCGCTGGCCGGACTTGTTACGGGTGGGTGACAGCGCCGAGAACTCTGATTCCCAGTAGCGCAGAACATGCGCCTCGACCCCGCAGATCTCGCATACTTCCCCTATCTTGTAGAACAGTTTCTTCGGGTATCTGGGCATCTGAACGCGTCAAAACTGCAACGTGCGTGAGGGCCGGAAGACGACGTACTTGCTGGGAGCAAGCTGGATCCGAGACCCGTCGCGCGGGTTCCTTCCGACGCGGCTCTTTCTGTTCATTACCCGCAAGGATCCGAAGCCGGAAAGCTTGACGGCCTCGCCCCGGGTCAGCCGGTTCTTCAGCAGTCCGATAATGGTCTCCACCAGGCCTTTGGCTTCGCGCTGCGAAATTCCGCCGTGTGTCTCGTGAACGATCTGAGCTAAGTGGGCCTTAATCATGAACCCCTTCCCCCGTCTTACTGTTGGAGCCCCGGTGGGCTCATATTAAGCACGTCCCCCGTGGGTGTCAAGGATTAGTGTGACGGATTCTGATTTATCGTCAGGCTTTTGCGTTCATTTGGAGATGAAATTACTCCAAGGAAAGGGTCCACGAGCCGCCCAAACGCACACGAACAGAGCGACGGCCTCTCAAACTCTGGCGCGACTGCGCAGCCGCTGGACGATCCGGATCGGGGTGGCGTAGAAACCGTACCGGTCGCGCAACTGGTTGACCAGGAACCGTTCCGTTGAAAAATGCAACTTCTCGCCTCCCCGCACAAAGACGACGAACTTCGGAGGGGAGACACTCACCTGCGCCGCGTACTTCAGCGGAAACTTGCTCTGCCTGCTGTGCCCCCGCCGGAGGTTCGCCTGCACTTCCGTCCCGAGGTATTCATTCAGCTCAGCCGTCGGGACTCGGATGGACCTTGCGGCGTGGGCCTTCTTGATCAACTCGAGAATCTTCGGGACCCGGAGCCCGGTTTTCGCCGAAACGAAAATCATCGGCGCGTAGTCGAGGAAACGCATCTTTTCGCGGAACTCGCCCTCCAGTCGCTGGGCTGTGTAGGTGTCGCGTTCCACGACGTCCCACTTGTTGACAACGATCAGGATCGACGCCCCGGCCTCGTCAGCATATCCGCCGATAGTCGCATCCAGATGGGTGGCTCCTTCCACCGCGTCAAGCAGCAAGAGCGCCACGTCGGCTCGCGCCAGGCTCTTTCGTGCCATGACCACGCTCAGTTTCTCCGCCATCAGCTCCGTTTTGCCCTTGCGCCGGATACCGGCTGTGTCAATCAACCGGTAGGCCTGGCCGGCGACCGTCAGGGTACTGTCGACCGCGTCTCGCGTAGTCCCGGGTATTTCGGTGACGATTGCTCTTTCCTCACCCAAAAGCCGGTTGAGCAATGAGGATTTACCTACATTCGGCCGGCCGACAATCGCGATCCTGATTTCGGATTTGTCTATCTCACTGGGAACGCCTTCGGGAACGCGTGCCAGGATCTCCTCGATCAGCTCGGACAAACCGTCCTTGTGCTCGGCGGATATCGGGTACAACAAATCGACTCCGAAGGCGTAAAACTGGAGCGCGTCCGGCTCGAGGCGCGGCGCGTCGACCTTGTTCACCACCACGAGGTAGTCCTTGCCCGTTGAACGGATCAGGGAATTGAGCGCTTCGTCGAGGGGAGTCAAACCGTCGCGAACGTCGACCACAAAGAGGATCAGGTTGGCTTCCTCCATCGCCACGCGGGCCTGCTCGAGGACCTGCTCGGGAATGATC
This sequence comes from Acidobacteriota bacterium, assembly GCA_041946865.1. Taxonomy (GTDB): domain Bacteria; phylum Acidobacteriota; class UBA6911; order RPQK01; family RPQK01; genus RPQK01. The sequence continues at coordinate 12,082 of JBHGBF010000136.1, read as the reverse complement.
GCGCTTTCCCCGGGTATCATCCCGCCCGTGTCGATGACTTCGAATTCCTTATGATCCCAACGCGCCCTTTCATACAAACGGTCGCGTGTGATCCCCGGTTCATCGCCCACGATGGCCTTGCGGGACTGCGTCAGCCGGTTAAACAGGGTGGACTTACCGACGTTGGGTCTGCCGACTATCGCGACACGGAACATGGCTTTGGCTTCCCCTCCGGACAGGGCCGCAGGTCAGGCTCTTTTCCCTCGGCCTCGACGCGCCGGCGCCTTCTCGACGACAATGAATTCCTGAAATCGGCCCAGATCCGCCGGAGCGAGAGCAGCCCTGACTCGGATCCCCGACTCAGTGTACTCCTCCTTTTCGACTATCGCCCGGTCTCGGATCTGGGAAACGATATCGCCCCGGTTCAGCGGCAGCAGGAGGTCAACGGGATGTAGGCCCCGATTGATCATCCCGCTCATCTTCGAACGGAGGTCCTCAATTCCCTCCCCCGTCTTCGCTGAAATGAGCACGCATTCCTTTTCCGTCTCGACCTGAGGCGGGCCGGCGACGAGATCAACTTTGTTGTAGACTTCGAGGACGTTCGACGAGCCCGCCCCGATCTCGTCCAGCACCTCGTAAACAGCTTCCCGAAGCTCCTCGCAGTTCTCTCGCGAGACGTCAATGACGTGAAGCAGCAGATTCGCCTGAACGGTCTCCTCGAGCGTGGCATGAAAGGCGGCCACCAGCGTAGGCGGCAATTTGCGGATGAACCCGACGGTATCGCTGAGCAGGATCTCCTGGCCCGACTCCAGGGAGATGCGCCGCACCAGCGGATCCAGTGTCGCGAACATCCGCGAGCTGACGAAAGCTGTCTCGTTGGTCAGACGGTTGAACAGCGTGGACTTCCCGGCGTTGGTATAGCCGACCAGACTGACGGTCGGTATCGGAACACCTCGGCGTTTCTGGCGCTGCAGGCCCCTCCTCTCTTCGAGCCTGGCCAGCTCGGCCTTGATCCGAGAGATGCGGGAACGGATGTGCCGGCGGTCCACTTCCAGACGCGTTTCGCCCGGCCCCCGGGTGCCGATTCCGCCGCCCAGGCGCGAGAGCTGGACGCCGCGTCCGGCCAGCCGCGGCAGCAAGTATTCCAGCTGTGCCACCTCGACCTGCAGCTTGCCTTCACTGCTGCGCGCCCGCTGCGCAAAAATATCGAGTATCAATTCGGCCCGGTCGATCACCTTGGTGTCGAGGGAGTGTTCGAGGTTTCTGAGCTGAGCCGGAGTCAGGTCTTCGTTGAAGACGACCAGGTTGGCCTGCTCAATCAGCAGCGATTCGCGGATTTCCTCGAGCTTGCCCTGGCCGATGAGGTAGGCCGGGTCCGGCCTGGCCCGCTCCTGAACCAGGGCATCGGCCACCTCGCCGCCCGCGCTGGTTGTCAACTCGGCAAGCTCCTCGAGCGATTCCTCCTCGGCGGCACGCTCGCGCGAGTCCCGGCAAAAACCGACAAGGATCGCGCGCTCACGTGGTTCGGCTGTCTGTTCCATCTGCCTCTCAAAAATCGACTGAACCGGCCCACTGGCCGGCCCGACAAACTGACTCATGAACCGTTGGATCAGGCAACGTTCCGTCAGTTTTGTCACTCCGTCGGTTTGTCGGTTCCTTCCTTTGGCCAGTGCCTGAAAATCAGACTTCCGTGGAAGCGGCCATTCTCGATGAAAATCGAGTTGGTGTTTTTCCCCGATAGAATGGCGCCGGCCAGATAAATCCCTTTCACGTTGCTTTCTAACGTCTCCGGGTTATGCCGCGGTACGAGGTTGTCCGCTTCGATCTCGATTCCCACTTGACGGAGAAAGCTCACGTCCGGGTGATATCCGGTCATGAGCAGGACGAAATCATTCTCCACTGTCTTCATCCCCTCGGGGGTCGCCAGAACAACTTCAGTGTCACGGATTTCAACCAGCCGGGTATTGAAATAGGCCTTGATTTCGCCGTTCTTGATGCGGTTGTTGATGTCCGGCAAAATCCAGTATTTCACGTCGTTGCTCATCGCCCCGGCGCGATGCACCAGAGTGACTTCGTTGGCCCCGTTTCGATAGAGCTCGAGCGCGGCCAGGGCAGCGGAGTTCTTGCCCCCGACGACCATCACCTTCTTGCGGAAGTAGGGGTGCGCATCGCGGTAATAGTGGCTGACCTTGCTCGACTGCTCCCCCGGTATCCCCAGCCGATTGGGATTGGCGTAATAACCGGTGGCGATGACGATGCGGCGAGCCCGGTGGCAGTGATCGACCATCAGGCGGTCTCGGGTGACGACACGGAAGTCGCCTTCGACACCGCTGATGCCGAGAACTTCTTCGTAGTCTCGGATCGGCAGCTGATACTGGTCGGCGACCCGTCGATAGTATGTCAGCCCATCCAGTCGTTTCGGCTTCTCCGCGGAGACGATCATCGGGACGTCGCCGATTTCGAGCAGGTCCGCGGTTGTAAAAAAGGTCATATGAGTGGGATAGTGGTACAACGAGTTCACCACCACTCCCTTCTCGATGATCAGGAAATCGATTCCGTGCCGCCTGGCTTCGATTCCGCAGGCCAGGCCCGCCGGGCCTGCACCGATGATGATCAGGTCACGCAACTGGTCCATTTGACACCTGGTACCTTGGCTGAATAAAATAGCGATTCTTCGGGCGATTAGCTCAGTTGGTTAGAGCGCCGTCTTCACACGGCGGAGGTCACTGGTTCGAACCCAGTATCGCCCACCATCCCCCTTGGAAAAGACAGAAAACCAGAACTGCGCGGCCAGAAATCCAGTGACAGTCCCGCGTGCTCCGTCTGGCTCCTGACTTCTCACTCCTGACTTCCGTTTTTTATTGATCAAGATGCGAGTGGCGTGCCGGAGGTTGCGATCAGGCTGCCTGGTCGGCTTTCGTCGAATCCTGGCTGGACCCGTCTGCTCTTCGGCCGGCCGGATACCGCCTTACCATGGCTTCGGAGCTCCGGTAGCCGGGTTTCCAGTAAACGAGCGCGAAGACGAGCAGCAGGATCACCCAGATGACGATAAGGACGGTCATTTCACTCTCCATCACGGCAGAGATTTTACTGCACCAGCGCCGGACCGGCAAGACGGGCAGCCGCCGGCAACGTGATTCCTTTCCAGGGAACGCCTCATCCTTCCAGGACCTTCAAGCCAGGCTGCGGAGCACCTGTCAGCGCACCCGCACCTCCTGCACGAGGACTCGCATGACATCCGAGATACCTCCCGGTTCTAACAGTCGCTTCAGCTGCAGCAGTTCTTCGACCCGGTCGGCGTTCAGCTCCCGGAAACTCTGTTCCATGCGCTTGAGTCTTTCGGCCAATCCCTTCTCGTTCATGAATTCGCGCTGGCTTTTCAGCCCATGATCGAGCCAGCCGAGCATCCGCCCGGTCTCGATCATGACGCTGAAATTCACGTGCGCGGTCAAGTCCTGCTCGCCGGGGTGTGAATAAGGATCGTCAACCGCGCGATGACGTGAGTAAGACAGCAAAGTCCCGGCGCGACGGTCCGCTTCGCCGTATTCCTCGCGCAAGAAACCGTAATCTATCGTGAACACCCAGGCCTGCCCGATGCGCCGGTTGAGGTCCTCGAGGCATTCGACCATCCGCAGGTTGACTTCGTATTCCCATCCTTCGCGCAGGCGGCCGAACGCGATCTCCATGTACCGCGCAATCCGGCTGTCCGAAAGCGGGCCCTCGGTTTCGGCGATTTGCCCGGCCGCATCGGCCTGCACGTACAGCTCGTGCACCCGGCCATTGTGCACCCGCACGCGATGAACCGGCAGCGCGTCAAAGAACTCGTTCGAGAAAACAAGCCCGCGGATCGTGTCGGGGAGGGCGCCGTTAACCTCGATCGGAACGTACTGGAGCCTGCCGGCCACCGCGGGATGCGTCTGTTCGAGACACGACAAGATATTGTTCGCGAGACTCCGGTCGCCGGGGCCTAATTCGACGAGCTGAACGGGGCCGCCTCCGGTGTCCAGACTACGCAGCAGCTCCACAAAGGCATCGGCCAGGATCTCAGCAAACAGCCGGTGCGTATGCGCCGACGTGTAAAAATCGCCCGCCGGTCCGAACACCTGCCGCCCGGACGTGTAATAGCCGTGGACCGGATCGTACAGACACCGTTGCATGTATTCGGCAAAGGTGATCGGGTTGGCGGGCACCGGAATCAAGCTTCACCTGCGCAGCCAGGAGATGAGCCACAGCAGCAGGGTCAGGAAGACGCTCAGGAGGATACTGGTCACGATCGGAAAGTAAAAGCTCCAGTTCTCACGCCGGATAACGATGTCGCCCGGCAGGCGACCCAGTCGTGTGTTAGGCAGGAAAGTCAGCACCAGGCCGACAAGGAACAGAGCCAGCCCGATAATCATTAATGCTTTGCCCATGGCTTCCTAAGCGGCCGGCATCCCGACCAGGGCCTCGCGCACCGCGGCGCCGATGTCGGCGGGGCTCTGGACGACGCGGATCCCGGCCTGCTTCATCTTCGCTATTTTCTCTGCGGCGGTGCCTCGTCCCTGGGAGATGATGGCGCCGGCGTGCCCCATGCGACGTCCGGGCGGCGCTGTCTGTCCGGCTACAAAGCCGACGACCGGCTTGCGGAAATGCGCCTGGATGTAATCGGCCGCTTCCTCTTCTGCCGAGCCGCCGATTTCGCCTATCATGACAACCGCATCGGTCTCTTCATCCTCGTTAAAAGCCTTGAGCGCGTCGATGAAGCCGGCGCCGATAATCGGATCGCCGCCAATCCCGATGCACGTGCTCTGGCCGATACCGAGCGTGGTCAGCTGGCCGACGGCTTCATATGTGAGCGTGCCGCTTCTCGAGATACAGCCAACGCGGCCTTCCTTGTGGATGTGACCCGGCATGATCCCAACCTTGCTTTTTCGGGGTGAGATAATTCCCGGACTGTTGGGACCGATCAGCCTCGTCCTCTTCCCCTTCATGAAAGCACGGACTCTGAGAGTGTCGAAGGTCGGCACGCCCTCTGTGATGCAGACCACGAGCTCCAGCCCTGCCTCCACTGATTCCAGAACAGCGTCGGCTGCGAAGGCCGGGGGGACAAAAACAAGCGAGGTGTTCACCCCTTCCTTCGCGACTGCCTCCCGAACGGTGTTGAACACCGGGATCCCTTCGTGGATAATTCCGCCCTTGCCTGGAGTCACTCCCGCGACCACCTTTGTCCCGTACTCCCGGCACTTCAGCGCGTGAAATGTCCCCTCTTTGCCCGTTATTCCCTGAACGACGACTCGCGTCGCTTCATTGACCCAAATAGCCATTAGTCCCCTTTGTGTTTATGATGCTGCAGCAACGACTTTCTGCGCGGCGTCTGCCATCCCTGAAGCCACCTGGAAATTCAGGCCGGAGCTCTTCAGGAGCTCGCGACCCTGCTCGACATTGGTGCCCTCCAACCGCACGACGACCGGGACCTGCACGCCAACGTCCTTAACAGCCTGGATGACTCCCTGGGCCACGATATCACAGCGCATGATGCCGCCGAATATATTGATGAGCACGGCCTTGACGTTGTTGTCAGCCACAAGGATTTTAAAAGCGTTCTTCACCTGCTCGGTGTTCGCGCCTCCGCCGACGTCGAGGAAATTCGCGGGGTTGCCGCCCCACAGTTTGATGATATCCATGGTCGCCATGGCCAGCCCGGCTCCGTTGACCATGCAGCCCACATTCCCATCCAGTTTGATATAGTTCAGTCCAAAACGCGAGGCCTTGATCTCCAGGGTATCTTCCTCCTCGAAATCACGCATTTCGGCGATCTCCGGGTGGCGGAAAAGCGCATTGTCATCGAAGTTCATCTTTGCGTCGAGCGCCAGAAAATCCCCATCCTGGGTGAGGATCAACGGGTTGATTTCGGCCAATGACGCGTCGGTTGCCTGGAAGGCTTCGTACAAGGCCGCGACGAACTGCCCGAAACGGCCGGCCAGTGCCGGTTCCAGCCCGAGCCCAAAGGCGAGCTGCCGGCCTTGGAAAGACAGCAAGCCGAGCGACGGATCGATGTGGACCTTGAGAATCAGCTGCGGGTCCCGCCTGGCCACTTCCTCGATCTCGACGCCGCCTTCACTGCTGGCCATGATGACCGGCTTTTCCTGACTGCGGTCGATCACAATTCCCAGGTAGTATTCCTTCTTGATGGCCTGCCCTTTCTCAACTAGGAGGCGCCGGACCAGTTTTCCGTCGGGCCCTGTCTGAGGGGTGACTAGCCGGCTGCCCAGCATCCGCCGGGCTTCGGCCTCGGCTTCTTCCGCGGTCCTGGCCAGCTTGATACCTCCGGCCTTGCCCCGGCCACCGGCGTGGATCTGGGCTTTGACCGCCACCGGCAGGCCCAGCTTTCGAGCCGCGTCGTAGGCCTCCGCCGCGCTCTCGATGACCTTGCCCTCCGGGACCTTAACGCCATGCTGCTTCAGAATCTTCTTGGCCTGGTACTCATGAATTTTCATCACCATTTATGAAACACGATATAATCCTGCTTTTCAAGCGGGCTGGCTGCGAGTTACAGCCCGTTACCAGTGCTCACAGCCAACGAAATCAGACGGATAGTGCGAAGCGCTTCGTGCCGTCCGTATTATTCGTTGGCTGACCTGTACTCGTAGCCCGCTTAACGGAGGCCAATGGAAAGAGCGTCTATCGTCGATACCTTGCCAGTCTACATCTTTGATGAAATCAATCGGCTGAAACATGAGGCTCGTGTGAAGGGGCGCGACGTGATCGATTTCGGGATGGGCAATCCGGACATCCCGACGCCGCCCACAGTGGTGGAGAAGCTGCGTCAGGCCGTGCTCGACCCGCGGAATCATCGGTACTCCGTTTCGCGGGGGATCCCGGGCGTAAGGCGCGAGCTGGCGTACTGGTACAAGCGGAAGTACGATGTGCAGCTCGACCCCGACCAGGAAGTTCTGCTGACGCTGGGGGCGAAGGAAGGCTTTAACCACCTTATCCAGGCGATAACCGAGCCCGGGGAAGCCGTGATGGTCACGACCCCCTGTTACCCGATTCACCGCTTCGCCGTCCAGCTCTCGCGTGCTGTTCCGGTTTTGCTTCCGGCCGACCCCGAGGCCATGTTGTGCGAGGCCCAAAAGGCGCTCGCCACTTCCAACCCTCGACCTCGGACCCTGATCATTTCCTATCCCAACAATCCGACGACGGCTTGTGTGGATCTGGACTTTTTCTCGCGCGTGGTCGCATTTGCGCGCGAAAACGGACTGCTTGTCATCCACGATTTTGCTTACGCGGACCTCGTGTACGACGACTATCGGGCGCCCAGTATCCTGCAGGTGCCCGGGGCCAAGGAGACGGCTCTCGAATTCTATTCCCTTACCAAGGGTTACAGCATGGCGGGCTGGCGGGTCGGCTTCTGCTCCGGCCACGCCCCGGTCCTCAACAAGCTGCGCCGCCTGAAAAGCTACATGGACTACGGGATGTTTCAACCGATCCAGATTGCGGCCGCCGTCGCACTACGAGACTGCGATGCAGAGGTCAACCGGATCCGCCAGACCTACCAGGACCGCCGGGACTGCCTGACCCGCAACTTCGAGCAGGCCGGATGGTCGATTCAACCGCCCCGGGGCACGCTTTTTGTCTGGGCGCCGATCCCCGCCTCATTGCAGGGCCGCCTGAGCTCCCTTGACTTCGCCCGGTTTCTTCTGGCCGAGGCGGAAGTGGCGGTGGCGCCGGGTATCGGCTTTGGTGAGGCCGGAGAAGGATGGGTTCGGCTCGCCCTGGTAGAGAACGAGCATCGGATCAAGCAGGCGGCTCGCAACATCCGACGGGCCCTGAGCAAGTGTTGAGACGAGATCTATGAAAGCAGCCATCATTGGAACGGGCGCGGTAGCGGGCCATCATGCCCGCGCTCTTGCCGAAACAGACGGAATCGAACTGGCGGCCGTGACCAGCCGCACGCGGGAGAAGGCCGAGCAGATGGCCGCCAGGTACGGGGCCAGATGCTACCCGGATGTTCCCTCGCTTCTCAATGACCCCTCGATCGACCTGGTGATCATCTGCACTTTCCCGGACTCGCATTGCGAATACGCGGTAGCCGCAGCCCGAAAAGGCAAACACGTTCTGGTCGAGAAGCCGTTGGACCTGTCTTTGGAACGCGCCGGGAAAACGATCGAGGAATGCCGGAAGGCCGGGATCACCCTGGCGGTCGTCAGCCAGAAACGATTCGGTGACGGTCCTCGCTACCTTTACGATGCGGTCAGAAACGGCAAGCTCGGCAAGATCCTGCAGGCCGACGCCTATGTGAAATGGTATCGCCCGCCGGCTTACTACGCCGCCCGCGGCAAGGGGTCATGGGAGGTTGAGGGGGGAGGCGCGCTCATCAACCAGACGATCCATCAGATCGACTTGTTGCGCTGGATTATCGGGCCGGTTCGTCATCTGGCGTGCGAGTGGCAGCTCGGCGGCCTTCACACGATCCCCTCGGAGGACGTCGCGGCCGCGCTGCTGAGGTACGACAACGGCGCCATAGGCGTGATCCAGGCATCCACCGCCTTCTTCCCTGGATTTCCGGATCGAATCGAAGTTCACGGAACCAAAGGAAGTGTGACGACCGAGGGGGAGTTCCTCAGCCACTGGGACATTCCGGGGTGTCCTCCGCCGCCACCGGAAGCTTTTCAGACGGGCGGCTTCGGTTCGTCAAAGCCGATGGACATCCCGGTGGAGCCCTTTTGCCGGCAGTTGCGTGACGTCATGCACGCCATCTCGTCCGGCGCCTCGCCCCTGATCAGCGGGGAGGAAGGCCTGGAGACTTTGAAGGTCGTGCTGGCCATGTATGAGGCCGCGCGGACGGGCAAGCGGATCGATTTGATACAATGAGGAGTAAGCGCGGATAAGCGCCTACCTCCCAAGCATCGAGCACCACCACAGTGAAGACCAACATTCTCATTGTCGGCGCAGGGTTTGCAGGCGCTGCCACCGCCTACCACCTGAGCCGGCTAACGGACCAGAGCATTACGATCCTCGAACAAGAGGAGATCCCCGGCTTCCATGCCTCCGGGCGAAACGCCTCGCTGCTCATGCAGTCGGCGGAAAACCGTGACATCCGGCGATTGATCGTGGCCAGCCGGAGCGCGTATGCGACAATCGAAAACCTCACCCTGTCCTCCGCCGGCTCTTTGCTGCTCGGTACGAGCCAGGCACTGGAAGCCATTCGCGAACCCGGGATAATTCCGTCGGAGTTCTGTGAGCCGGACCAGGTCAGGAAGGCGATCCCTTTGCTGCACGGTCACGTGTTCGAAAAGGCCCTCTTCACTCCCTCTGACGCGGTAATGGACATTGGCGCCCTCTTGCAGCATTACCTGACCGGCGCCCAGCAGAGGGGAGTAAAACTTTTCCTGAAACACCGGGTCGAACAACTGCAGTTTGACGGACAATTCCGGGTCCGGGCTGCAAACCAGGATATTACCGCCGATTACCTGATCAACGCGGCCGGGGCCTGGGCAGGACCCGTCGCCAGTATGGCCGGCGCCGCTTCTGTGCCCCTCACGCCTCTGAAGAGGCATCTATTCGTCCTCGGTGACATACCTGATGTTCGGTCCGACTGGCCTTTCGTTTGGGATTTCTCCCGAAACTTCTACTTCCGGCCCGAGTCCGGCCAGCTCCTGTTCAGCATCTGCGATGAGCAGTTGTGCAAGAGCCTGGAACCGACCGTGGACCCGGATGTGATCGAGGACCTGGCCGAGCTGATCTGGCGCGAATTGCCTTCCCTGCAGGATGCCGTGCAGAAGCGCGCCTGGTCGTGCTTCCGGACCAAGACGCCCGACGGGCGCTTTGTCATCGGGTGGGACCCAATTCGCTCCAACCTCCTATGGGTCGCAGGGTTGGGCGGACACGGGATGGGCGCCAGCTGGGAAGTGGGCAGGTTGGCGGCGGAAATCTTCTGCGGCCGTTCTCAGGCCCCGAACCCATTTGATCCGGCGCGATTTGCTGCCGCTCAGCCCGCAGCGATCCAGAAGTCGGCGCTTGAATCGTAGGCGCCAGAGGGAAAAGCTGCGAGCCGCTCTGCAGCCGGGCTCGACTCCTCACGGCCTTTGCCCGAACCGCCCGGGAAAGACCGAGCTTCCCTTGGACGCCTCTGACCGCTCCTCTTTTGCCTCCGCCTTTTCCGGGTAGGCGATGCGCTGATGGACGCTGCTCTTCAGAATATGAGTCAGCGTATCGGTGATCTTTTTCAGCTCGCCGATGGTCAGGCCTGATCGATCCAGCTCGCCCCGTTCCACTTTCCGGTTGGCGATTTTGGTCACCAGTTCGCGGATGCTCTCCTCATCCTTGGGGGACACCACGCGAAAAGCGGCTTCCACGGAATCAACGATCATCACGATAGCCGTCTCTTTGCTCTGTGGCTTGGGACCCGGGTATTTGAAGATCTTTTCCGACTTGATCTCCGAATCGAGCTGCTTGGACTTGTAATAAAAGTAATCGATTGTCGAGGTACCGTGATGTTCCGGGATGAAATCGATCACCGAACGAGGGAGCCCGATTTCCCTCGCGAGCTTGATCCCGAGGATGACATGAGAGCGGACGACGGCGGCCGAGGCGACCGGCCCCAACTCATCATGCGGGTTTTTGCCTTCCACCTGGTTCTCGATGAAGTAGATCGGGTTGAACATCTTCCCGATGTCGTGGTAGTAAGCGCCCACGCGCACCAGCAGGCCGTTTGCCCCTATTTCGTTGGCCACCGTCTCAGCAATATTCGCTACTGCCATCGAATGCTGATAGGTCCCGGGGGCTTTGAAAAAGAATTCCTTGAGAACCGGGGTGTCGAGATCCAACAGCTCCATCAGCTTGAAAGGCGACGCCAGATCCAGCATCAGCTCAAGAAACGGCAGGAAGATGAGCACCATCAGGCCTGAAACGATACCGTTCAGGAAGCTGGCTACCGTCTGGGCCGACAGAACCTCCACCTCTCCTCCGCTGAGCATCGAATAGCAGACATAGACCAGCACCATGATGGCGCCGAGAACCACCGATTCGAGCAGCACTTCATTGCGTCTCCGGGCCCGACGCACCCAGGCCCCCGGCAGCAGCCCGCCCGCCAGCAGGACCAGAAAGAGGCGAAAATCGAAACCTGAAGCCATGGAGACAAAAATGAGCGTGATCAGCATGATCAACGGAACAATCCGGCGATTCAGGAAAATCGCAATCATCATCCCGGCCCAGGGAATGGGAATCAGGTACGGCGAGAAAAGACTGTAAAAGAGAGAGATCTTGGCCGTCGCCAATACGACCAGGCAGACCACGTAAATGAGTATCAGATTACGGTTCTTTTCGGTGCTGGTGGGATACAGGATGTTGATGTGGTAGAGGAGGACGCTACAGAAGATGGTCAGCATCAGGATCGTGCCGCCCGCTTCGGCCGGGTCGACCCGATGCCTCTGGCTCAAGGCCTCACGGATCACCTGCTGATCTCCAGGGGCGACAACCTTATTCTTATCAATAAGGATCTGGTGCCTCCGGAAGGCGACTCCGTCAGTGACAAAACTGGTGGGAGCACGGTAGGCGAACCAGGTATGGTCTCCGACATCAGGGACGCCGAAAGGCGGCACCAGATTCTCGAAGAACAAGAGACAGAAGGCCGCCGGAATAACCAGCGAAGTGAGGATCCAGGCGAGGTACGGGATGCCGTAAAGAGCCCGTGCTCTGTAGACTTCCTCCTCCTCAGGCTCGAGTTCCTTGCCGTCGGCCTTGCGATAATCTCTGATCGTCCGGCCTTCCAGGCGGTTTATGGCCCTAGCCGCCAGCCGGAGCCGGCGGATCTGGAAGTATCGGAGGACGGCCAGCAGACCTCCGAACACGCCGACAGCTACAATAATCGCGAGCGCGTAAGAGGAGATGTCAGTCACTTAAGGGTCATTTTATCACGCGGGATCGTTAAGCGTGAGAAGCCGGGGGCGCCGGCGGCGGCTCCCGGCCGTGTCTCGCGGCCTGGTTCGATGGGGCGGCGCGTCGCCGGAACGCCGGATTCTTACATTACATATTTCTGAACCCCGTTGCCCTCTTCCACCTGTGGAAGACTGGACTTTGGCGAAAGTATACAGATGAATCAACAGGAACCGCTGCTGTGTGG
>JBHGBF010000135.1:0-14554 GCA_041946865.1 Acidobacteriota bacterium | reverse complement strand
CACCGGCCTCTCTCCTCGTTGCTGCCACACTCCGAACAAAAAACTGAGGGGTTACCCGGTTTTGCTGATTTTTCTTGTCACTTCCTCTAACCTCTTGTATCCTTTAAAGTACGGCGAGACTCTGGGTGGGAGGTGTCTTCTCTGATCCTCCCAGGGTTGCTTGCCGGATTGGGGGAGGGCAATGTTCCAGAGGCCTCTCGGTTCAACGTCAGCGCGGTTCATCTCGGTTCAGAAAGCGATTGTATTCGGGGCTGTCTTTGCCTTTCTTCTCGTTTTGTCAAACGCCCGGCTGTCGGCTCAGCCCGGGCAACTCAAGTTTTCCTTTGCCAACTATACCGTCAACGAAAACGTACCCAGCAACCTAGCCACGATCCAGGTCCTGCGCATTGACGGGAACACGGGTGCCGTCTCCGTGCAGTACGCCACATCGAACGGGACGGCGACGGCCGGGCTCGATTACTCGGCGACATCCGGCACGCTGAACTGGGCGAATGGTGACCTGGCGCCCAAGAACATCTATATACCGATCGTCGCCGACATCGTCCCTGAGTCGCACGAGACAGTCAATATAGCTCTCAGCAACCCGACCGGAGGAGCGACGCTCGGAACGCCGTCAACGGCCGTCCTGACCCTCATCCAGCCGATCACGCCCGGCGACGTCTTGGTGGATGGCGTTCGGGATGACGAGTACACGGCGGAGTTCGCGAAGTACAAATTGTTCAACTACGGGCCCAACCCCAACATGGCAAGCGGCTCGTTGTACGCTTTCGCCTCCGGGGAGTATCTTTACGTGTATTACTCTCAGAATCCGCTCCCCCTGAACGACAACACGTACGGGCCCAAACAGGGAGCCTCGTGGGAGAGGAACTGGCACGAGAGCTGGCACCAGGGAAGCGGCCACCAGTTTGCCGACCTGATCGGGAGCGACAAGACCGAGTTCATCTTCTACGACAAGAGCGGGAATGTAAAACTCAACTTCTTCGCCGATTATACGTCGAAGTCCGGCAACGAGTACCACAGCCTCGGATTCTGGGGCGGGGACGGGTCGATGTTGATCAACAACATCGACTGCGGAGGCTGTGCCGACAAAAACCAGTGGTTGCGCGATCACGGGATGCAGGTCGAATCGTCTCTGGCTTGGAATGTCGGCAGCCACACCCGGTACTACCAGGACTGCGCCGGCCACACGCTTGACACGCTGGCGTCCTCTCCTCCGTTGTCTTACTCTGAAAACGGCCGGCCGTACTACGGGTACAAAACTCAGACCTGTCCGCAGCTCGAGGACTTCGCCGATTGGATCTACGACTACGCGATCGAGTTGCGAGTCCCTTTGGCTGCTTTTCCGAATGAGCCCGTTATCGAAGTCGTGGCCAGGGCCCACAACTCTCCTCCCAAGAACAATGATGAGGACAACCCCAGCGACCCGGCCCAGGCCTCCATCGGCGACTATGTCTGGTTTGACTGGGACAACGACGGACAACAGGACTGGTTCGAGCAGGGAATTCCGAACGTCGTGGTCAAGCTTTACTGGGATAAGGATTCAGACGGCCGGTTTTTCGACAACGAACTGATTGTCACGACAAGGACGGACGGCAGCGGCTACTACTTGTTCAAAGGCCTCTGGGGAGGCAGCTATACCGTAACCGGCATTTCAGGCTTCACGGCTTACAGCGGCGCCTACATGGTGGATGTCGACGAAAGCACGCTTCCATACGGCATGACCGCCGCCAATTTGACTACGAAGCGGGTTCCCTATCCCAACGAACCGAACGAGCCACACATCCTTTCCGCGAATTATGCCGGCCCCGGACATGCAGACCGGACCTTCCTCGGGGTGACCGAGGACTATCGTGAGGCGGATTTCGGCTACCGTCCCACTGGAGCGGTCATCGGTGACTACGTCTGGTCGGATTCCGATAACGACGGAATTCAGGACAGCGGGGAAGCCGGCATAGCAGGTGTGGCCGTAGCTCTGGACAGGTACGTGAACGGTCAATGGGTCACAAACTTCAAGACGACTGTGACCGACCCGACCGGCCACTACCTCTTCTTCGGCGACGACACCGAAATTCCGGATGGAGACTACCGGGTCAACGTCGACCAGAACGACACAGAGCTGGCGGGTTACACACTCACGACCGGTCCGGAGAGCAAGACCGATCCGACCGCCACGATCCATGTCGTCAGGGACTCCAACGGTTTCTTCTTCGATATCTTCGAGGACTTTGGCTACTACAATCCCAATCTCGGCCGGGTGGGCGACACCGTCTTTTTCGATTACGACTGGGACGGGTTCCAGGACTCGGGCGAACCCGGGCTGGCGAACGTCACGCTGAGCCTCTATCGAGACATGAACGGCAACGGCCTGAAGGACGTCGCCGATCAGTTCATGGGAAGCACCGTCACGAACGTGAACGGGAACTACTGGTTCTCGGGCCTTCCGGTGAGCGCCGCAGGGGAAACCTATTTCGCGGTCGTGACCGATACGAATGGCGTGCTGACGAGCTTCCAAGCCTTCTACCCGGGCGGTTATCTCTCCGGCACGATTACGACGACAGCCAGGGAGAACCTCACTCTCGACTTTCCGTACGTTTCTCTTGGGGTCATCGGCGACTGGGTCTGGAACGACACGATACGGAACAACGTGCAGGATGCAGGCGAACCGGGAATCGCCGGGGTGACGCTGCGTCTCGATTACTACAATCCCGACACCTCCAGTTGGTGGAACGGCTATCGGACGACGACCACCGACAGCACCGGTCATTACTATTTCGACGGCCTGAGAACGACGCAACCGAACGGGGCCGCGAGCCAGTACCGTGTCACGGTTACGAGTGTTCCCGCGGGCTACAGTGCAGTGCTCGTCGGCCAGGGCGGCGACACGACCAGGGACAGCAACAATCCGGCGGGCGGTGTGACTTACACTCTCGGCGGGTCGGGCGTGCCCATATCCCAGCACAGCAATCTGACGATCGATTTCGGATACTACATCCCAGGGGCCACTTACGGCTCAGTCGGGGATTACATCTGGGAGGACGAGGATTGGGATGGTATCCAGGACGAAGGCGAGGCGGGTGTGGCCGGGGTGACCCTCGAGCTGCGGAACGCTTCCGGACAGCCGCTTGCCACGACGATGACGGACGCCTCCGGCATCTACCATTTCTACCAGCTCATGCACTCGGCCACGGGAATCCCATACCAGGTTGTCATTACCGACATCAATCACGTTCTGGATGGGTATACGATGACCACCGATCCGTCGGCGCTCTCGGTCGCGGTCAAGACTTCTCCCCCCGCCGACCTGAACATCACCACGGCTGACGCGGGATTTGCAAAACGGCCGACGCGGGTGACCCTGTCCGGCTTCCAGGCCTATGTCCAGAATGGTTCGGTCGTAGTTCAGTGGCAGACATCTTCGGAGTTTCGAACAGTAGGCTTTCACCTGCTCCGCGCCGATCCGGCCGGCGGAGATCCGATTCCGGTGACGTCCCAAATGGTGCCGGCGCTGGTGACCTCGCCGGCTGGAGGCACCTACCGAGTGACCGATCCGCACGCGTTTCCCAACCAGACGTACGCCTACCTGCTGCGGGAAGTGGAGCGGAACGGCAAGGTTTGGGAATATGGACCTTACATCGTCACGGTGGGGCAAGCCGCCGGCGGCTTGCCGCCGCAGACCTTCGACAGAACTCCGCGGCCCATCGATAAGGGCGCAAAGGACCGCGCGGACGAGCACAAAGCGCTCCGCGAGGAGCATCTGAAGAAAGCGCTCAAAGGCGTGTCGGCTAAGATCCCGGTGTCTCAGACCGGTCTTTACTTCCTGCCGGCCGCGAGAATTTCGGAAGGGCTCGGCATCAGCTCGTCCGCTGTGGCGAGCGGCATAGCCAGGAAGCAATTCACGCTGACCAATCGAGGCCGGGAAGTGCCCTACCAGCCGGCCGCCGGAAACGCCGGCCTGCTTTTCTATGGACAGGCGGTTGAGAGCAGCTGGACGCGGGATAATATGTACTGGCTGGCAGCCGGGAGCGGCCAGACGATGACGCTGCTTTCGGGCAAAGGAAAGAGCGGAACCCCCCCGGCCAGTTTTATGGAAAAGCTCCGCGTTGAGCAGGATTGGTTTGCGGACACGGCGTCCGCCACCGATCCTGAGGCGGACTACTGGTTCTGGGACCTTTTGCTGGCTGGTTTCGAGGGCTTCGATACTCGGGCATTTGATTTTGAACTGCCCGGCATGGCGGCATCCAACGGCCGGATCTCACTGGATGTCAATGTCCTGGGCGTCACCTTTACGGACGCTCCGCTGGAACACCACGTCGTCATTAGTGTGAACGGGAGCGCAATAGGAGATGCGCAGCAATGGGACGGCGCCCGGCCGAAGACGATGCATGTGGAATTCGACAGCGGGTTGTTGCACCCCGGCGTGAACACCGTTGAGCTGAAGTCGATTTTGAACCCGGGGGTCGACTTTGAAATGCTGCTGGTTGACTCCTTCGATTTTACCTATTCGCGCCTTTACAGTGCGACAGAGAACCGTTTGTTGTTCCCCGTTTCCTCCTCAGGACCGGTCAGTGTCGGCGGCTTCACCAGCAATTCCATTACGGTGCTCGAAATCAGCGACCCGCTCGACCCACGACTGGTCACCGACTGCAGGGTGGAGGCTTTTGGCGGCGGCTACCGGGTCAGTTTTGTAGCGCCGGCTGGCGGAAAATACCTCGCTGTGGCGGCCGATGCCGTGCCGCAGGCCACGGCGCGGGCGGACGCAGCTTCCGATCTGAAGAACCTGAAAGGCGCGGACTACATCGTGCTGGCTGCCGGCGAGCTCGCACAGGCGGCGCAGACTCTGGCCGATTATCGATCCGGTCAGGGCCTGCAGAGTCTTGTGGTCGACGTCGAAGACGTCATGGATGAGTTTAACTTCGGAAATTCAAGCCCCTACGCCATCCGTGACTTCTTGAAAAATGCCGTCGGCAAGTGGAAGAAGGCACCCAAATTTGTAGTTCTCGTGGGGACCGCCTCCTATGACTACAAGGATATCCTGGGGCTGGGCGCCAACATGGTGCCGACGCTCATGATTCCGACGCTCAACGGCCTGTTTCCATCTGACACCTCCTTGGCCGACGTCGACGGCGACTCCAGGCCGGATCTGGCCATCGGCCGGCTGCCGGTTATGACGGTCGCCGAATTGAATGCCGCCGCTGCGAAGATAGCTGAGTATGAACAGGCGGCCGCAGCGCCGTGGATGAAACGACTGGTCCTGGCGGCCGATGCTCCCGATCCGGACGCAGGGGACTTTCCTTCTGAGAGTGACGGCCTGGCAGCGCTCGTGTCGGCCGACATCACCGCCGGCAGGATCTACCTGTCGTCGATGCCGTTCGCTCAGGCCCGGCAGGCGTTGATCGGCCAGATCAACCAAGGCGTCTCGATGCTGAACTGGGTCGGCCACGGCTCTTACCAGAGCCTGTCGTTTTGGGACCTGTTGACGAACGGGGACGTGCCCGGCTTGACCAATGGAAACAAGCTGCCCGTCTTGACCGCTTTTACCTGTCTGGCCGGCAGTTTTGCCACGACCGGCTGGGACTCTCTGGCGCAGACTCTCGTTGTCTCGCCCGGCGGGGGCGCGATAGCAGCGTTCACGCCGACCGGGATGAACGAAAACGACCACTCGATGATTGTGGCCCGCCAGTTCTTCGCCACTCGGTTTGACGGCCAGACGCGACGGCTGGGTGAGGTGGCGGTCGAGGCCTTGCGTCGGGCCGTGCAACAAGGCGCCCCGACAGAAACCGTCTACCAGTACGGAATAATCGGAGATCCAGCCCTCATCTGGCGTTAAGATAGCGGAGATGGGATCGCCTCACGAACCGGGCAAGCGGGTTTTCAGACGGAGCGAGGACGTGCTCGCTCGGTCTATTGTCGGTGAGACCATTCTTGTGCCGATCAAGGGCGCCTTCACCGACATGCGAAAGCTCTTCGCACTTAACCCGGTGGCGGAGGTCATCTGGAGAGAGCTGAATGGAGAGAAGACGCTCCTCGACATCAGCCGGCGGGTCGAAGCTGAGTTCGAAGTCGACCCGGACCAGGCACTGATCGATGTGGAGGAGTTCGCCACCACGCTGGCCGAAGCAGGCCTGATCGAAGAGCTGAAGTGACTATGGAGTGCGCTGAGGTCGGTCAAGTCGACGATTTCGGGTCTCTGGAACAGCTTCAAGCAAGAGCCTGGCGCGAACGCGTCCCGCTTGACGGCAGCATCGAAATCACCCGGCGCTGCAATCTGGATTGCGTCCACTGCTATCTCGGACGCAATCACGGAGACAGCAGGACTGCCGGGGAACGACTCACCACACCTCGAATCCTGGCGCTTCTGGATGAAATCGCCGAGGCCGGGTGTCTCTTCCTTCTCCTGACAGGAGGAGAACCACTCCTGCATCCCGATTTTGAACTGATTTACAGGCGGGCGAAAGCCAACGGCCTGTTGGTGACTGTTTTTACGAATGGGACCGTAGTCACTCCCGAGACCGCAGACCTTTTTGCCGCTTGGCCGCCGCAGGCGGTCGAAATCACGCTTTACGGCGCCGGCAGGGAGACGTACCGCCGGCTGACCGGCAGTGGGGCTGCCTTCGACAAATGCCTGGCAGGCGTGGCGCTTCTCAAAGAACGCGGCGTGACGGTCCGGCTCAAAACGGTGCTGCTGACTGTGAACTTGCGGGACGTAGAGTCCATGGAGCGGATAGCTGCCGGGTCAGGGCTGGATTTCCGGTTTGATCCTGTGATCAGCGAGTGTCGGGACGGTGATCCGGGTCCCGTACAGTTGCGGCTTTCGCCGGACCGCATCATCGATCTTGAATTCAATACCGCCGAGAAGATCGGAGCGTGGCGGAAGTATGTCAAGTCAAACCGCTGGAAACCTGACCCGGACTTGTTATACAACTGCGCTGCCGGCGCCATGACGTTTCATGTGGCGGCGAATGGGGTGATGTACCCTTGCATGATGGTACCGGACCTCGGATTTGACCTGATGGCAGGCACTTTCAAGGAAGGCTGGGAGTCTATGGCCCCCATCCGGCATCGGAAGGCGCCTTCGGACTACGCCTGCAATCACTGCGAAACCAGAAATCTCTGCAATTTCTGTCCGCCCGCTGTTGCCGCTGATCGAGAACGGGGCCTGAGTTTCTGCTGCGATGTGAGCAGAAAAAGAGTCGAAGTCCTGACGAATCTGGGAGTTGAATTGAGGCAAGAATGACCAGTATTGACAAGGATCAAAGGCGACCGTATCAGAAACCGCAGCTCAAGATCATCGAACTGACGCCGGAAGAGCTGATGGGCAAGTGCCGGCTGCCCAACTCGGCCGGGCCGGGTAAGCTCTGTATAAACTGTTCGCAGGCGCTTTCATCCTAGATGATTGATTCCAAATCACGTTGTCAACGCCTGGTGTGTCTCCAACCCCAGCGGGGCCGGATGTTTTGCTGGTTTGCGCGGAACATCGCGCCCCGCTGGGGCGCCTTGCCGGGGCCTCGGTTTTCTATAAACATCTGCCCCCTGGCGGGGGCAGCAGATCCGTTCGCCGATATCCGGAGTGAAATTTAGGAATCAATCACCTAGGGTCTCGCGCCGGGCTAAGCCGGCCCTGTTCTTCGCCCAATGACAGACTTTTCAGTTGCCGGTCTCGCTCTGGTCCTTGAAGACTCCTCCGTAGAATTCGCCGACTTTCAGCCTGAGTCATATCGTCTCTTTCAGGTCTCCGGCCCTATTCGCAATGCGGTGCAGATTGAGGTGCGCCAGGGGCCGACGATGCCGCCCAGGGAAGGGCGCAAGATTTTCAGCCAGGGAGACAGCTGGGCTCTGTTCCGCGACGCTTCGGATTATGTCCTGGTCGTGGAACCACGGCACGAACACCAGCCTCGGGCCTGCGTTCGTTTCCATCCTAATTGCCGCCACGCGAGTCTGACGTTCAGTGCCGGGACGAGCGCAGGAGGCGACTCCCGACCGATGCATCCTTTTACCTACCCTATCGATCGGCTGATGATTGTCTACTATCTGGCAAGCCGTGCCGGGCTTTTGATGCATGCGGCCGGTGGAATAATCTCAGGCGGGGGTTTCGTGTTCGCCGGGCTGTCGGGTGCCGGGAAGAGCACGTTGGCAAAGCTGTTGGCGGAGTCGAAAGACTGCGAGATCCTCTCGGACGAACGGGTCGCGGTCCGCCGGATTGAGGGTTATCAGGTGTTCGGGACTCCCTGGCACGGAGACGGGGGCTTCGCTTCCCCTTCACAAGCCCCTTTGACCGGCGTGATCTTCCTGAGGCATGGGTCGAAGAATCGAATGAGCCGGCTTCCGACTTCGGAAGCCGTGCCCATGCTGCTGCCGTTGGTGTCCGTAGCCTGGTTCGACCGTGAAATCCTTGAGCCGCAATTGCGCTTTCTCGAGCAGCTTGTTGCGACGATTCCCTGCTATCGGTTTGACTTCCTGCCCCAAGCCGAGGCGGTGGCTTGTCTACGTTCGTTTGTCAGTGAACGTGCGTGAGTGACCGGACCGCCCGGCTCGCCCCGCGGCGAACCAGGAGCGCGACACGGAGCGCTGGGACCGTAATTGCGCCGGCCAGGCTCCAGAGGCGCGCCGCGGCACGCCGCCACCCGGAGCTCGGGAAAAAGACTCTCTGCGCCCTCTCGGCCCGGCTGACCCTGCCGAGGACGCAAGTCGCGCTGATCCGGTCGCAAGGCCCATTGTGGGCGTCTCCGCGAACCTCGAACCAGAAGTCGTCCTTCAGGCGCGGCCGGACCTTTAAAATCCGATGAACAAACGGTCTTCCTTGGTCTGTCTGGTAGAAGACCACGTCCCCGGGACGGAGCGCGTCCGCAGATACCGGCGCCACAGTCAGGACATCTCCGCTGCGGAGAAACGGGAGCATACTTGATCCTTCGGCCTTAAACCGGCAGGAGAGGGAGCGTCGGAGCACTTCGGCAGCCAGATCAGCGAACTGAACATCCGGCATTTTCTGGTTGTTCATACGACTGTCCGACACAAGCCGAAACTAAGTGGTCGCCCTCTTAACGCAATCCGCGGACTCGAAGAGCGTTGCCTGGATCTGGAAAAGACGGGCGTAATGCCCATTCAGCCGAATGAGTTCCTCATGAGTTCCCCGTTCCGTGATCCGCCCGTCGCGGAGCACGTAGATAAGGTCCGCGAGCCGGAGCGCCGAGAACCGGTGGCTGATCAGGATAGCGCTGCGCCGGCCGATGATCTGCCGGAACCTGATCAGCAGGTCCGCTTCTGAAAACGGATCGAGGGAACTGGTCGGTTCGTCGAGCACGATCAAGGGCGCGTCCTCGCGAAACAGGGCCCGCGCGAGCACCACCCTTTGCCACTCGCCGGCGCTGATCTCCACGCCGTTCTCGAACTGCCGTCCCAGCGTGGAATCATAGCCGGCCGGTAATCGCTCGATGACTGCGCTCGCGCCGGCTGTTTCAGCAGCTCTGTGAAGGTCGTTTCCGGAGAGCGGGGCGCGCACGTCGCCAACCCAGATGTTCTCCCGCGCCGTGAAATGAAAGCGCGAGTAATCCTGAGAGACCATGCTCAGTCTCAGCCGCCATTCAGCCGGATCAAGATCGCGCAAGTCGACTCCATTGGCGAGAATCCGGCCTTCGTCTGGGTCGTAGAGTCGCGCGAGCAGCCTGATGAGCGTGCTCTTCCCGGCGCCATTTTCTCCGGCCAGGGCGACGATCCCCCCGGCCGGCGCCTCGAAATCGATCTTTTCGAGCGCCTTCCTCTCGCTGCCGGGATATGAAAAACTGACACCTTCGAACCTCACCGTCAGCGCCGGGAGGGCGACCCGCGACGGTTCTCCGTCAGCGGCACCCGATGAGGAGTCGAGAGACTTTCCGCAGGGTCCCGTGATTCTCGGCTGGATGGCCAGAAAGTCCTGAAAGTCCCCCAGAAAAAGGCTGTCTTCGTACAGGCCGGCCAGACCGCGAAGCAACGTCTGCAGAAACCCCAGGCCGCTCTGGAAACCCTGGTAATACATGGCCAGGCCGCCTATGGTGATGACGCCGTTCACGGTCTTGTAACAAATGAGGGCGAGAGCGCCGAAAACCGCGGCGGTTGCCATCGCCTGGGCGATTGAGTCAGCAATGACGCGAGAGCCGGCCAATCCGAGGCGGTCCTGGTTGATCTGGTGCCGGATTTCCTCGGCTCTTCTCGCGAAGAGCCGGCCGACATCGAGAAGCCGGATTTCGGCTGCGTGCTGGAGGCTGGTGATCAGCCAGTTGTAGTACCAGCTTCGCCGGCTGAGACCCGTGTGCTGCTGTTCGAGGGCGAAAAGGCGGCGGGAATGAGATAGGCGAACCAGCAGGCCGGGAAGGGCGGCGACCAGGAGCAGGACGCCCACGGTCCAGTCGAGCGAGAGCAGGAGGATGACGATTCCCGCGAGAGCGAGGGCGGCCTGGGCGACCTGGACTAGCGCGTGGACGATCCGTGTCGGACGGTAGCCGGCTTCTCGTTGAGCGCGGTGCAGGGTGTCGTGATAGCGCGAATCCTCGTAGTAGGCGAGGTCAACGGCAATCGATTGCTCATGCAGGATTCGCGAAATATGCTCGGTGACGTGGAAAGACTGGCTTTCCTGGGCCAGCTCGGAGAGGGACCTCGAAAGCGAAGTCGCGAGGGCAAGGATGCCGGCCAGGACGAGCCACGGGACGACTTCCTGGAACCCGGTCTTGCTTCCGGCTGCCAGCGCGTGCGTGACCGCATCGACAATACGCTTGAGAACAATCAACCCGGCCAGCGGCAGCAATCCCTGGGCGGCGACGAGACCGATCTGGCACAGCGTCCAGCCGGGCGAGGCGCGCCACACGAGCCGGACGGCCAGCACCAGCCTCGTCCCGCTCTTAAGGGTGCTTTCGAGGGTGGGGCGGCTCACGACCACGCTGGGATTATACTGAAACCGAATCGCGAACGGGGCCGTAAAACCGAGCGATGAGCAATCAGTCGACGAGTCCCTTGGCGCGCAATTCCCCAAGGCATCGCAACACGTCCTGCAGCACATCCCGATCCTCGGGTACCGTGAAAGACAGCCGAATGACCTGCACCGTCTCCTCCCCTGTCTTCCCAGCCCGGGCGGATTCATACACCATGCGGGCCGTCGGGCTCAGGACGTGAACAGAGTCCGTGACCGCGTCGTGGATCATCAGCTCGCCGCCAATCTCCCTGCTGGTAAAGCGCTTCATTATGCTCGAAAGCTTGGCACAAGCGCCCGGCTGGAGGCAAGAGCGAATGCTACCGGACTAAAGGAGTAAAACATGCGAGCAGACGTGAAACCAGTTCTCGAACTCTGATCTGCGCGTATCGTCCCCAGCACTCGCGTCTCGTCAATGCGCCGCTGGGTTCCTTTCCATCAGTGTTCGACCGTATGACCGCCGTGACTTTCCCGACGACTTGATTATCGGTCAGCCACGAACCGCCCTGCAGGTTATCACCCGCCTGGTAGAGCTTCACGGCCTGGTCGCGCGTGACCCTGCGCAGTACCCGGTGGACCGCAATCCCTCGGTCTGCGTGGTAGGCGACGATCTCGCCGATTTCTATTTCGGGCGCGGTGCAGGGGGTGACCCTGACTTCGTCATCGGTGGCCAGCGCAGGAAGCATGCTCTCGCCCCTGACCCTGAGGGTGAAAGGCTTCCGGCTCGCTTTCAGCAGCTCCAAGAGCGCTTTCCGCATTCTGTCGTCAAGCGTCGGGCGAACTACCATTCTTTCAGCCTGGTTGCCGGGTCACCTAGAAGGGTGAACATCAGCAGCGTTTCGGCTATCGTGCCTTGTGCATACGCATTGATCTTCGCCTGGACCACGGCATTCCCGATCGTAAGCTGACGGTCTTTGAAAACAGCGCGGAACAATTCCATTCCAATAATCTGGTGTTCCTCGGGGAAACTCAAGGCCGATGGTGCGAAGCAGGTGACAGCCGCTTTGCCCGGCGCAGCAACCAGTTCCTCCCCCAGGGAGTAACTGGACGGCAGCGCGAAGTAGGCGTTCAGGCAGTCGAGTGCGAGCACGAATGAAAGCCGCTCAACGGTATTCGTGATCGTCGGGATGTCGGCCGATTCAAGGATAAACTCGCCCGCCCAGTTGCGTGTGGCGCCGTGGCCGACATAGCTCGCAACGGCCGGACCGCCGGACAGGGCTTCGATCAGCGCGGATTTTGGGTCATCAGAGGGTTTCAGTTGCCCTAAGTAAATCCTCTGTGGGATGAAGTAAGGAGGAAGAAGGCCGACCAGTTTTTCACTGGTCTCCTCAAAAATGGGCGCCCCATTGTCGGCCACCGTCAGGATCTTGGGATTGGCTTTGCCGCCGGATCCTTCAAATTGAAGAATCTTGCCGGTGATTTGCGCAACCTGCCCGGCCGTGGCGCCCGGAAGTCTCCCGATCATCAAGTCGGGCAGCGGGTCATCTCCATCGAGGCAGGCGTACCAGTGGTCATCTGGAGCCAGGCCAAGGATCGAAGTCCAACTCAAATGAGCCGGGACTCTTGACCGCTTTCCGGCTTTCAAGTAGTCCCTGTAATCGTAAGTTGCGTCTCCGACAAGAAGCACGTAGCGCGGCGCGGGTGTGGACCAGTTATGGTAAGCGTGCCGGAGAAACTCCCGGATACCCTCCGGCTCGGGGAATCCGTCGCTGAATTCGTTGAAGATTTCCTCAGTCGTTACAATCCGCGAGTGCAGGCCTTGGTTTTGACGGTAGGCCCTCAGATCCTCAAGAGCAGTCTTAAACTCCGCCGGAGCGATGATGAGGTGATCGGCCTGATTCTGGCTGTTCCTGAGACCTTCAGGTGTCCAGTAAATCATCGAGGCCGGCTTCTTGACGTGGGCCTGAGTCGCAAAGTAATAGCCCCTGGCCGCTCCCTGAGGATGTCCGAACTGGAACACCGTGCCGTCAGGCCGGGGCTCGACGGTTACACCTTGGAGCTGCACAACGTTAGTCGGATCGGTAACGTCATATAGTCCCAGAGCGGGCGAGAGAGAATGAAGCTGCAACGTCCGTAAGTTCAAAGACTCGATCCGGAAAGACAGGTCGTTGCTGCCGGCGTCCAGGCTGCGTCCGTACTGTACTTGGAAACGGTCGAGGTAAAGGACATCGACTGCGGCGCCCGTATCGCCTGGAAGCGCGAGGGTGACGACGTGGTCGCCCGCAGTGAGTTGTTCTTTGGCGAGCGGGAATTCGGCCGAGTGTGCATCCCTGTCGTCCCACCGCACATCGCCCAGAACGGAAGCGTCCCAGCGAACCTGAACATGATGATTGGGTGACTTCGAATCAGTGGATCGTCCCCGGAACCAGATCTTCAGTGTGGCGGGGTCGTTCCTCTCGACTGGAGCTGAAAGCCGGATAGAGTAAGTTTCCGTAACCGTGGCAGTGAGTCTCTGCCAAAACCAATAGTTGACATCCGGCGCCTGAGGCGTCAACTCCCACATGACGTGCCGCTCTTTGCGAGCGGTGGTCTCGTCGAACCATGTCTGCAGCGGCGCCGCCGGGTCTGGAGTCGCGTCCCTCGAGGACATTCGCTTCCCGGCCGCCGGCCCCCTGCAAAGCCAATACACATTGGTCGCCGTGAACGGACTGTCGATCGCCGCCGCGTAGAATCGCAGATCGAACAGTATTCGGCGGCGAGAAGTGCGCAAATTCGAGAGAGAGAACGCCACTTGCTGCCCGTCGTTCCAGAGTTGCAGGTTGCGCGGAGACAACCTTGAAACGTCAAACCCGAGTTCCTCGAGCTCTTGAGAGGACACTTCATAAAAGCCCTCTTCGTTCACTTCGATACGAATACGCGCGCCCGGAGGATAGGGCGATCCAATGGTTGCGAGCGCTGAGGAAAGCACGTCTTGACGGCGTCGGACGGTGGGGCCGGCCGTGTCAGGCACGAACTCCACGCGAATGAGAGCTGCCTGCCAGTAGGTAACCGTCCGGTTCGCCTCGTCCCATCCAAACGGATGGATGAGGAGCCGCACAAAGGGAGTTCCCCGAATGATCACCGGTTTCTCAGTCTGAATTTGGGGGTGAGGATCGGGAGGAGGAGCGTCAGTTGCTACGGCAGCCACCCGAGCGACATTGTCAGCGGCCGACCGCATTTCCTGCGCGCGTACCAGGCTGGCGCGGCACTTCGACCCGGCAGGCAGCTGAATCAAGGTTGCGGCGACGGGAAAATCGGGGGCCCCGGGCCGAGTCGCGCGAACCCAGCCGGGGATCCGGATGTGCGACCCATCCGGCCGCTGTTCAAGAGAGAAAGCCGGAGCGCTGAAAGCCAACAGAAGGCCATGTCCGTCTTCCGAGACGAGCTGGATTCCCTCGGATGAGTTGACCAGTCCTGCATGAGCGCCGGTGGAACAGAGAACCAGAACCAGGACACCCAAGAAGGGAAGCGGCTTGCGGTGAGGCGTCAGCATGCTCATAGTCTCTTGTCTTAAGTGCCCCTACTCTAACTGCCGGCCGTTGTTATTCTCAAGGGAAATCAAGTGCACCGGTGGACCGGTGTGTAACCGCTCAGTTTTCTGCGAGCGAAGCGGCAGGCGCTTTTGGAGTTCATCATGCC
>JBHGBF010000134.1:0-26634 GCA_041946865.1 Acidobacteriota bacterium | reverse complement strand
CTACGAACAATTTGCCGCTTTGGCTCGAACTCGCCCATTCCAACCGCAATATGTAGGGGATACTGGAGTCAAGTAAATATCCCTCAATCCCTTTTCCTCTCGAAGCCTCCGGAAGCGGCACCGATCTCCTCGCAGACCGATCCGATTTTACTCGTCTGAACGGCGGCGCCCGTCAAGGGATACCTTTATCACTCGGTCCGCCTCCGCGGCTGTAGGTTCCACTCGCCGTAACGTCTCTCGCGCCTCTCCTTCGCCGATCACGATGGTGTAGGGCCCCTTCTTGAAAACGGGGGGACGGAAGGAGTTCCCCTGGATGCGCAGGGTATAGACAACTTCCTGCGTCTGGTCATCGATTACCTGCACGACCGGGTCCGGGGCGCCGGCCACCTCGAGAGTGGGCAGGTAAGCCTCAGGTTTCCTCCCGTAGTTATCCGTTTGCTTGAATCTGACCGGCCAGCCGTCATAGGGCTGAGCGCCCGGCCGGCGCGGGTCGACTTGCCTCGGCCAGTTCGCGAATGCGATCTCGCGGGTATCCCGGTTGAACCTGGCGATCCCATAGCCGGCCGCTCGATCGTAAAGGAAAGCGGGCTCGAGTCCCGAGAAGACGGGATTAGCCACGGCATGCACCGTCATCCTGTTGCCGAAGCCGTCGAAAAACCGGCCCAGGTTCATCGGGCTTCCGGGCCGGTAATCGACCGGGCCCTCAGCGGGAAACCAGCGCCGCGGGAAGTAATTTGACACCGACGGGACGCAGAGGGCAAAAGCCGCGTCACCCCAATCCTCGACGCCGTACTGAATCGTGGAGCCCAAGTGCTGGTCGCCGGCCACGTGGACGGCGAAACCTTTGCGCATGACCCGCAAGGCCCGGTCTCGCTCGCGCTTTGGCCAGCCGTTGGAATCCATGTCGCGCGTCGGTCGGTCGTCCTCCGGGTAGACACCTTTGGGAAGGATCCGCAGTCTGGGTACGACTTCGTCGCTGGCGGCCGATGCCGGCAAAGTGGCAACGGTCGAGAAGATGGTTTGAGAAAGCAAGACTTTCATCCAGACTCCGTGACTCCAGTCCTTCACCCAGTTTTCCAGGAAGCTGATCTGCCGGTCCCCCAGCAGTTGCGCTCCCTCGACGTCGAACTGCTCCGGCCGGTTGAACTGCGGATTCAACGCCCAGCCGTTGCGCACCCGGGCTTCGGCGGGCAGGAACCTTCTCGGAGCGGACTTGAACTTCCGATCCTCGATGATCGCGAAACTCACACCGCCATAAACCAAATCCGTGTAGTACACCCCAATGCCCTGTTGGACGGGAGTCGGGTCGTACGCATCGGGCAGATGGCTGGTCTGGGTCCTTTCCACCATCCTCACCCATTCCGCAGGTTGGATGTAGCCCCCGCTGTCATGCTGGGGCCCGCCGTCACTGACCGGCTCGGCGTGCTTGCCCTCTTCACCCCAGAGGTTCCCGTGGTAAACGTCGTGATCGTCCGGAATGGAGATGGTGGGAATGCGCCTGAGCATCTCCCGGTATTCCCAGCCATACACGTACCATTTGCGCAGATAGTCGAGGCAGGATTTCTCGAGAGGCTCACGCTGGATGCCGTACCCGGCGACGGGCTCGTAGATCTGGTCCCCGGAAAAGAAGAGCAGGTCCGGCTTGTGCGCGAGAACATGAGCCACGATCTCGTTGTTCGGAAAACCAAGATCATTGTTTCCAGTAAAGGCGGCCACCACGATCTCCTGTTTGTCGACCGGGTCCCGCGCAACGACGCCCTCGAAGTAGCGCTGCTCGGTCCTGCCGCTCCCCAGCGACAGCGAGTAGGCCAACCGGTACGGAACGTCTCGCGTGTCCTCCCAGCCGCGCACCTTGAAGGTGGCCGTGCGGGCCAGCGGGTCGATCTTCTCGGAAGCCAACCGTTTCCATACACCCTTGGCGTCCTGGATCTCGAGGTAAACCGTCTGCGATTCGGCCAACGAGACCGGCGGCATCTGCGCCGTCAGTTTCAGGATCCCCTTGCTGAGAGTGTGCTGCCCGAACAGAATCGGGCCGAACCGGCGATCTGGATGGTGCGTAATCCTCGTCCCACCCGCCTCCCAATCGGCGAACCAGAAACTGGGAAGGTCTCTCGATTCGCGGTCTTTTGTCTTAAGGTCAGCCACCAGCGCCAGCAGACCTCTGAAGTCACCGGTCTTGAACCCGTCTTTTTCCGTCCGGGCAAGTTGCTCGGCGCCAGACCAGGCGGAAAGCGCCAGTCGGCAGCCCGAGGGTGGACCGCCGGTCACTTCCATCTGCAGTCGGACTCCCTGTCCGAACAAGAGACTCGCCAGCTTTTGACTTGCCGGGGTGCCAGGGGCGTCCGCTTTACCGATGAAAAGGCTTCCAGAGGTCGTCACACCGGCATCGACGCCCACTCCGTAAAGAGCATCGTCCCGGTAGTCGCCAAACCGCCCTTTGGCCCCGACTCGAAATCCAGCCCAGCCCTGTTTCCGGCTGTTGCTGTCGGAGTTGAGACCGCCCAGATTAACGCTCAGTTTCAGGTTTCCGTGCTGATCCGTTACTTCCCAGGCGAGCAGCGCCACGTTGCGGTTGGAATCGGCGACCAGGCAGACCAGTCGTCCTTTGTCGATCTCCCAGTCCTGGAGCGGATTCGACCAGTAGTCCGGACCAATCCAGGTTCTGTGAAGATCCAAAGGCCAACTACTTCGAAACCCGGCTGCCGGGTCGCTGAAAGACAAAGCCGGAGCAACAGAAAGGAAAATCAACGAAAGGACCCAGAGTCCGCTTCTCAAGACCTTCATAGCTCTCCTCGTTTCTCAATGTGGAGAGAAATCAATCGATTGGCGGAGGTTGCTCCCGAAACGGCGTCAATCATAACGGGAAAGAGCGCCGCCCATCGGTATCTGCTCCTTGATCCAGGAACCGTGACAGTATAAGTCCGGCCGTTCGGGCAAGCTGTGAGGTTACGGTAAGCACACGGTTACGTAACATGGATACACTTCCCGGGGCCACTCTGTCCCATTACACTTATGCCCCGTATGACCGCCTTATCTGGACTCAGCTTCCCAAGCAGCGGGCTGCTCTTGATGGCGCTCACTGCATCGGCGTTCGCACAGGACGCTGTAACGGTGCGCTCCGAGCGCTTGAGCCTTCGCTATGATCAGACTTCGTTCGGCGGATCGAATGGTCTCCTGCAGTCGCGGCCCAGCATTGTCGCCTTCGATCCCGCGATCGACGAGGGGCCGGTCATCGGCGGACGGTGCCCAGGAACTGGAGCGCTGCTACCGGGCGGGGGGGCGCGGTGTGGGCGAGGTCTAGGGTAAAGGCACAGGCATAGTCCGCGGGGCAGCCCCGGCGCCCGCTTGCACCCTGATGACCCTCGCCTGGATCCTGTTAAGGAGGATCCGGGGCCCGGCAAGCTCGAACTTGCGCAGTCCGAAACGGGTGAACTGGTCGTCCAGCATGCCTTCTCGTTCCTGAGACCTGGCGTTTTCCGGCCCGGACGACCGGTGCGCAATGGTTTCAGCTGGGGGAGGATAGAGCTCCGCAGGGATGCGACTCGAGCGCTGCCCAGCTGGGGGTGCGGCAGCCCCATGCCGGGCCACGCCGGCGGCCGTCTCCAAGATCGAAAGTGAAAAGGCCGCCGGCATGGCCGGCGAGTATAAAGCGGCGGCATGGCCGGGCATGGCCGCACTCCGAAAGAGTGCTCGCCGAGCGCCGCGGAGTTGCCTCAGAGACAACGTTGGGGGAGGCCGAGACCCTGGAGCAGCAGTGCGCGGCAACGAGACTGATCCTTATACGCATCTGTCGTAAGTACGGAGCGCTTCTGAATACCTGCGCCTCTGAAGCGCCGGTAGTTGCGAGCACTCTGCTTCAGCACCTGAAGGTGGCCTTTTGTCTAGAGATACGACAGTAGGTTTCGCAGGTCCGTTAGGACCGACACGTTTATAGAAACCCGGGCATCATCGGGGCCCAGGTCGTTTGGATAGAACTGAGGCGCGCGCGCCTTTAGGCTGAGAGTGACCATGCCCGCCCTTTCGGTTGCCGGCATGCGTTCCCATTTCGACCATGGGTCGCGTTTCCCCAGGCCCCCGTTGTCATCCCGGACGGTCGGTTTTCCCGAGTCCGGTTGGCGGGCTCGGCTTTCCCGTGAGGCCTTCCGTGTTGCCCAAAGGCTTAAGCGACGACTCGCGTTCCCCCTTCCGGCAGCTCGTTTACCTCACGCTCGGCATGCCCCTGATTCAACACCGTTCTCGGGCTCAATGTCCCGCGGTGCTTCGGCAATAAATGCCCGCCAAGTCCGAGAGCCTCTTTGCCTTCTTCGGGCGTTACCCGTCGAAGGGTGATGTGAACTAAGATAGACAGGACTGCCAGAGCTGAAAAGGTTCTATCGGTTCTTTTCAGCTCTGGCAGTCCTGTCTATCTTTGTTCTGCTTTCAAGCAACACAAGCCTTGTCGCCCAAGTGGTCAACCCTTCATTCGAGAGACCGCGTGGGAAGGCTGGCAGGCGACTCTTTCACGCGTTTCCCTGGCCGGCGCACCCGATGGGGGCTACGTCGCCAAGGTGACACGGAGCACCGGCACCAGCTTCACCATTGATGACAATCCAGCCACCGTAGGATCGACCATTGCCGGACAAAAGTACTGGGCGAGCGTCTGGGTGTGCGCCGCCAGCACCTCCAGCCAAGGCAAGACCGTCACTCTGAAAGGCACCCTAAGCCTGTTGCAGCGTATCACCCTGAAATCTGGTACCTCTTCAGTTTTTCGCGCAGGGTTTTGCGATCGATGCCCAGGACGCGGGCTGCTTCGGACCGATTGCCGCCGACCGCCGCCAGGACGCTGCGAATGTGATCGGCCTCGACTTCGGCAAGACTTCGCAAGCCGGCGGGGCCTGCAGTTGAAAACCGCATGCTGACGGGGAGATCGGGGATATCGATCGATTGCCGGTCCGACATGACGACCAGTCTCTGCACCAGGTTCTGCAGCTCCCTCACGTTGCCCGGCCAGCTATAGTGGCACAGCGCGTGGAGAGCCTGATCGGAGAAACTGAGCCGCGGCCGCCCGAATTCGCGCGCGAACTTCTCGGCAAAATGGTCGACCAGAAGAAGAATGTCCTGGCCTCTGTCGCGCAAAGGCGGAAGAGCAATAGCAATCACGTTGATCCGATAGTAGAGGTCCTCGCGGAAGCTCCCCTTCCCTACAAGCTCGGTCAGGTTCTTGTTGGACGCCGCAATGACGCGGACATCGATCTTTCTTGACCGGCTCGAGCCGACCAGGTAGATTTCACGGTCTTGAAGGACTCTGAGCAGCTTTGTCTGGGTGCCGGGGGTCGTCTCACTGATCTCGTCCAGGAAAATGGTTCCGTTCTCGGCGGCCTGGAAAAAGCCTGTCCTGCTTTGAAACGCCCCCGTGAACGCCCCCTTGACGTGGCCGAAAAGCTCGCTTTCCAGGAGCCCCTCCGGAATGGCGCCGCAGGCGACCGGCACAAAGGGGGCGGATCGGCGCGGGCTTGCATAATGGATGGCCCGGGCGACCACTTCCTTCCCTGTTCCGCTCTCGCCGCAAATCAGGACAGTGGCGCTTGACTCCGCCGCTTTCGTGATGTCCCGAAACACCCGCTGCATCGGCTCGGATGCCCCGATCAGGCCGAGTGGGCCGGCCAGGGGCGCTGGCGCCTTCCCCTGCACCGTGCGGCGGGCAGCCAGTTTTTCGAGAACACGGCTGACGGCCGAGAATAGCTCTTCCTCGGTAAAAGGCTTGACCAGGTACTCCTCGGCGCCCGTTTTCATGGCTTCGACGGCGCCCTGCACAGTCGCATAGCCGGTAATCAGCATGACTTCCGTGTCCCGGAGGTTCTCGCGGACATAGCGCACCAGGTCAAGGCCCGATTCTCCCGGCATTTTCACGTCGGTGATGACGAGATCGACTGTCGCCGCCTGTAAGAGCTGAATGGCTTGACGCACCGCAAGCGCGCTATGAACGCGGTACCCCCGCTCGCGCAGGTTCCTCTCCAGCAATTCGACGGTGCCGGGGTTGTCATCCACCACGAGAATCACGGGTTTGCTCATCGTATTGACCATGGTCGCCTTCATTCCAGCCCAGGCACCGGGCAGCAGGGCAGAAAAACATCAAAACGCGAGCCCTGGTTCTGCCGGCTATGGACCTCGATCCGCCCGCCGTGGGACGTCACGATACCGTGGATCACGGCCAGGCCGAGACCGGTCCCGCGATCGGCCTCTTTCGTCGTAAAGAAGGGGAGGAAGATCTTGCTGAGCACCTCGTCACACATGCCGATCCCGGTGTCTTCGATCGTCAGGGTCACGACCTCCCTGTCCTGATCCGAAACCGTACGAATCGTAAGCGTACCCCCCTTCGGCATAGCCTGCACCGCGTTCACAGCAAGGTTTACGATCACCTGCCGGATCTGGCCGTTGTCCGCGTGAATGACAGGCGGCGAAGGCGACAACTGGCGCACCACCTCGATCCGTTCCCGGTCGAAGAGAGGCTCGAGCAGCCGGAGAGCCTCGACGACTACGGTATTCAGGTCGATCCGCGCGCGGTTCTGCGGCATGCGGCGGGCGAAGAACAGGAGTTGCTGGGTCAAACCGCGAGCGTGCAGCGCCGCTTGGACTATCTTGTCAATGTCCCCGCGGGTCTGTTTGGGCAAGCGCGGACCTTTCCCGGCCAGTTGGGCAAACCCAAGGATGTTGGCAAGCGGCTCATTCAGCTCATGAGCCACCCCGGCCGCCAGCTCACCGATGGTCGCCAGGCGATCGGCATGACGCAATTGCTCCTCGAGTGCCCGGCTCTCGGCTTCCCGCTGCTTTCTCTCGACCAGCAGGGCCACTTCGCGCGCCACGGTGTCGAGCAGACTCTTTTCCTCTCGCAGGAACGGGCCTTGATCCAGCGGCGGTTTCGGTGTCCGATACGTCACCTCGATGCTGCCGCGTCGGACCCCGAGCACGATGATTGGCGCCCGCAGCGAGCTGCCTGCCCCTTCCTGCACGCCTGGTCCGTAGCAGACGCCGTCCAGCTCGATGCGAGCTCGCGCATCTTCGGGATATAAAACGGCATTCGGGAGCAGTTCCACCACGCCTTTCAAAAGGTCCTCCAGATTGGCGCCCGGGGCTTCGGCCAGCAGGGCCAGATTGTAAAGGCAGGTCAGTTCCTTGATCCTCTCGGTTAGCGCTGCCTGGGTTTTCCGCACGGCCAGAGCGATGCCCAGGCTTTCGGCCAGCAGTTCCAAGCGGGAGAGCTCAGCTGGGTCCGGCTCGCTGAATTGTCGATCCCGGAGCACGAGCAACCCGCCGCCTTCGTGCCTTTCGGCAAACGGCAAAAGGATCAGGAGTTCATACTTCCTCGGTTCCTTGGCGTCCGGCCCACATGCGGCGCGCTCCGCAAAATAGCGCTGCCCTTGCGGCACTGTGGGATCCCGGGAAACGAGGCTGCTCCTGGCCCAAACGGCGCCGGACGGAGTGCGGAAGGCGCCGACCACGGCCTGGCCTTGCCTCAACTGTTCATAGAACTCCCGGCGCTGCTTCAAGCTCGACTCGGATTCATCCGAACAAACTGTCACTCCGGCACTGGTTCCGGGCCCGAGAGGTCTGACAAGGCAACAGCCGATTTCTCTACCGCAAGCCTTCGTCCAGATCTCGGTCGAATCGAAAGGATGGTGTTCCGACAACTTCAGGCACAGGTCCGAAAGGAGACTCCCCAAAGGGGCGTGCCGTTGGGCCGGCTCGAGAGCCGCCCTGAGAAACTCCCACGGATGGCCGCGCGCAGCCCCTTCAGCTTCGGTTGAGGCCGGAGATTGGTCCTGACTCCCCATCTTCGCCATTTTGTTGTGGTCCGCGCCCCGATTATATCGCTCCAGCATTCGCACCTGACTGCGATGAGTCTCCTCATCCGCCTGACGAGCGTTCAGCTTTCAGCGTTCAGCGTTCAGCCTCTGCACAAGGCTCAGTCACCGGTTAACAACCTAATGCCTCTAAATATTTAAGGGTCCAAGTCCAAGTCTTAGCTGAAAGCTGACTGCTGATCGCTGAACGCTTCTCGCAAGAAATGCCTGGCCCGCCCCGGGAGGATTCGGGGACCGGAGCGCGAGCCAGGACGGGCGGGAGCCCCGCCGGAAATCACAAATCCGGGATCGTGGGTCCGTCCGCTATTCCGGTTCCTGCAGACTGACCCTGGGTTTTCTACCCCGGCTCCAGGCAACGATGTCGTGAACGACCTCTACCTTGACGGGACGACCGGTCTCCACGCAGATGCGAAAGGCAGTTCCGCAGCCGCAAAAGCATTCCGACCCGGGGATGGCGTCGAATTCCTGTCGTCCGCATCGAGGACATTTGACCCGTTCTGGTCTCGCTAAATGGCTCATTCCAGACTCCTTCTTGTCGGTTGCACACCACATCGCGAGCGGCTGCAAAATCATCCGCCGCACTCGAGGGTCTCCTTCATACCGGGAACCAGGTTTTCAATTCCCCCCGGTCCGACTGCCGGCAAGATTCGTGCCTGACCCTGGGGTCTCATACCGTTCTATTGAAAAGGGCTTAAACAGCTGAGCTATCAGTCAAATAACACGAACACCAGCAGGCGACGCCCTCCGAATTCCGCTTTCGAGCGGCAACAAACCTGGGGAGAAACGTTCCAGCTGGTGAAATACTCCGCAACCTGAGTCAAGAACAACACGAATGAAGGGAATCGAATCAAAGCAATCGCCTCGCTGTTTCAGACTCACTTCGCCGGAACCGGCGAGGCCTTTCGAGGGGACACTGCGCGCGCAGCGCTTGTCCCTGTTTCCCGGGGGATCGATGGTCCGGATTCCACGAACTGCCTGACTCTTACAGCGCACTTTCACCCAGCGCCGAGCGCACGCGCGCCAGGAACGATTTCATTTTCCGGCGCGGGTCGCCTCCGCCGAGGGTCTCGAGCGGCAGGTAACCCCGGTACCCCCGGCTTCGGATAATGCCGAAGAGCCGTGGTAAATCGGTGGGGATCTCCTGATCATGGAAGAAGACATTCTCCTTGATCTGCCAGGTCACGGCGTAGGGGATCGCCTTGTCAATGTCAGCGTACGGATCCGCGGTCCGAAAGCCGCCGATATCGAGGTGAGCGGCCAGCCAGGGAGAGTTTACGGCTTCAAGGATCCGGATGAGGTGCTCGGAAGTATCCAAAAAATCACGGTGATTCTGGAGCGCGAGCGTCACGCCGAACTGACCGGCCCGTTCAGCACATTCGCGTAGATTCTCGATCACCCACTTGTCAATCTCTGACTCCGGGTATCCCTTGTCCTGCTGCCCGGCAAAGACGCGGACCAGCGGCGCACCCAGATGGGCAGCCACTTCCACCCATTGTTTGATGTGCTCGACATCGTTCTTCCTTCTGGCCGAATCAGCGACCGCGAAGCTGTTGCGAACTCCTGTCCCGGAGATGTCGAGCCCCAGCCTGAACGTCTGTCGCTTGATCTGGTTGATATAGGAGGTTGCGGGCGGCTTGGGATAGCCCGGAAAGTAATACCCTGTGGGGTCAACTGCCGGAAAGCCGAGGTCTGCGCAATAGTCAATGACCTGGGGGAGAGTCATCTCGCTCCTGGTCAGCAACGAGTTGAAGGTGTAAAGGTTACAGCTGAGCTTGAGAAGGGGGTTGCGGACCGGTTGGGCGACGGCTGTGAACCGGCCGGGGACAATAGGCGTGCCCAAAGCTACCCCGAGCAACTCGCGACGGTTGAGTGAGAACATCAGCGATCTCCTCCGCAGATGCCCTCATTCTATCTGCACCGTCTTCGAAGCGCCACACAGCCAGAGGAGCGGGCAGCTTATTGCGGCCGGACTCTCCCGAGTTCAGTGCTGGACTCTGGAGGCTGGAGAGTCCGGCCACACTAAGACGCTTCAGGACAGCTGGACGAGCTTCGGCGCGGGCTTTTTCCTTTTCAGCACCATCTCCTCGTAGTAGGCGCGCACCTGGGCTGCTTCATTGGCAGCTTTCTTGCGCAGAAGTTTCTCGTCGCGGGCATTCTGCGGCAACCGACTTCGCTCCCGCACCCTTTCGGCGTCTTCCTTGCGGATGACCAGCGAATGCTCGTAGCTGCTCAGGTCGACGTTCTTTCCGCCGGCAAAAATCTGGTGCCGGCCATGCTCTTCGTACCACTTCGCCACGGTGGCGTTCATGTGTATGTGCTCGATGATGTTCCTCCACCCGTGGCCCGTGTTGTACGCGCAGAACGAAATCTCCCCTTCCTGGGTGGCGTAGGGAATGATGCACATCTCCGTGCGGCGGAAATCGTAATTGAAAAGGTCCTGGAACCACATTCCGGCAATGAACAGGAAGTTCCAGGAATCCTTTCGCCGCACCACACCCGTTCCGTAATCGTGCCCGGTCAGGCCGAAACTCTTGTCGAATTTCTTGAGCAGGTCGACCAAGGCCAGACTCGCCGGCGCCTGGAACGGTTTGTAGTGCTTCAAGAGCGCCAGCCCCATCAAGAAGTTCGAAAACCACGGTCCGCGGGCGGCGTCGGTTAGTTTGCGGATGTCGGCGACGAGTCCTGGAATATCCAGAAACTGCGGGACCGGCGCGGCTTCCTTGGTTTCCTTGTTGATCATGAGCGCAGTTCCGACTCCGCAGTTAGGATGGCAGCTGCAGGTCACCTGGCCCCAGTCCGCCTGCGGACCGTGAACCAGGTCCGCAAAATCGGCAAATGCGCCCATGAGCGAAAGCGGGAACCAGTGCTCATTCTGGGTCAGGCCGGTTTGCAGGCGGACATCGCGCGCCATGTGCGAAAGCGTGTACCGCTGGCGTCTGCGCCGCTCGTCGGTGATCTGCTCATCCCGCCCGGTGAACGACACCGGCTGAAAGGCGATGAACGCGATCTTCTTGGGATTGTCCATGGCAAACCGGATGATCGGGCCGACCTGGTCGTTGTTCACGTCGTTGACCAGCGTCGTCACCAGGATGATCTCGACCCCCGCCTTATGCAGGTTCTCGATGGCCCGCAGCTTGACGTCGAAAAGGTTACCGATCTTGCGGTGACTGTTGGCGTCGTTGCCGATCCCATCAAACTGCAAGTAAGCGTAACGCAGCCCGCATTCGGCAGCCTTCCGGGCGAAATCCAGGCTTTTCGCGAATTCAATCCCGTTGGTCGCCGCCTGGACGCTGTTGAAGCCAAGCTTGCGCGCGTATTTGATGGCGCGGAAGAAGTGCGGGGACAGGGTCGGCTCGCCGCCTGAAAACTGCACCGACATCTGGCGGCGCGGCTTGATCGTCATCGCATTGTCCAGGATCTCGCGCACCTCTTCCCAGGACAACTCGTGGACAAAGCCGACCTGGTTGGCATCCATGAAACAGGGATCGCACATCATGTTGCAGCGGTTCGTGAGGTCGACGGTGAGAACCGATCCGCGGCCGTGCCGGATCGTGCTTGACCCGTGGTTGTGCAGCTTTTCGTCGTTGTGCGCCCGGATATCGCGCCCCGGGAAGTTCTTCTCGATCCAGGCAAGGAAATTCGCGTCAATCGACATGATGTCTTCGAACTTCCCGTGAATCGGGCACTCCTTGACCATCCAGACCTGGCCGTCCCGCGAGATGATCTGGGCTTTGATTTCGCCCACCTTACTGTGAATGAGGATCGTATAGTCCTCCTCCCCGCTCAGAATGCGCTCGCGTGCCTCTACCACGCACTTCGGGCACAGGGAATCGGTCTCTCGCGGCCAGCCCAGCTTCGGCTTCGATTTTTCCCAAGACTTAGGCAAAGGCTTGTCCGTCCACTTGGGCGTGAACGAAGGACCGGGCCGGTGCTTGTTGAAGAACTGAATCCCGTCAAACAGGCCTCGGGCCGCCAGGCAAACGGCGGCATCCACGTACTTGAGGGCTCTTTTGGCTCGATATCTGGGCATACACTTCTCCTCACACGCAGAATATGACTCTCTTGGTCAATTGTTTACAGTTATTGATTAGTATGGTAACTACCCAGGGGAAGGTCAATTGCTGTCAGCGGATTAGGAGGGCGCGGTTTGGAATTTTCGGGAAAAGTGATCCGTAAAGCACCGGCCTCTCTCCTCGTTGCTGCCACACTCCCAACAAAAAACTGAGGGGTTCCCGCTGTCCGCGGGGTCCCTACTCCAACTGCACCAGACCTCCCCCGTACCCGGCCGGACGGCGTTCTGGAATCTGGTACTCCTGCGGAGCCCGCCAGAAGTCCGGCATGGATGCCTGATGCACGCAGGAAACGGTGCAGTAGGGGGCGCATCCCTTGCGGGTAAGGTATTCGCGGCGGATGTCCTCCAGGGTGTAATCCTGAAGCGGAATCCCGGGGTAGCCGCGCTGTTGCGAGCAGTAATGGACGAGGCCGTCCTCGCAGATATACAGGTAACGAGCCCCGGCCCGGCACGCCCAGTTGTTCGGCTTGCCGGCCGCCAGGTTCTCCTGGAAATAGCGGTTGACGCGCGGATAGCCCCTCTTGCCCATCGATTTCAGCTCTTCGAAGACTTCTGCTTCCCTGCCGTCGAGCGGCTGCAAACGCCCGTTGCCGTCATGGACGATACCGACCGTGCAGGTGAATCCAAGCTCCACGGCGCGCCGGCCGATCACCAGCGCATCCTCCGGATTGCGGACGCCGGAGCCAAGCACGGAGTTGATGTTGACCTTGAACTGGGCAAGCTCCGCCAGGTACAAAAGCTTCTTGTCGAGGACTCGCAGACTCTTCTTTGACACATCGTCCGGCTCGACGTTATCGATACTGATCTGGAGATGCTCCAGGCCGGCGTCATTCAGTCGCTGAATGCGTTGGCGCGACAGAAGGTACCCGTTCGTAATGACACTGGCAATCACCTTCCGTTTCCGGATCCGCGCAATGATCGTCTCCAACTCGGGATGCAGCAAAGGCTCGCCGCCGCTGATTGTGATAACCGAGGTCCCCAGATCGGCCAGCCGGTCTACCCTGTCGCACATCACCTTGCAGGGCACCGGCGGGGAGGAGGAGTCGTATTCGTTGCAGTAAGCACACGACAGGTTGCAGCGGCGGATCGGCACCAGGTGCGCTAAAACCGGATGATCCGTTGACAGGAGGGCCTTTATGGCCAGCTTCCATTCGCGCACAGTGGTACAGAACCTTCGCAGTCTGCGCATCTTTTCTCCTCCTTGGCTGAGGGCCTTCCCCTTAACATAGGTGAAAATTAGCTGTTTTTCAATGCTTTCGATGTAAATCCCCGCATCTTCCCGGGCTTTGAGCTGCCGAACCGCATACGGGAGAGGGCTCTGTCGCTTGGGCTGTTTTTGGTGATATAGAGTGTCAGGATGAAATTACTGATCGTCGGCGGGGTAGCGGCGGGAGCGAGTGCGGCAGCGCGAGCCCGGAGGTTGAACGAAGAAGCGGAGATCATTCTCTTCGAGCGGGGCCAGTTCATTTCATTTGCGAACTGCGGGCTCCCGTATCATATCGGTAGAGTCATTCCCAACCGGAGGCAGCTGTTGATTATGCCGGCAGAGGCGTTCCGGGCCCGGAACCGGGTCGACGTCCGGACGCTGCATGAGGTTACGGCCATTCATCGCGCCGAGAAGAGAGTCTCGGTGCGGAATCTGAATACCGGTGAATCCTATAGCGAGACTTACGATCGGCTGGTTCTGGCGACCGGCTCGAGCCCGGTCCGCCCCCCTATCCCGGGCGCTGACGATCCGGACGTGATGCAGCTCTGGACCATGCCTGATATGGACCGGATCATTGCGCGGGTGGAGCGGGGCGCGAAAAAGGCGGTGATTGTCGGAGGAGGTTTCATCGGCCTGGAAGTGGCCGAAAACCTGCGCGAGCTGGGTCTCGAAGTCACGATTGTCGAAATGCTTCCCCAGGTGCTTCCGACCTTAGACCCGGAGATGGCCCAGCCGCTGATCAAGGAACTGAAGCAAGCGGGAATCGAGCTGGCGCTCGGCCGGCGGGTGACCAGCATTCATCGCGCCTCGACCGAGGAGACGATCGAGTCGGCACTGCACGTGGTCCTGGATAACGATACCGAGCTGCAGGCCAAGTTTGTCGTCGTGTCGGTGGGAGTCCGTCCGAATTCGGAACTGGCCGAAGCGGCCGGACTCGAGCTGTCCGGACGAAAAGGCATCCTGGTGAACGAATACCTGCAAACCAGCGATCCGAACATCTACGCGGTCGGTGACGCGATTGCAGTCCGGGACGTCGTGTCGGGCGAGCTGTCCCAGATCCCTCTGGCTGGGCCGGCCAATCGTCAAGGACGGATCGCGGCCGACAACATTCTGGGCCGCCGGCGCAAGTACCGGGGAAGCCTGGGGACCGCGGTCGTCAAAGTCTTTTCCAAGACTGCCGCCAGCGCCGGGATGACTGAGAAACTCCTGCGCACAACCGGGCAGCCGTATCACAAGGTCTACCTGCATCCCTTTTCGAACGCCACGTACTATCCCGGTGCGGCCCAGATGTCGATCAAGTTGCTCTTCAACCCGAAGGGGAAGATCCTTGGTGTCCAGATCGTGGGCGAAAAAGGAGTCGACAAGCGGGTTGACGTGATTGCGACCGCCATGCTGGCCGGGATGGAAGTCTTCGACCTGGAGGAGCTGGAGTTGTCCTACGCGCCCCCCTATGGGGCGGCCAGGGATCCAGCCAACATCGCCGGCATGCTGGCCGCGAACGTGCTTCGCAGCGACACCTGCCCGGTCTATCCCGATGAGTTACCCGAGGGGGCTTTTCTGCTCGACGTCCGCGAGCCCTCGGAGCTCCAGGAAGGCGCCTTCCCCGGCGCTCAAATGATTCCTCTCGGGCAGCTCCGAGCCCGCCTGCAGGAACTGCCTCGCGACCGTCCGATCGTGGCCTGCTGCCGGGTCGGACTTCGCGGCTACCTGGCCGAGCGACTCCTGAGGCAACATGGTTTCAACGCCTGCAACCTAAGCGGTGGCCTGAAGACCTGGCAGCTTTACCACGGTGAATGAGCGCGGGTCGCGGTGCGCCGTCGCCTCGAGGCCTGTAAAGCGTCGGCCTCGCGTTGCCGCTGCCCTGCGCGAGCCCCAGTAAGCGACTCCAGTCACAAAGTTTCGTGTCTACCAGAACCGATAGAAATGGCCGAGCGGGCCGTTGCCTTGGCCGAGCGGGAAGGAGTGCCGGATCGCTTCCGTGACATATTCCTTGGCGCGCCCCACTGCCTCCTCCAGTTCCAGGCCTTTGGCGAGGAACGCGGCAATGGCGGAAGCGAAGGTGCAGCCGCTGCCGTGAGTGTTGCGAGTCGCGACGCGGCTCGCGCGGAATTCCAGGAACTGCCGGCCGTCGTAGAAGAGGTCGAGTGACTCGTTCTCGGTCTCGAAGTGACCGCCCTTGAGGACCACGGCGCGCGGGCCGAGCCGTTGGATCATCAGGGCCGCCTCGCGCAGCTCGCTCTGATTCGCAATCGGCGCTCCCACCAGCACTTCGGCTTCGTGCAGATTGGGCGTGACGATAAGGGCACGAGGGAACAGGCAATTCTTCAGAAGGTCAATCGCCTGCTCCTGGACCAGCCGATCGCCGCCTGTACTGTACATGACCGGATCGACGACCAGTTTCTCGACATGGTACTCCCGCATCTTGCTTTCAACCAGCTGAATAATCGGGGCGGACGGGAGCATGCCGGTCTTGACCGCGTCGGCACCAACGTCCTCCATGACCGCCTTGATCTGGAGCTCGATATTGGCGAGCGGCACGTCGGCCACATGGTGAACACGGGTCGTGTCCTGGGCTGTCACGGAAGTGATCACGCTCATGCCGTGGACTCCAAGCGCGCTGAATGTCTTCAGGTCGGCCTGGATGCCGGCGCACCCGGCGCTGTCGGATCCGGCGATGGTCAGTGCCCTGAGTATTCGCTGCATGGCCTTATTATATGCAGGGGGCAGGGGGGCCTTAAGCGCCGGGGCCAAGCCCGTTACGCCGCGCCGACCGCGCTGAAAGCCGTCTTTTGTGGTTCCGGCA
This sequence comes from Acidobacteriota bacterium, assembly GCA_041946865.1. GTDB lineage: Bacteria > Acidobacteriota > UBA6911 > RPQK01 > RPQK01 > RPQK01. The sequence goes on along the minus strand of JBHGBF010000134.1, from coordinate 10,711 downwards.
CTTGTGATACCCTAAACCTAACTTACGTGGAGGGACAAGATATGGCCAGCAACGGAGAGAAGTTCTTATATTTTATTATCGGTGGTTTCGTGGGCGCCGCTATAGGGTTGCTGCTGGCTCCCAAGTCGGGTGAAGAAACCCGGGCTTTCCTCGGCAGCAAATACCGCGAAGGCACTGCGGCCCTGGGTGAGAAGGCCCGGCAAGGCCGCGAGGCTATCGCGGAAAAATCTCGCGAAGTGACCAGCAAGGTTTCCCAGACAATCGACAAGGGTCGTGAGATGATCGCACGCCAGCGGGAACAGATGAACGCGGCCATAGAAGCTGGGAAGCAAGCTTACGAGGGTGAAAAGCGCAAGCAGGATCCCACCCAGTCGTAGAGCCGATCCTGTCGACTACGCTGTGAGAACCACTTCTTTTGACTGGAGAAGCTCGTGCTCGATACCCTGCTCGTTGTGTTCGTCGGCCTGGCCTGCCTCGCTTTTCTGGTTCAGAGCATCGCGATGTGGCGTGCCTTTCAGGCCATCCGGGAAACCTCGGAACGTCTGAACGACCAGTCGAAGAGCATCCAACAGGATATCCAGGAGATTTCGGCCCGGCTGAAAACCACAGCCGAGAGCCTGCAGCCGCTCGGGAAAATGGCGGAGGAAGTCAGCTCTAATCTCCAGGATATCGCCACGATCGTCCGCAACCGGACATTGGACCTCGACCTCTTTGTCCAAGAGATAGTTCAGGTCGGACGCGATCAAGCCTCCAAAGTCGATTACGTCGTCACGGACACCGTCAAGAAATTCGAGGAAACGACCGATATCATCAAGCGCGACATCCTTCGCCCCGCCATCGAGATATCGTCGTTCTTCAAAGGCATCAAATCGGGCCTCGATTTCCTGTTCGGTGCGAAGAACCGGGCGTCGCGAGCCGACGAGTTCGACGAGGAAATCTGACCAGGCTGGAAGCGCGGCCAAACTGCCGCCTTGTGGCGGCAAACAAATTCGTCATCCTGTGCTATAACAGACGGGGCTGGGCAATACAAAGGGGGATCAGTATGGACAGGAGAACGTTTATTGCAGGATCGATCGGAATGGGGACGTTGGCCGGCGCCAGTGGTGAGGCAAACGGGCAGGCAGCCCCGTCCACGAGCGGAAAGAAGGGACTCCTTCTCGGCACCGTCACCTATAACCTGGCACGAAGCTGGGACATTGATACCATCATCAAGAACTGCAAAGAGGCGGGTTTCACCGGCGTGGAGCTGCGCACGACGCATGCGCACGGCGTTGAAATCACGCTTTCTGCCGACAAGCGTCAGGAAGTCCGGCGGAAATTCGCTGACTCGTCCGTCAAGCTCGTCGGCTTGGGGACCACCTGCGAATATCACGCAGCGGATCCGGCCGTGGTGAAAAAGAATATCGAGGAAACCAAGGCGTGGTTCGTCCTGGCCAAAGATGTCGGGGCCGGAGGAGTCAAGGTTCGTCCAAACGGCCTCGTGCCCGGCGTCCCCGAAGACAAGACGCTCGAGCAGATCGGCCTGGCGTTAAAGGAATGTGCGGCGTTCGGCGCTGATTACGGCATCCCCCTCCGGCTGGAGATCCACGGCAGGGAAACGGCCCGATTCCCCCGCATCAAGAAGATCATGCAGCATGCCGAGCACCCGAACTTCTTCCTCTGCTGGAACTGCAACGGCGAGGATCTGCAGGACGGCGGCATCAAGACCAATTTCGATATCGTCAAGAACCGTCTCGGGCTCGTCCATCTCAAGGACTTATACGACAACTATCCTTACCGGGAGTTCTTTCAGATGCTGCGCGGGATTGACTATCAGGGCTATTGCCTGGCGGAAGTCGCGGAGAGTTCGGACGGAGTCAGGCTGATGAAGTATTACCGGGCGGCCTTCGAGGCGTTGCTGGCGTGACATCAGCGGGGATTCAGCCTTGCCCTTTGCCCCAACTCGTGCGGGGGCCGAGGACCCTTTTTGGAGTCTGGACCCCGTTTGCCCTTTTCCGCCTGTAGTTACAGAGCCGCAAGCGCAGCGCTTTCCAGCGGAGCGCGTCGGGTGTGAACCGGTTCCGCCACTCAAACAGTGGAACCAGTTCGCACCCGACGCGCTCCCCGTCCGCTGACGGACCGCAAAAAGCGCTGTGCGGCTCTGTAACGCGTTCTAGCCCCCGCCGCGGTTGCCTGCGGGGTTACCGTTACGCCGCACTCCGAGAAAAGACCGGCCCGGCTACATCCCCCACCTGAGCAGCACGCTTCCCCAAGTAAAGCCGGCCCCGAAGCTGGCCAGAACCACCAAATCACCGGGTTTCAGCTGACCGCACTGCTGAGCCTCGGCCAGGCAGCTGGGTATGGTCGCGCTCGTGGTGTTGGCATAACGGTCGATATTGACCGCGACCTGGTCGTCCCTGAGCTTCAGCCGTTCCTTGGCGGCATTGATAATCCGCAGATTGGCCTGGTGCGGGACATAGAGCTTCACGTCTTCCGCAGTAAAGCCGTTACGCTTGAGGAGATCGAACGAGACGTCGGCCATCCATTTCACCGCGAACTTGAAAACGTTCCGGCCGTCCTGGTGGACGTAGTGCATGCGCTTCTGAACGGTCTGGATGGTCGCGGGTCGGCGGCTGCCTCCGGCCGGCATGTAGAGGAAAGCCCCGCCCGAGCCGTCTGAGCAGAGAATGGAATCGAGGATCGCGTTATTGTCTTCCGTCGGTTCCAGGACCACGGCGCCCGCCCCGTCCCCAAAAAGCACGCAGGTGGCCCGATCCTGGAAATCGATGATCGAGCTCATGACGTCCGAACCTACGATCAGGATCTTCCGGTGTCTCCCGGTCTCAATGAACTGAGCGCCGGTCATGAGCGCGTAAAGAAAACCGGAACAGGCGCCGGACAGGTCGAACCCCCACGCTCTTTTTGCCCCAATCCGGTCCTGAATCAGGCACGCGGTGGAGGGAAACATCATGTCGGGAGTCACGGTCGCCACAATGATCAAATCGAGATCTGCGGGATCGACCTGCGCGACCGCGAGCGCACGTTCCACGGCCTTAACCGCCAGATCGCTGTTGGCTTGTCCTTCGCTCACGAACCGGCGTTCTCTGATCCCGGTCCGTTCAATAATCCATTCGTCCGACGTCTCGACGAACTTCTCCATATCCCTGTTGCTGACAACCTTCTCCGGCACGTACATCCCAACGCCGCTGATCCTCGCCCGTATCTTCCTCAAGCTGCACTTCTCCTCTTGGTCAACCGCATCAAACACCTTCGGCGGGTTAAAAGAGCGTAGTTTGCGAGCCTCCTCCTGTCAAGGCCCGGGCCGGTGGCGCTACTGTTCGACGATCTCCACATCCGACGGCAATCGCAACTTGAATACCTTGTCGGAGACCTTCTGGTTCTCGACGACGTCGGAAAACACATACTCGTTGCGTGCCCCGATCGGTTCGACCACCACCAGCCGTGAGATGATAGCGGTCGCCGGGTCGGCCTCGAGCACGATGTGGGAGAAATCTCCCTGGGGGGTGCGAGGCGCCAGGCGAAGCAACCAATGCCCGGCGGTCCGCGGCTCCAGCTCTTTTTCCTCCTGGACCTCGAAATCGGATCTCAGGTCGCCCTTTCCGAAAAGCAGCATGAGGGGGGTCGAGACATCGTCTTGCAGGTTAGTGACGATGACCTGCTTGTCGGCGGGTACATAGAACCAGCTCTTGCGCCCGTCCACCAGGAAGTACTTTGCGGTCGGCTTCCGGTACTCCCAGTACATCTTGCCGGGCTTCTTGATGATCAGAATGCCGGACTCCTCGAGCACCTGCTCCGCGTTTTCGTATCTCTGATGAAAGCTCGCGGAAAGGCTATTCAAACTCTGATACTTTCCCTCCAGGAGGTGCAGGATCTGATCTACGCTTTCAGCTTTTCCGCTGACTTGAAAGCCGGCGGAGACAAGCAGCAGGCACAAGGTGGCAGGGAAGAGTCTACTCATCGGCCAGAGCCTTCTCGGTTTTCTGCTCCGTCTGCTCCTGCCGGCCAAAGAAACTCTCGAATATGATCAGGATGACGCCGGTGGTGATGGCGGCATCAGCCACATTAAAAGTAGGCCAGGAGAACGAGTCCTGCCAGTGAACCTTCAGGAAATCGACAACATATCCGTGAACCAGCCGGTCGATAAAGTTCCCCATGATACCGCCGAGCAGCATTCCCAGAGACACGAAGACGCGGCGCTCCTCCGGCGGAGTCTGCCAGATGTAATAAAGGACGATCACCGTCGCAATGATGGCCATCAGGGAAAGGACGACGGGCTTCCAGCTGGATTCAAAGGAATGGAACAAGCCAAAAGCAATGCCTTCGTTCCGAACATAATGGATCGTGAAAAGGCCGTCCAGGACCGGGTAGTAATGAAGAGCAAGCGTGGTCGAAACCAACCATTTGGTGGCCAGATCAACGACGAAGACGACAAACGCCAGAATGATCGCGAACAATCGCATGCTCATAGATGCTCGATTGACTACCGGCCCTCTACGCGGTTGATCCACCGCCCGCATCCGTCGCGGCCTTTTGGTCCGTGATGTGCGGCAATGCTGCCAGTGTTCAGTGTTTCACGAGCGAGGTCAGTGGGCTACTCCCATTTCCTCCAGCGCCTGGTGGCACCGGGCGCAGACCGTAGGGAAGTCGGGAAACGACCCGACGTCTGTCGTGTAGTGCCAACAGCGTTCACACTTCTTTCCGGCAGCCGGGCTGACCTTCACATCAAGCTGGTCCGGGCCGAGGCCCGGATCTCGCACCAGCACCACTTCCGACACCAGGAACAGGAAACGCAGCTCCGCGCCAAAGCTCCCGAGATATTCATAAATCTCCTCGCCGCACCGGATCTCGGTTCTGGCCTCCAGCGAGTTGCCGATGACCTTCGCCTGCCGGCATTCCTCCAGCACCTTGCTCACCCGTTCCCGTATCTCCTGCAAGCGTTCCCAGCGAGCCAGAAGTTCCGGATCGAAATAGGAATCGGTCTGTCTGGAGAATTCGGCGATGTGGACGGAATCGCCCGGCGCACCGTCCCGGTACAGATTCATCCAGATTTCTTCGGCGGTAAACGGGAGCACGGGCGCCAGCAATCGAACCACCGTGTCGGCGATGCGGAAGAGGGCAGTCTGCGCCGCTCGCCGGGAGGTCGACCGGGGGGCGGCCGTGTACAACCGGTCCTTCAGGATGTCCAGATAAAAGCTGGACATGTCTACCACGAAAAAGTTGTACAGCGTGTGATAGACCGAATGGAACTCGTACCGTTTGTACGCTTCCTCGACCTTCTTCGCCACTACGGCCATCCGGGCCAGCGCCCACCGGTCCAGCTCCGTCAGCGAAGACTCCGGCACGATGTCGGTCGCCGGGTTGAAGTCATAGAGATTGCCCAGCAGGAAGCGGCTGGTGTTCCGCAATTTCCGGTAGGCCTCTCTGAGGCGCGACAGGATTTCCTCGCTGATGCGCGCATCCTCGGTGTAGTCGATGGATGCGACCCAGAGCCGCAGGATCTCCGCTCCGTTGTCCTTGATCAGATCGAGCGGCGAAATGACGTTCCCGACCGACTTCGACATGGCTCGGCCTTCGGCATCAAGCGTCCAGCCGTGGCAGATGACGGTGCGGTAAGGAGCTGTCCCGTTGACGCCGACGGCGATGAGCAGGGAGCTGTGGAACCAGCCTCGATACTGGTCTCCGCCTTCGAGGTAAACGTCGGCCGGCCAGTGGAGCCGGTCGCTCCCGTTCAGGACCACGTAGTGACTCGAACCCGAGTCGAACCAGACATCAAGGATGTCAGACTCCTTGTCGAACTCCGTGCCGCCGCACTCGCACCTGGTTCCGGGCGGCAGCAGCTCCGAGGCGGGTCGTTTGTACCATGCGTCGGCTGTCTCGCGTTCGAAAATGTCGGCCACGAAGTCGACGACCCTGGCGTCGACCAGAGGCTTCCGGCAGGAACGGCAGTAGAAGATGGTGATCGGGACTCCCCACAGCCGCTGCCGGCTGATGCACCAATCCGGACGGTTCGCGATCATGTTGGTGATGCGGTCCTCGCCCCAGACCGGTTTCCATTCAACCTGCTTGATCGCGTCCAGGGATTTCTGCCTCAGCCCGTTCTGTTCCATGCCGATAAACCACTGGGGAGTCGCACGGAAGATCACGGGGTTGTGGCACCGCCAGCAATGAGGGTAGCTGTGGACCAGTTCGGTCTGGCACAGGAGCCGGCCTTTCGCTTTCAGGAACTCATTAATCCTGGGGTTCGCCTCAAACACCTGCATACCCGCGAAATGCTCGACCTCAAAGATGAACCGGCCGGAATTATCGACCGGATTGTAGATCTCCAGACCGTACTCACGGCCGGTCAGATAGTCTTCCATGCCGTGTCCGGGAGCGGTGTGGACGATACCCGTTCCTTGCTCGAGAGTGACATGCTCGGCATACACGACTTTCGATTCGCGGTCGATCCACGGATGAAGGACTTTCAGATCCCGCAAATCGATTCCTGCCACGGTGGACAGCACGCGATGATCGGCCAGGCGGCACTGTCGAGCGACCTCCTCAACCAGGTGCCGCGCGATCAGATAGACTTCACCTCCCGCCTCCACGAAGCAGTAGTCGTAATCAGGATGAAAAGCCACGGCCAGGTTGGCGGGAAGCGTCCACGGAGTGGTGGTCCAGATCAGGACGAAAAGCGGCAAACCGGTTTGCGGGAGTACTTCGGGCGGCCCACCGGCAATGGGGAATTTCACGTAGATCGATTCACTGGTATGATCCTTGTACTCGACCTCGGCCTCGGCCAGTGCGGTTTCGCAGCTGATGCACCAGTGAACCGGGCGCATGCCCTTGAAGACCCCGTTCTGCTCGATAAAACGGCCCAGCAGGCGGGCGGTCGTCGCCTCATATTCGGGGCTCATCGTGAGGTAAGGACGCTCCCACTCGCCGAAGACACCGAGCCGGCGAAACTCATCCCGCTGTATGGCGACGAAGCGGTCGGCATACTGCCGGCATTCCTGCCGGATCTTCAGCACGTCCTGGTTGGCCTTTTTCTTGCCTGCGACCTTGATCTCAATCGGAAGACCGTGGCAGTCCCAGCCGGGCACGTAGGGAGTATCGAATCCCTCCATGGCCTTCGACTTGACAATGAAATCCTTCAGGATCTTGTTGAGCGTGTGACCCAGGTGAATGTGACCGTTCGCGTAAGGCGGTCCATCATGCAGGACAAAGGCGGGCCGACCGGCTCGCGCTTCCCGGATGCGGTGGTACAGATCCATTTTGTCCCACCGCTCGAGCATTCGCGGTTCCATGAGCGGCAGGTTCGCCTTCATCTGGAAGCCGGTTTTGGGAAGATTGATAGTGTTTTTCAAGGTGATTGGGATCCCGGTGAAGTTACGAGGGCCACGAATAATGCAGATAAGACGCATTTCTGGCCGTCTCATCTGCGTCAATTCATCGGCCGCCAAATTCTCAGGGTGAAGATCTTACCGGAGATTGAAGGTAACTTCAATCGTGGCTTGAAGATCAACCGCGCGGCCATTGAGCATGGCGGGACGGAAGCGCCAATTGGAGACGATTTCCTTGATGGCCTTTTCTTCGAGGCCATAGCCAAGGCCTCTCAGCACCACGGGGCTGTCCACTCTCCCGTTCTTCCGGATGATGGCCTGCAGAAGAACTACGCCCTGGACTTTGGCCTTGATCGCTTCGTCGGTATATGACGGAATCGTCTGAATCAGGATTTGCGGATCGACGATGCCCGGCGTCCCATACTCATAAACGCCGTCGCCGGGAGGGCCCGACCCGCCGCCCGGACCAGAGGCAAGACCGGTCCCGGTTCCCGCAACACCCCGGCCTTCGGCTCCGATCGGACCCGGAGGGGCATCCACGTCGCCTATGCTCAAGTCAGCGGCAATTTCCTGCACGACCTTCGGAACCTCGAGCACTTCGCTGCGACGAATGGGCTCGGGATCGTTCGGAGTCGGATCGGGAATAGGAACAAGGATGGGTTCCGGCTTGGGAAGAACGGGAACAGTCCGGGGCGCAACCGGCTTCGGTCGGCCGCCGCCCGCGGGCGCCAGATTCTTCAGGACGAGCACCTGCTCGGAAGGCTGAAAGACCCGGTCACCCAGAGAAGGAAAAACAATCAGGAAAAGTAAGACGTGAAAAAGGAGTGCAAGGACAACAGCCACTTGAGTGGGTCTGCGGCTGGCCAACGCCTGGTCGTCAAACCCGTATCCTGAAGCGTATTGCACTCTTTCCGCCTCAGTGACGTTCAATGCCAGAAGCGATTCCAGCAAAGCCCTGGCTTTGGAAAGCAGACCTTTAAACCCGGTCGACATATCGGCGTTCTTGAAACTCCACTTCCTATTTTAGGGAGAGGCTCCCGTACTATCAATGCCCCCGTCGTTAAATAGGATGAAAAGAAGGGGCAGACGTTTCACTGAGAATTCAGCACAAAATCAGGTCACCGACACCTGAACGTTCCAAAAAATGTAGCTCTTCCAGCTGTCGGGCGGCTTGGTGCGGCTGAGCAAGAAGTGCATCTTGTGCGGAAATCCGCTGGGTGCCTTCGGCGCCCGCAACAGTTTCAGCCCGACCTCTTCCGGAAGGTGGTCTCCCTTCTTCCGGTTGCATTCCCGGCAACAGGTCACGATGTTCTCCCACGTCTTACGACCACCCCGTGCGACGGGAATGACATGATCGTATGTGAGCTCGATCGGCGAAAAACGGCGGCCGCAGTACTGGCAGCGATGCTGATCCCGGGCATAAATATTCGCCCGGGTGAACTTCACCTGGTGATGGTAGTGCTTGACGTTGACGTATTGGAGTAAACGCAGGACTGAAGGAACCCGAATCGTAACCGAGATACTTCTGATTACCCTATCCTCATACTCCGCGACTACTTCGACCTTCTCCTGGAAGAGCATCCTGATCGCTCGCTTCCACGAGACAATTTGAATCGGCTCGTAAGTCGCGTTCAGTATTAGGGCACATGTGGTGTCCATACCCAAAAAATCCCTTACATCTATAAGGGTTTTGGGGTTTGGTTGTCAAGAAGTTCGGCTGCCTGCCCTGTTCCGGAAAGAGGCGACGCCCTTTCACCGCGGGCCACCACGTCGGCGCCCAAGCCTCCTTGTCGGCGGATCAGGGCGCCCCGGCCCGCTACTGACTTCCGCCCTCGCACTTTCTGGTACAATTGCGATCATGCCATTACGAGTCGTGCGCGCGTTGGCCTTGCTTCTGGCCCTGCTGTGGTTTGTGCCGTTTCCAGCCGATGCGGCAAACCAGGCAAGGAAAATCACCCTCTTCTACACCGGGTACGTCCATGGCAGTTACGGCCCTTGTGGTTGACCGGTCAACCCATCAGGGGGACTGGCTCGGCGAGCCGGTTTTGCTAAGGACTATGAGAAGCGCGAAGGCGGTTACGCGTTGCACGTGGACCTGGGCAACTACTTCATGCCGCTCGGTCCCGGGTCCGATACCGTAAACGAGTTCATGAAACAAAGCCTGGATTTTCTGCCTATCCAGGTCATGAATCTAGGCGCAGAAGACCTGCTGTTGTGGAAAGACCTGAGCCAGTCGAAATTCAAAACGACGGCCATCATTTCCACGAATCTGACGCCCCGCGACAAGAGCCTGCCCACTCCCCGGCGGTACGCAGTCGTCGAAGTCCCGGGTCAGCAGCTAGGCCTCAAAAAGAACATACGACTGGGTTTCCTCGGCCTGGTTAATCCCATACAGCTGAAACCCAATTCTCCTTTCACCGCTCAGGACCCCGCGGAGGCGGTGGCAAAGATTAAACCGGAGGTTCTGAAGAAAGCCGACTATCTGATTGTTCTGGCGGAAGTGCCCAAGAGCGTCGCGATTCGCCTGGCCCAGAACAATCCGGAGATCTACGCGATCATGATGGTCGAGCGATCCGTGATTGAGCACACACCCGAGCAGGTGAATAATGCCGTCCTGGTTTGGAGCATGGAGCGAGGGCGCCATCTCGGCGAGCTGGTTTTTGAGCTGGATCAGAACGGAAGCATCTCAGTCTTCAAGCCCCAGAAGGTCGTGCTGGATTCCACGATTCCTGAGGACCAGGCGCTCCTGAAGCGCCAGAACGAGATCAAAGCACAAGTCCCAGCCGGGGCCGGACACTAGCAGGATGAAGCCGGTCACATCGTTCCTTCCGGGGTTCGTTCGAGAGGCAGCCAGAGACGAGGCGGCTGCCTTTCTCTGCCTCTGCGAGTTCTGGCCTCGAATCGTGGGGGAGGAACTGGCGCGTAAAACTTCCCCACTGCAGTTGACCCGCAAGCGCCTGGTCCTGGCCGTCGCCAGCGAAAGCTGGCGCAACGAGCTGGCCGACATCAGGACCATGCTCATCCGCTCCATCAACGGCTTCTGGCAAAAAGACGTTGTTGAACGAATTACGTTCACTGTCCATCCAAGAGGTTGAGATCGAGGCTGGGGGGATTTTGTCCGCGAGCGCATGACAGACCGGTCCTTCGCTCCGATCGGTGGGAATCGTGTCTGTTCCCGGACAGACCCAGTGCCTCACTCTTGTTTGTAGTGCCGCCTTTAGGCGCAACACTGTTGACTTAATGGTTTTTACCCCCGGAGGGGAGCCTGCTTTTTGTCCCGAAGGGACTCTGGACTTTGGCGAAAGTATACAGATGAATCAACACGAACCACTGCCGTGTGGCTGTATCACGCTGAAAGCGTGAAGCATGACAGCCCAGGGTAGCGCTTT
>JBHGBF010000133.1:0-14746 GCA_041946865.1 Acidobacteriota bacterium | reverse complement strand
CTACGAACAATTTGCCGCTTTGGCTCGAACTCGCCCATTCCAACCGCAATATGTAGGGGGTTACTGGAGTCAAGTAAATATCCCTCTTCTATAACGGCCTGACTCAGGTTAGCCTGGGGCGAAGGCCGTTGGCTTTAAAAACCGGTGTCTTACAAGCTGAAAGCTGTCAGACATAGACGCGTTCTACCCTGGACCCAATCGACGTGAGGAGCTCGTACGGGATGGTGCCGATCCGTCTGGCAAGCGCGGCAGCGGAAATCGGGGACTGGGGATCGGTTTCCAACAAGGTTACGTCGTCCCCGTGGGCTATGCCGGGCACATCGGTAACGTCGACGCTTATCAGATCCATGCTGACACGGCCGATAACGGGGGCGAGAACGCCCCGGACCCTGACTTCGGCGTTGTTCGAGAACGCACGGTTGTAGCCGTCCGCATAACCGACCGGAAGAACCGCGACCAGGCTTGGGCGGGAGATCGTGAACGTTCGCCCGTAACCCACGGTCTCGCCCGGCGACATCTGTCTCAGCGAAAGGACGCTGGTTTTCCAGGTCAGGGCCGGAAGCAGGTCGGAAAAATCCGGACAGCAAGCGATGCCGTAAAGGGCCAGTCCGGGACGGACTGCGTCGAGATGGGAGGCAGGGAAACACAGGGCGGCGCTGTTGGCCATATGGCGGCGGCACGTGACCCGCCTGGTTGCGGCCAGGAAGATGTCGAGCTGAGCACGAGTAAAATCCGGATCACTGTCGGATGAAGCGAACTGGGAAAAGACGCCCGTCACCTGGTCGCCTAGCTGGTCGAGGAGAGCCGGCGCCTGAGCATAAGGAACGCCCAGCCGACCCATTCCCGAATCGATCTTAAGCTCGATGTCCACGTCCGGCACGGGACCGCGCTCGAAGACCGAGGCGGTGAGATGATTGTTCCGGAAGACTTGTTCCTGTCCGGTCTCACACCCGGTCAGCACCAGGATTCTTGCGTCGTGGACGACCTCACGCACCGTGAGCGCCTCTTCCACGGTGGCAACCGCAAAAGATGTCACACCGGAGTCACGAAGCCGGACAGCGGTACCGGCAGCCCCGTGGCCATAGGCATTTGCCTTGACGACGGCGATGATGTCCGTCTGCTTTCCGATCCTCCGGCGGATGGCCGCCACATTGGCTGCAATGCGGTCCGACGATACCTCAACCCAGCTTTTTTTCATGTTTGGAATCGGTTCAACACCCTCCAACCGTGCGTGGCTCTGGAAGGTACTCCTTACAGCGGGCGGTCCGGCGCCAGATTCTCGAACTTGGTCCACTGCTCGATAAAGACGAGCCGGACGGTCCCGACGGGCCCGTTTCGTTGTTTCCCTATGATGATCTGGGCGATGCCTTTCTCTTCGGGATCTTCCTCTTTGCTGTAAATGTCTTCCCGATAGATGAACAAAACCACGTCGGCGTCCTGCTCAATTGATCCCGATTCACGAAGGTCGGACAACTGCGGCTTGTGGTCGCCCCGGCGCTGCTCGGGCGCCCGGCTCAACTGGGATATTGCTATGAGAGGGATGTTCAGCTCTTTGGCAAGGCCCTTGAGGGATCGGCTGATGGCCGAAATTTCCTGCTGCCGGTTCTCATATCGCTGTCGGGCGGCAGGACCGGGCGACATGAGCTGCAGGTAGTCGACGATGAGAAGATCCAGGCCGTGCTCTGCCTTCAGCCGCCTGGATTTCGACCGCATCTCAGTCACGCTGATGCCCGGTGTATCGTCAATGAAGATCTTGGCTTTATCCAGCCGCGTGATGGCTTTGCCCAGCGCCTGCCAATCCTCGCGGTGAAGCTTTCCAGTCCGGACCCGGTGGCTGTCAACGCGCGCCTCGGCGCAGATCAGACGATGCACTAACTGATGAGCGGCCATTTCCAGGCTGAAGATGCCCACTGTTTTCTGCATCATGGCCGCATGCTGTCCGATGTTCAGCGCAAAACTCGTTTTCCCGAGACCCGGGCGGGCGGCGATAATGATAAGATCCGAGGGTTGCAGGCCGGAGGTCATGGTGTCCAGCTCCATAAATCCGGTGGCAACACCGGTGACCAGCTCCTTCTGCTTGCTCAGGATCTCGATATTCGCGTAAACCTCGGGCATCAGGTCCTGAAGCCGGCGAAAACCGGTCCTCACGTTCGACTGGCTGATCTCGAAGATTGACCGTTCTGCCCGATTCAGTAATTCATGGACGTCCTCTTCGTTGGAGAACCCCCGGACCAGGATTTCATTAGCCGAATGAATCAACCGCCGGATGGTGGACTTTTCCTTGATGATCCGGACGTAATGCTCGATATTCGCCACCCGAGGCACCCCGTCCATCAGTCCGGAAACATAAGGCAGACCGCCCAGCTCCTCCAGGTCATTGGTGTTCTGCAGCGCGTGAGCCACTGTCAGGGTGTCGATCGGTTTGAAGGTCCGGGACAGCTCGAGCATCCCCATGAAGATCTTCCGATGCCCTTCAAAGTAGAAGTCATCGGGAGTCAGCGCTTCAGCGGCTTGATCGAAGGTCGAGTTGTCTATGAGGATGGCACCAAGGACAGCCTTTTCCGCGTCAAGGCTGTGGGGCATGCTTTTTTGCAGGGTGACATCGGCCGGTTGCATCGCGCCCCATTTTACGGCAAACGGGACTGAACAGCGCCGCGAGCGAAGGGGTTTTTTGCTGAGCCATGCGGCGGTGCCTCCTGGAATCTGATTGAGCTGAATCGGAGGCGGGGCCGGGACGGTTCGCGAGAAATGCTTCGCTCGCGGCTTCTGCCCTGTTTGTCCTGGTCCCTACTCTTCGGCGGGCTTCTCCTGGACGGCTGCCTCCTGCTTGGGCGCCGCGGCCTCTTCCTTGGCTTCCCGTTCCTTTCGAGCCTTACGCTTGGGTTTGGCTTCGGATGCGGCTTCAGCAGGCGCCGCAGCCGCGGCTTCCTCCGGCTTTCGGGTTCCCGTCAGGAGAGCGATTTCCTTGACCTTGGCGTCCAGCTCGGCGACGATGCGGTCGCTTTCTGCATCGCGCTTCTTGGCCTGGGCAATCGGTTCATCCCCCTCGGGGAGGACGGAGACCGTGATGACCGCCTGCACGTCGCTGTGCGGCCGGACCTCGATGCTGTAGTTTCCGATCGCTTTGGCCGGCTGCTCCATGAGGATCTTGCGTCGATCAATGTGGATGCCCTGAGTCGCCAGCAGGTCGGCCAGGTCTTTAGAAGTGACCGAACCGAAAAGCGCGCCGGTGTCGCCGGCCTTGCGGCTGACAATCAGGTGCATCTGGTTCAACTCGCCGGCGAGCAGCTGGGCCTCTTCCCTGAACTTGGCTTCTTTCTTGGCCATGGCCAGGCGCTGCTGCTCGATCATCCTGAGGTTGCCCGGTGTGACGGGGATCGCCAGTTTGCGGGGAATCAGATAATTACGGCCGTAGCCGTCAGCCACCTTGACGACCTCACCGCGCTTGCCTAGTTGAAAAACGTCGTCCGTCAAAATAACTTGCATATGTCGTAACCTCGCGAAATCGCCGGCCGCTGACCCGCCCTGGGTGGACCGGCGTTGATCCGGCCAGGTGGGCAGCGGTCAGTGGATCTAGTCGGCCACGTAAGGCAGCAAAGCCAGGTGGCGCGCTCGCTTGATGGCCAGGGCCAGTTTGCGTTGATGGGTCGCACAGACCCCGGAGATTCTCCTCGGCAGGATACGTGCCCGCTCGGGGACGAACTGACCGAGCAGCCGGGTATCCTTATAGTCGATGTAATCGATTTTCTCGGCGCAGAATTTACAGAACTTTCGTCTTCTCACCATATCCGCTACTCCTCCTCTTTCTCAACGGGCTCGGCTGCGGCCAAAACCTCTTCCATCTCCTGACGGCCTGCCCGCTCTCGCACGGGCGCCGGCCGCTTCTGGCGTCGCAGCTCCCGTTCCTTCTTGAACTTCTCGGCCCGCTTCAGATCGAGATCGGTCCGAACAGAAAGGAAGCGGATCACGGAATCGGTAACTTTAAACCGCCGTTCCAGTTCGGCAACGGCGACCCCGCTTGGCTCATGCAACGTCAACACGACATAGAATCCGTCGGAATGCTTGCCGACACGGAAGGCCAGGCGGCGTTTTCCCCACTTGTCGACACTGACAATTTCGGCCCCCTTCTCTCTGGCTGTCTTGGTAAAGCTCTCAATGGTCTGCTCTACCTCGTCTTCAGTCAGCGTGGGAGCGAGAACGAACACGACTTCGTATCGTCTCATGGACTATTTCTCCTCACTTGAAAAAGGATCATTCTAGCATAACCCGGCGGTATTGGTATCCCTCAGGCCATAAAAGTTTTGCCGCCATGCGATAACGCCCGCCTTTGCCGGCCGGCGTCAGTCGGGCAAAAAGCCTCAGCGCAAAAGCGGGCTGGCAATCAGGGCGGTGATGGCCATCAGCCGGACGAGGACGATCACCGAGGGGCCGCAGGCGTCCTTGAACGGGTCTCCGACCAGATCGCCGGCCTGAGCCGCCTGAAGTTGGTCGGCAGTGCACGCGGGCGTGGAGCTGAGCTCAAGCTGCTTGCGGGCATTATCCCAGGCCGTTCCGGAATGAACCATGAAGAGACCCAGGAGGACCGCTGAAACCAGGGCGCCAGCCATCATTCCCGCCAACGTGGCCCGGCCCAAAACCTGCCCGATGATAACGGGCGAAGCGACCGATACGAGCAGCGGCAGCGTCATTTCTTTCAAGGCCGTCCAGGTCGCCAGCACCGCAAAACGGGCGTTGTCGGGTGGTGCGGTTCCTTCGCGGACGCCGGCAATCTCCCGAAACTGGCGTCGTGCCTCTTCAACCTCTGCAAAAGCGGCCTTTCCGATGGAAGTGATGATCGCGTCCGAGAGGAAGAAGGGAAGAATGCCCCCCAGAAGGAACCCGACGATGACTGTAGGGTTAACCAGATCGACGCTGGGAAGGCCGACCAGTCGGGCATAAGCCGAAAGGAGGGCCAGGGAGGCGAGAGCACTGGCGCTGGAGATCAGGGATTTTCCTACCGCCGTGGTGGAATTGCCCGTCAGATGCAGACGCGTGAGCCCTCCCAGCCAGGCGGGTTGAGCGCCGGCGAGCCGGACGACGCCGCTCGCGGTGTCGATGATCGGCCCGAAAGCAGACACTGTCAGGATCCCGGACACGTTCGCGAGCATGCCTGCGCTGGCCATTCCAATACCGTAAATCCCAGCGTAGTTGTAAGCGATAAGGACGGCGCCGGAGATGGTCAGCACAGGAAGTGCCGTTGACTGCATTCCCACGGTCAGCCCGGCCAGGATGTTGGTGACGGTTCCGGTGCTGGAGGCCTGCGCAATCCGCCGAATCGGCGGCCCGGACGTGTACCATTCAGTCAAAAGCCCGACGATCAAGCCGCTCACGACACCGAGCAGGATGGCGTAGAAAACACCGAGCTCCAACTCGAGCGCATTCACGGTAAGGAATACGCCGCCGAGAAGGATCGCCGAGGCGAGCAGATGGCAGAATCTGAAAGTCGTGCCTGCGTCCCAGCGCGAAACCAGGTGGCAGACCAGCAGGGAGATGATGGACGAGCCCAGACCAATGCCGCCGACAAGAACCGGCAGTGACATGTAATCGCTTCGGTTCTCATTTGTGATGTTAACGATGGTAGACAGGCCCGAAGAGGCGATGAGAACGGTGGCTACAATCGAGGCGCCCCAGACTTCCAGCAGCTCGGATACGGCCCCGCACAGACTCCCGGCATAGTTCCCCGCCTTTTCAGCGATCGAAGCCGGATTTCGGTGATCTTCCGGCGCCAGGGCCGGCTCCAGCCGCCCGACCACGCTCGCGGTCAGATTTGCAGCCTTGCTGAAAATCCCTCCCCCCAGCCGGCAAAGCAGTGACACCCAGGTCCCGCCCAGGATGAAGGCCACGAGATCGATGGGTTCCAACGGGCCGCGCGCGGAGAGGAAGTAAACCAGGGAGAGGCTGATCAATCCGGCGGAGGCAGCGACCAGGCCGCAGACGCTGGCGCCCGAATAGGCTGCAGCCAGCGCCCCTTGCGAGCCCTTTTCTCCGGCGGCTTTGAGGGTCAGCGGAACGGTGTGGGCCGCCGTCAGGCTGCATAGCGCCACGACTCCCGCCGACAGAAGGGTGCCTGCGGCAAAACTCCCGGCGGTGCCTGACGTCACCCAGTGAGACAAAACCAGCGCCAGCGGCACAAGCAGCGCCCCGAAAACAAGGCCGCTGCGGATCAGGAAAACGACCAGAGACCGCAGGATTTCCGAGGAGATACCTGCAAAACAGGGATCCAAGGGCAGCCGTTTCCTGACGCGTTGGAAAGTCATCAAGGCGAGCAACAGGCCAATGGCACCAATCAGCGGAAGCAGGATCAGGAACGTGAGTGTCATGACATGCCTGGTTTCGGTAATGCCGCCGAACTGACGACCTGGCAGCGTCTAACCATTGAACCTCGCCATAGTTTTCTCAATACCTTCACAAATCCAGGTGCTTACGGCCTCGCATCCGCGATCCAGGACGGCGTCGAGGACGGCCAGATCGGCCTTCGAGAAATCCGACAGGACGAATTCCGGGTAGTCCTCAGGTGGTTCTTCGAGGCCTACGCCGATACGGAGTCGGGGGACGTCTTCAGTGGCGAGGGCGTCGAGGATGGACTGCATTCCCCGGTGCCCGCCCGCACTGCCCGATCGCCTGAGCCGCATCTTGCCAAGCGGCAAGGCGACTTCGTCATACACGACAAGCAGATGATCCAGCCGCACCGAGTAGCGGTCAAGCAGCTCCAGAACTGCTCCGCCGCTGCGGTTCATGTAGGTCAGAGGCTTGGCGAGCACGGTCTGGTTGCCGCAGCAGTCAACCGTGCAGGAGGTCGAGCGTTTAAGGAGTCGCTCGAATCTGGCCCCGGCCTGCTCGGCCAACCGATCCACGAGCAGGTAACCGGCATTGTGCCGGTTAAGCGAGTACCGGGTTCCGGGATTCCCAAGGCCGGTAACCAGAAACACGCGCCCTTACTCCTTGCCGGCTTCTTCTTCCTCAGCCTTGCCTTTCTTGATGACTTCGGGTTCAGCCGCCGCTTCTTCTTCGGCCGGCGCCGCCACCTCTTCGACCTTCTCGGCCGCCGGCAAGACGACGCTCAGCACGACCAGATCCGGGTCGTTGAGGATCTTGATCTTCTCGGCATCAACCTGGAGCTGCGACACGCGAATGGTTCCACCGACATCGAGATCATTCACGTCCACGGCGATATGCTGAGGAACATCACCCGGCAGGCATTCGACCTGGATTGTGCGCAGGACGACCTCCAGCAGGCCGCCTCCGGTTTTGACGCCCTTGGCGGTTCCGACCGGCTCCACCGGCACGTCGAAGACCATGGTCTCGTCCATCGCAATCGCCTGAAAATCGGCGTGGACCAGGGTGTCGTGCAGCGGATCGAGCTGCATGTCGCGGATCAAGACGTCACGGGAGGTCCCGTCGACATCGAGCTTGAAGATCGTGTTACGACCGGTGTCCGAGTGCAATATCCGATGGATGTCGCGTGGGTCGACGCTGACTGCTATTGGCGTAATGCCACGTCCGTACACCACACCCGGAATGCGTCCTCTGGCTCGCAGACGGCGATTCTCGTTCTTCCCGATTGTTTGTCTGACTGTTGCCTGGACTACTGTATCTGCCATTGCTTGATTCTCCTGCGCAGGGCGGGCCGCGTTTTCCGCTACCCACCGGAAGCTGAACGGGGGAGGCAAAACAGCCCACCCACCCTACGCCGTGCCTGATTCTCCTGACCTCAGTTGAAGAGTTTGCTGACCGAGGTCTCCTTATGTATCGATCGGATCGCCTCACCTAACAGGGGGGCGACACTGAGGACTTTGATTTTCGGGATCGTCTTCTCAGGAGGAAGTGGAATCGTGTTGGAAACGACGACGGTTTCGATATCGGATTCTGCTATGCGTGAAATCGCCGGACCTGAGAGGACGGCGTGAGTGGCCCCCACCAGGATTCGTTCGGCGCCTTCGCGGCGCAGCACTTCGGCCGCCCGGATAATGCTTCCCGCGGTATCGATCAGATCGTCGATGACAATGCAGTTACGACCCTTCACGTCTCCGACGAGGTGCATCACCTCGGCGACGTTGTCGTCGACCCGTCGCTTGTCGATGATCGCCAGTGTCGCGCCCAACCGTTTCGCATAGGCTCTCGCTCTTTCCACACCGCCGGCATCAGGCGAAACCACCGTCATCCTCTTTATTTTCAGTTTCAGCAGGTAATCGAGCAAAACGGGGCGGGCATAGAGATGATCCACCGGTATGTCGAAGAAACCTTGGATCTGGCCGGCGTGCAGATCGAGAGTCAAAAGCCGGTGAGCGCCCGCTGCCGTGAGCAGATCCCCCACGAGCTTTGCCGAAATCGGCACGCGCGGCTTTTCCTTTCGGTCCTGTCGCGCGTACCCGTAGTAAGGGATGACGGCCGTGATGCGCCATGCAGAGGACCTTTTAAAGGCGTCGATCATGACCAGCAGTTCCATGATGTTTTCGTTGACCGGGGGACAGGTCGGCTGAATGACGAAAACATCGCGGCCCCGCACATTCTCCAGGATCTGGAAATTGACTTCCTGATCCGAAAACCGTTTCAGCTTCACCTCACCGAGAGTCTCTCCCAGGTAAGAGCAGATCTCCTGGGCCAGAGGAATATTCGCGCTGCCTGAAAAAACCCTTAGTTTCGACGACATGTTCATCCGTGTGCGACCATGCAGTGCAAACCATAACCGGGAACACGTTACCGGCAACCGGCAACTCGGTTCACAGTTCGAGACCCGCTATAGCAAATCTTCTCTTATATTCTTGCCTTGAGAGACTGTGACAGAGGAAGACTTCCCCTGCTGTCTGCCGCGCGACTTCCCGGGCTGCCTTCTCTGCCTTGTCGGCGTCAACGACTCCGAAAAGGCAAGACCCGCTGCCGGACAACAAAACCGGCCGGCATCCAGCCGCCATCAACTGGCGAGAGCCTTGAGCAAGAGTCGGGTAAAGTTCGAAAACGATTTGCTCGAAATCGTTTTCCAGCCAAGACAAGTCGACCCGTGCGATGGCCTCGCGGAAACGATGAATTTTATGCTCCGCCTCGATTGTTGTCAATACTGGGTCCCCGCGGTACTCGCCCCAGTCGCGGGCCTGGTAGGCGTCTCTGGTCGAAACGGGGAAGCCGGGGTAAAGGAGTATGAGGAGCTGCGTCTGGGGAAAATCGGGCAAAGGAAAAAGGTGGTCACCGCGACCGGTCCCCAAGGCGGTCCCTCCTTCGAGAAAGAACGGGACATCAGCCCCCAACCACGCGGCAAGCTCCATTAGTTGGTCGGTTCCGAGGTTCGTCCTCCAGAGGCGGTCAGCCGCAAGCAGTCCTACGGCTGCATTCGAAGATCCGCCGCCCAACCCTCCTCCTACCGGGATCCGCTTGGCGAGCGAGATATGCAGGCCCCGCCTGACGCCGGCCCTTTCCTGGACCGAGGCGACTGCCCGGTAAAGCAGGTTGTCTTCCCCCCCGGCAACTTCACGCCCGGCAACCTCGAGGTGAATGGCAGTGTCTTCGGTAACCCTGAAGCGGATCCGGTCCACCAGATCTACGGTCTGGAAAACCGTTGTGATCTGATGGTACCCGTCACGGCGGCGACCCTCGATGCGGAGGAACCAATTGATCTTGGCGAAGGAGGGAACTTCCAATTGAGAAGGAGCGTCCAGGCCCGCGTCTCCGCTGTTCTCAGAGTGCGCGCCTGCTCGAGCCATGCCAAGGAGGATAGCACAACTCTGAAAGCTGAACGCTGATCGCTGACAGCTTCTGAGAGCTTTCAGCGGTCAGCAGTCAGGTGATGGGCTTTTCAGACGCGTTACTGCCGGCGCTGGGACAGGACTTTCTTGACGCTGCTCAGCTTGCCTTGGACCCGCTTGCGCTCGTTGGGTTCTTTGCTCTGAGCCAGGGACTTTTCATAGTACTGACCCGCCTCGGCGTAGCGACCGAGTTTCCCGTAGACATCGCCGAGGTGCTCGAGGATGGTCGGATCGTCATCGTTCAGCTCGGCGGCCTCTCGGAGAAAACGTTCAGCCTGATCGTATTCTTTCAGCTTGAAGTAGACCCAGCCCAGGCTGTCGAGGTACGCGCCGTTGTGAGGATCGAGGTCGACGGCCCGTTTGATGTAGCCCTTGGCTTCGTCGAGCCGGATTCCCCGGTCGGCGAGCATGTAGCCGAGATAGTTGAGAACGGGGGCATGCTGCGGATTCTTCTCGAGGACCTTCTTGAAACTCGCCTCGGCGTCCCCATACTGTTCCTGGCGTTCGTAAATCGCTCCCAGCTGGAACTGCATAGTTTCGCTGTCGGGCCGTTTCTCGAGGCCTCGCTTGACGACTTTGGCGGCCTCCGGGTATTTCTTGTGATCCATGTAAAGCTGGCTGGCGGCGAGGACGAACGGCTCAGGGTCCGCCTGCTTGAGACCGGAGTCGGTCAGAAGCTCCACTGCTTCCTGAACCCTCCCCAAGGCGCCTAGAATCTGGCCCTTGGCGATCAGGAGGTAGGTCTCGTCGGGATGCTTGCTCAAGTACCCGTCGACCATGGGCAGGGCTTCCTGAGCGCGCCCGGCGTCCTTTAGTGCGAAGGCCAGGTTCATCGTGTATTCGGGATTATCGGGATTGGAGTCGTAGACCTCCCTGAACAGCTGCAAGGCCTTGTCATGATCTCGCGACTCTTGATACAGCAGCGCCAACCTGGTCTGGACGACAGGTCGCGACTGTTCCGGTAGCTCTCCGCTGAGCAGCTTCTTGAATCCTTCAATCGCATCGGCCCTGCGCCCCACACCGGACAGCGCCTTTGCCAGCTCGAAATTCGCCTCGATCTGTTGTTCCCTCGTGGCTCTCGATGACGGCTTCGTCACCGGAGTCAAAACGTCGACGGCTTCCGCGTACTTCCTACTCAGATTGAGGGCTTTGGCCAGCTCCAGGCGGATCTCGATGTCTTCACCGCGGCTGTCCATCTGCATCGCCTGCCGGAAGACCTGCACTGCCTTCGCGGTTTCGCGGCGTTGCAAGTAGAGCCCACCCAGGAGTTTCAGGTGGTCCTCTCCAGCCGCCTGATATTCGACGGCCTTCTCCAGGACTTTGATCGCCTCGTCGGACTTGTTGAGTCTGACGAGTGCCAGCGCCCTTAAGTAATGAGCATTCGAGTGAGACGGTTGGAGCTGGACGACGCGGGCCAGAGTCTCTGCCGCTTTCTCCCAGTTCTCCTTCAGGACGTACAGCCGGGACAGGTAATCGAGCGCGTAAACGTGCTTCGGATCCAGCTGGACGACGCGATCGAATTCGGCCATCGCCTTATCGATCATCGTGCCGGACGGACTTTCCTTGTAGGTGAAATAGAAGCGACCCAGCAGGAAATGCGGTTCCGGGTTCTCCGGGTCCAGTTCTATAGCCTTCTGGCAGGAAGCGACAAAGTCCCGGAAGTTGTTGCTTTCATAATAGACCATGGCCTGATGGACCCGAAGCTCCGAGCTTTCCGGGTTGAGCCCGATGGCCTTGTCCAATTCCGCCAAAGCGTCGGAAAACTGCTTGTCCTGGGAGTACAATCGAGCCAACGTGAAATGGTAATACGCTTGTGCCAGATCGGCACTAGCGGCTGAGGAAAACCCGATCAGCGTGGGAAATATCAATACACAAACCAGGACAATTCTCATAGCTGTCATTATGGCACACCGGCCCTGCAGTGCAGTAGATGAGACATCGCAGCAGTAAGTTCAGGCAAAGCGGCACTGACTTCCACGGACCAGCTCGAGCCGGGAGCAACAGGTTCCGCCCGTGCCTGGCTGGGTTTGTCCTTGTTTGCCCCGTTGCTTACTCCTGAACGACCTGCCCTGGAACCAGCGACAGCAGTTCCAAGTTGTCCGAAAAGAAAATCTCCACACCGATCAGCTCTTGATCGGATGTCACGCGGATGTATCCGCCTATGGTCTCTTGCAGAGTCGGGAAGAGCTGCTGGTCGGTCAGCATGTTGACCAGCCGCCCGCCCGCCGGGATCGTGACCTGCTTCCCCGCGACAAGAGTCCCGTCGTTGGCGACGATGTCGATCTGGGCAGTCGCAGCAACCGCCCCGGGGTTCAAGAGAGAAATCCCGGTCGAATACCCGAGGCCTTGAGCGACGTGTGAAAACGAGAGTTTCTTTCCACCGGACGGGGTAAGCGTCAACGTGGTCATTGCCTTGCCGGCATAGGTTCTGATTTCCGCATTCCCGACCAGGCCCGGCTTGTCTGCGTCCACCTGAATCCAGCCGGAGACAGGCGACCCGTTATCGGCCAGTTGGAAAATCTCGGCAATACTCCTGCGTACCCGCTTTCCAGGCTCGATCTGAAATGTCGCAGGGAGGCCGATGCCTGTTCCGTTGTTGTCTTTCAACACCGCCGTAACCGTGGCCGTCTCAGTCCCGATGTTCACGAGGTTGAGAAAGGTTTCCGAGCCCGCAAACGTGGCCACTTGAGGAATGAAGAGCCTGTTCGCGGTATTGAACCCGGTTCCTTTCGGGAAACCGTACAAGATGGACATTCTCTCGGCGTCGTAGTACCGCTCGAGGGCGATGACCGGATACCGGCTCTCTACGACCACATATCCGCTCGTGAAATTCTCGAAGGCCGAGTCCGGAAAGAACACGGACACGCCCGCGGTCCCGTCCGGGGCCTTGACGAAGCGGGTAATTTCCATCCCGCCCTGCAAAACCAGAGACTCCGAGGTGTAAAGCAGGGCGCCTTGGTCGTTGTAGAGTTTAAGGATCGCGGAATTCTGGGTCCACGAGTAGTTGAAAACCGACAGCTCGGTCCGGAAACCGTCCAGCACGCGAACCTCGGGGATGACGACTGTCGAAGCGATCTGCATGAACGCTGGAGCGCCGTCCAGCCGCTTCAGGGCTGCGTCACCGACCATGAAAAAGGAACCGGTCTCGAATATGTTCGAGTCGACATCCAGCCAACCCTCAACCGACTTTCCGCTGGACGGCTTCAAAAGGTCGGCAGCCGTGAAGGCCTTCTGGGCGCCGGGCGCCAGGGTTATGGTGTTCGGGTTTGTATACTCGGTAACGTCCGTTGTCGAATCTTCATCCTGGTACAGGATCCCGGCCCAGGAGTAAGCGTTTGTCTTAATGGTTGCTTCGGTTGTCGAACTGTTGTTCGTAAAGGCCAGGCCGGTAAACCAGTGAGGAGTGGTGTCGGTCGCCTCGGTGGGCGGGGGGTACGAGAAAAGGGTTGGAATACCGAAGTTCAGACTGTCGCCAATCAGATCGATCGTATTGGCATTGAAGTTGATCGAGGCCAGGATCTTCCCGTCGGGTGTCATGGCCGGATTCAAAGGAGCCGCTGTGCATGTGCCGTCGAGCAGATTCTGAGAGCAGGTTTTCTTGGCCAACGGATCATCTTCGGTCAGGGGGTTGATCAAAGTGCCGACATCGATGATCCGTAACACCTCCCCGGTATCGAGGCTGAAGACCAGCAGGTGATCGGACATGGGGGCCGAAATAAACATCCGCTTGCCGTCCGGGGAGAAACCCGGCTGGTTGCCGGGCTTGAAATCAGCGTGAATCGGAGTGTCGGTGGCCACTTCTTGTTTGGCGGCGTCGATGATCGTCACATAGACTTCACCGATCAGGATGAAACGCAGGCCGTCCGGAGTGGTATAGGCGCTGCCGGGGAGGTTCCCCGTGTTGAAGACTTTCACCACTTTGCCCGTGGCCGGTTCAAAGAGGATCGCTCGGTCTTCGGTCAGCGGGCTGGATACAATCGTGCTGCTGAGCTGATCGGCTACCAGTCCCAACTTGCCGTCCTTGGTAAAAGCCACCGTGTTGACAGCTTGGAAATCCGGCTTGATCTCCTTGTCCTCGAACTTCATCTCGACCCATCGGGCCACCTGAAAGCTCTGCGGGTCGATGACCCCGATGTTGTCGTCGCGTATCAGCGTTGTTCCGACCCTCCAGCCGGTCAGGACCACTGTGAAGTAGCTGAAATCGGGCGACATGGCCAGAGAAGCCGGACGCGAACCGGGCGGCATGTCCAGCCGAGGCTCGATCTCCTGGGCCGTCGCAACGTCAAAACGAAGAATTTCATCCGTCTTGGATGAGGCAACGAATCCGGTCTTGCTGTCTCCCGAAAAAACGATGTTGTTGGCGAAAGAGAAAAAGACTTTCGTCAGATTGAGGGTTTTGACCTCGTATGTTTCGACGTCAATGATGTTGATCGCACCGATCTCCTTCCCGATCACGTCGCCAATGACCGTGGTGTTGTCTTTCAGGAACATGCAGGGAACGGCGAGCCTCTTCCCGTCAGGTGTCAGGGCGAGCGTAGTCGGGTTGCTGGAGGTGGCAATGGTCGCGAGGATCTCGCCGGTAGAAGGGCGAAAGGCGAGGATCTTGTCGCTTCCGGGGAAAGTGACAAACCCCTTTTGCGAGTCCGGCGTGAAGATGATGTTCGGCGGAAAGTTCAGATCTGCCGGGCTGACCGAGGTCTCATCGCCGACCGGGATATTGTTCACGTCGAACCTGTAATTCGTCTCGGTTCCGGTATTTGGCTTGATCAAGGCAAAGGGGCGTTCAGCGCTCGCCAGCGAGCCGCTAAGTCCCAGTACGATCACGAGGATAAAGGGGCGATAAAACATAAGTCACCAATTATAAGCGTGCGTTCTCCGCCAAGGCAATTGAGATTAGGCAGCAGCCGTAATCCGCTCAGTTTTCTGCGAGCGAAGCGGCAGGCGCTTTTGGAGTTCATCATGCCCCTTGC